>DATKEY010000424.1:0-2881 GCA_035544475.1 Candidatus Dormiibacterota bacterium | reverse complement strand
TCCGACACCGGCAGTCCGGGGAGACGGTGCGAGGCGAGTGATGAGAAGGAGCCCTGAGGAGGCGGCGGTCTCCGCCCTGGAGGATCTGCGGGCCCTCCATCTGGCGACGCGACGCCTGTGCGGGCTGCTCGACAGCTCGGTTCTGGCGGCGCGCGCCGCGCAGGAGGCGCTCGCCCTCGCCGGCACCGACTTCACCTCGGTGGCGGTCACCGAGCACCCCAGCCTGCTGGCGATGCGCGGCGCGTGCCAGGCGACGAGCAAGCCGATCCGCACGCTCAAGGTGCCCGCCGGGAAGGGCCTCGGTGGCCGTGTCCTCCTCGAGAGGCGGCCGATCACCCTGGCCGACTACCTCAGTGACCGGGGGATCTCCCACGACTTCAACCCGGTGGTGACGGCCGAGGGGCTGCACGGCATGGCCTGCGTCCCCATCGACGACGGCGAGGACCTCATCGGGGTCATCTACGCGGGGATCCGGCGGGTGGGCGTGATCGGCGACCGCGCCCAGAGCAACCTGCTCGAGTTCGCGCACAGCGTCGGACCGATGCTCACCGCCGCCCGTCACGCCGAGCAGCAGACCCGGATGCGGGTCAGCGCCGAGCGCCAGCGGATCGGCCGCGAGCTCCACGACTCCCTCGGCCCGCTGCTCTTCGGCATCGGGGTCTCCGCACGCAAGGCACGCGAGCGCGTGGGCGAGGACGACGTCGCCGACCTGCTCGTCGACATCGACGACATCCAGGTCCAGGCGTCGAGCGCCGCCTCGCAGCTCCGCGAGGCGCTCCGCGACCTCGCCCCGGCGTCCGCCGAGTGCGCCTTCTCCTCCGTGCTCCAGATGCAGGTGCAGCCCTTCACCCAGCGCAGCGGGATCCCCGTCTCGCTCGTGGTGCTGGGGTCGCCCCGCACGATGACCCCCACCGTCCAGGGCGTCCTGCTCTCGAGCGTCCGCGAGGGGCTCTACAACATCGAGCGGCATGCCGGCGCGGCCTCGGTGGTGATCACCCTGAAGTACGACGACGAGCGGGTCACGCTCGTGATCCAGGACGACGGACGGGGCGTGCCCCGCCGCTTCGAGATCGAGGTCGCCCCCGACCACGGCCGTGGCTGGGGCCTGCCGGCCATCCTCGGCCGCGCCCAGGCGCTCGGCGGCGACGTCTCCCTGTTCAACAACGACGACGGGGGCGCCACACTGCGGGTCTGCATCCCCACCGGACGGGGAGATGCCGACCCGCAGTAGGGTTCTCCTGGTCGACGACCATCCGATCGTCATCTCGGGGATCCGGCGCCTGCTCGCCTTCGCCCCCGACTTCGAGGTCGTCGGCCAGGCGTCGAACGCCCGAGACGCGGTCGAGAGCGCGATCGCCGCCGCCCCCGACCTCATCCTCCTCGACCTCCACCTCCCCGACGTGCACTCGGCCGACCTCTGCCGCCGGCTGCGGGCGACGGTGCCCTCCGCCCAGGTGGTGATCTTCACCGCCTTCGTCGACGCCGCGGTGCTCCGGACGTGCCTCTCCGCCGGCGTCGCGGGGGTCCTCCTCAAGGACGCCGCGGAGCTCGACCTCGTCGGCGACCTCCGCCGGATCCGCTCCGGCCGGGTGATCATCGACGAGCGGGTCCAGGCCACCGCCGACGCCGCCGCCGCCGAGCCCCCCATTCTCGAGGCGACCCTCACCCAGCGCGAGCACCAGGTGCTCCGCCTTCTCGCCGAGGGGATGTCCGGCAAGGAGATGGCCACCACCCTCGGCCTGGCCCCGAACACGGTGAGGAGCTACTGCCAGTCGCTCCTCTCGAAGCTCCAGTCGAGCAGCCGCATCCAGGCGCTCGCCGCCGCCCGGGCCCGGGGCCTCCTGTAGCGGTCCCTCCCGCCGGGTGAAACGCGGGGAGGGGGTCGCTTGTCTTGTATCAGTGGGACGCGCGGCCGCCACCCCCTGTGACGGTTTCAAGCGTGCCGCGCCGGTTGGCTGCAATCTGTCGGCGCAGAGCACCCCGCTCCGCTGCAACTGGAGCGGCGATCGGCACACGTGCCGCGCGTCCCAAACCACCCCTCCCCTGGGGTGGCCCCCTGCCCCGGGGTCCGACCCTGCCTCGGGGACGAAGGAGGGGCGGCGCCCGGAGGCGCCGCCCCTCGTCGGGTCAGGCTCCGCCGCCTCCTAGAGGCAGGGGCACTTGTAGGTCGTCGCCAGGGTGGACGCGAAGAGCGGTGCGACCACCTTCAGGCCGCCCTGGACGGTGGAGTCGGCAGCAGCCACGTAGACCTCGCGGGCCGGGGGCTGGCCGGGATGGGAGTAGTCGAGCGGGGCGATGAGGCCCATGGTGTCGACGCTCGTGAGCTTCTGGAATGCCTTGAGAAGCGAGGAGCGCTCGAGCGATCCGCTGGTACAGGCAGCGTTCAGGATCTGATACATGATCTCGCCCTGGCCGTAGCCGTAGTCGACGCCCGCGTTCGG
The DNA here is from genome assembly GCA_035544475.1 of Candidatus Dormiibacterota bacterium. Lineage (GTDB taxonomy): Bacteria > Chloroflexota > Dormibacteria > Aeolococcales > Aeolococcaceae > CF-96. The sequence continues at coordinate 440 of DATKEY010000424.1, read as the reverse complement.
GGTGTCCGACGGGTAGGCGGCGGCGTACTCGGTGCGCAGGGCGGTGGCGCCGGGCGAGTCCCCGGCGTACGGCGAGGAGGAGCCGACGAGGTAGTAGCGCTTCTGGAGCGCGACCTTCGCCGGGCCCTGGAGCAGCGAGGGGACAAAGGTCGGGTTGGAGCCGAGGAAGGTCGCGTCGAAGCCCTGGGCCTCGGCGATCGAGACCGCGGACGCGGCCTGGGTGGGGGTGCCGGTCAGCGCGATGAACTTGGCGCCGGCCGCCTTGATCGCCTGCACCTGGGCGGTCATGTCCTTGTCGGTCGGCTGGACCTTCTGGGGCACGACGGTGATGTTGTTGGCCTTGGCCCACGTCGTGGTGCCGAGGAGCGCGTCCTCCCCGTACTCACCCTCGAGGTAGATGTGGCCGATCTTGGAGCCCGCGGCGAGCCCCTTGTTCTTCA
>DATKEY010000423.1:0-7142 GCA_035544475.1 Candidatus Dormiibacterota bacterium | reverse complement strand
GTGCCCGCCGGCCCGCTGACGGTCGCGGTGAGGGTCACCGGCTGGCCGTGCACGGGGGTGGCGAGGTCGGAGGTGAGGACGGTCGACGTGGTCGCCTGGGTCACGGTGACCGAGACGGTCGACGAGGTGGATGTGAGGAAGCTGCCGTCGCCGTTGTAGTCGGCGGTGATGCTGTGCGCACCGACCGGCAGCGTCGTGGTTGCGAGGACGGCGGTGCCGCCGCTGATCGCGACCGGCGAGCCGAGCGCGGTGGCGCCGTCCATGAAGGTGACGGTGCCGCTCGGCGAGCCGCCGTTCGCCGGGGTGATGGTGGCGGTGAGGTCGACCTCCTGGCCGAACACCGAGCCGGCGGTGGACGACTGCAGTGCGGTCGTCGTCGACGCCTGGGTCACCGTCTCGGTGAGCACCGAGGAGGTGGAGGTGTTGAAGGCGGCGTCGCCGCTGTAGGCCGCGGTGATGCTGTGGGCGCCGACGGCGAGGGCCGAGCTCGTGTACACCGCCTTGCCGTTGACGTCGAGGCTGACCGGCGTGCCGAGCTGGGTGGCGCCGTCCATGAAGGTGACCGTTCCCGTGGGGGTGCCGCCGAGTGTCTGCGCGGTCACCGTGGCGGTGATGGAGACGGACTGGCCGAAGCTCGTGGTGGCCTGGGCCGCCGAGGAGCTCAGCGTGGTGGTGGTGAGGTCGAGGACGGTCTCCGAGGCGGCCGGGGAGGTGGAGGCGAGGTAGGTCCCGTCACCCGAGTAGACGGCGGTGAGGCTGTGCGCGCCCGGGGCCAGGGTCGAGATGCTGAGGGTGGCCTTGCCGTTGGCGCCGAGCGCGACGGGCCCGCCGCCGAGGGTGGTGCTCCCGTCCTTGAAGGTGACGCCGCCGCTCGGGGTTCCGCCGCTGCCGGTGACGGTGGCGGTGAGCGTCACCGCCTGGCCGGAGACGCCCGGGCTTGGCGCGACGCCGAGGGCGGTGACCGTCGCGGCCTTGCTCACCGTCTCCGACAGCGTGCCATCGGCGCCCGAGGTGTAGTTGGTGTCGCTGGAGTAGTGGGCGGTGAGGCTGTGGACTCCGACGGCGAGCGTCGCGGTGCTCACCGTGGCGTGGCCACCGCTGAGGGTGGCGGTGCCGATCACGGTGCTTCCGTCCTTGACCGTGACCGTGCCCGAGGGCCCGGCGGTGGCGCCGCCGGGGCCGGTCACCGTGGTGGTCAGGTCGAGCTGGGTGCCGAACGGCGACGGGTTGGCTGACGCGCCGAGCGCGACCGTCGGTGTCGCCTGCTGGACGCCCTCGGTGCTCACCGTGCTGGTCGAGCCCGAGTAGGCGTTGTCGCCGCTGTACACGGCGGTGAGGCTGTGGCCGCTGGTCGTCAGCGCGGTCGTGGCGAGGACCGCCTTGCCGGTGTTGTCGAGGGCCACCGGGCTGCCGATCGCGCTGGCGCCGTCCATGAACGCCACGGTCCCCGTCGCGGGGCCGGTGGTGCCGCTCACCGTGGCGGTGAGGGTGACCGTCGAGCCGTAGCTCTGCGGGTTCGGGGCGGCCGTCAGCGCGGTGGTGCTCGCGGCGCGCACCAGCTGGCTGAGGCTCGCCGAGTTCGAGGTGTTGAAGTTGGTGTCGCCGCCGTAGCCGGCGGTGATCGTGTGCGTGCCCAGGGTGAGGGCGCTGGTCGAGAAGGTGGCCGTGCCGGTACCGTCGAGGGCGCCGGTGCCGAATGAGATGCCGCCGTCGGCGAAGTTCACCGTCCCGGTGGGGGTGCCCCCGGAGCTGGTCACCACGGCGGTGAACGTGACGCTGTCACCGGAGGTGGAGGGGTTCTTCGAGGAGCTGAGGGCGGTCGACGTCGACGCCTTGGTCACGCTGTAGCTGAGCGTGGCCGAGGTGGATGTGAGGTTGGCCGCATCGCCGCCGTATTTGGCCACCAGGTTGTGACTGCCCACCGACAGGGTGTTGATCGCGAGGCTCGCGCTGCCGTTGTTCCCGGCGGCGACGACCGGGGCGTCGCCGAGGTGGCTGCTCACGATGCCGGGGACCAGCTCCTCGTCGAAGCTGACGCTGCCGGTCGGGACCGTCCCGCTGGTCGGGAAGACGGTTGCGGTGAGGGTCACGTACTCGCCGTACGTCGAGGGGGAGCTCGGCGCGGCGCTGAGCGTGGTCAGGGTGCTCGACGGGGCCGCCGCTCGCGCCGGCTGGACCTGCGCGCAGACGAGCGCAGCGATCCCGAGGATCCCCAGAGCTGCGCTGACGCGGCGGCGGACGCGCGTGCGTCGCCCATCAGTGGACATGGCTGGCTTCATTCGAGTCGACTCTCCTCGGCGCGCGGAACGACGCCCTGACAGAGGGTTTCGCGGCGCCCTATGGCGTCCCGCCCCTCATGGCGCGGCAGGCTAACCCCGAATCGAGTGACGCGACAGCCGAAGCGAAAGAGCTGTCTCCCGGCCGTGACCGCAGGGTTGCAAGCGCACCCCGCCTTCACACGCCGTCGCAGATCCTACAATACATGACCAAAACATGACGCGGAACATGACTGCAATCACATGACTGCAATACATGAAGTTTATGACCAAAACATGACCAGAACATGACCAGAACATGACCGCGCCGCTGACCGCCGGGGTCGACGCCTACGCGATGCGCACTCCGCGGCGGGTGGTCAGCTCGTCGAGGTTGATGGCCAGGCAGCCGTCGATTCCGCTCGCGGCGACCTGCTCGGCGACGGCCGGGTCGGCGGTGGTGAGCAACACCTGGGTGTCGGCGCTGAGCCGCAGCAGGAACTCGATCGCGGTCCGCCTGCGCCGTGGGTCGGAGCTGAGCAGTGGGTCGTCGAGGAGGAGCGGGACCGGCTCACCCGCCTCGCCGAGGACCTCGGTGAGGGCGAGCCGGAGGAGCAGGCCGACCTGGTCGCGGGTGCCGTGGGAGACGTGCTCGACGGGGATGAGGTCGGGGCGGCCCCGGCTGTGGAGGCGGACCGCGAACCGCTCCGGGTCGACGTGGACCTCGTCGTAGGCCCCTTCGGTGAGCAGTGCGAGGCGGCCCGCGACCGAGGCGGCGAGCCGCGGCGCGACCTCGCGGTGGACCCGGCGCGCCGACTCCTCGATGAGCCCGCTCGCCCGGCGGAGCGCCTCGAGCTGGCGCAGGGCGCGGTCGCGGACGGCGACGCAGGCGGCGCGCTCGTCCTCGAGGTCGGCGATCGACGGGAGCGAGTCGAGCATCCCCCGCAGCCGCTCGCGCAGCCCCGACGCCTCGGTGAGCGCGTACGAGGCCGCCTCCCTCGCCCGCTCGGCGGCGATCTCGAGGTGACGGAGCGTGGTCGCGTCGAGGGGCTTGCCGACGGCGGCGACGTCGGGGTCGCCTCCGCGACGCCGGAGCTCCTTCTCGAGCTGGGCGGCCTGGCGGACGAGGGCCTGCTCGTCCCCGCCGCCGATCGCTGCGAGCCGGCGGCGGACCTCCTCGAGACGGTCGCGTGCGGCCTCGAACTGGCGCCGCGTCGCCGCCCCCTGGCGGAACGCGGCCACCGCCCGGGCGGTGTCGGGGTCGGCGGGAAGCCCGGCGCTGCGCTGGTGGGAGGCGAGCTCCGCGGCGAGCTCGTCGCGGGCCGCCGCCTTGCGCTCGGACTCCTCGCGGAGCTCGCGCGCCGCCGCCTCGTCACGGGCGAGCCGGGCGTCCTCGGCCTCGAGCTCGGTGCGGCGGCGCTCCGCGTCCTCGGCCGCGGCCACCGCGGTGAGCGCCTGGCGTGACCGGCTCAGCAGCCCGTCGGCGGCCGCCATCTCCGCCGCGCCGCCCGCCTGCGGCACCTCGACGGGGATCCGGGCCGCGAGCTGGAGGCAGCGATCGCGAAGCTGGGCGATCCGCGCCGTCGCGCTCTCGAGCTCGGCCCGTCCCGCCTCGACGAGGAGCTCCTGGCGCTGGCGGTCGGCGTGGAGCCGGTGGAGGTCGGGGAGGCGGAAGGCGGCGCGGCGCAGGCCCTCCTCGCCGAGGTCGAGCCCCGGGCAGCGGTGGCTGAGCTGGCGGCGCGCCGCCGCGGCGGACCCGCCGAAGAAGCGCTCCACGACGAGGCTCGCGCTGATGATCGCGAGGGCGGCACCGATGACGAGCGCCGCGATGAGGCCGTGGCCGGAGGCGAGGCAGCCGATCGCTCCGAGGCCGCCCGCACCGGCGGTGCCGCGCTGCAGCGGCCGCAGCCGGCGCCGCTGCGGGCCGGTGACCGCGGTCGTGATCAGCGGCCCGATGCTGTCGAGCTGCACCGGAGGGATGTCGCCGAGCCCGGTGGCGGCGATCTCCCGGCGCAGCCCGGCCGCCCTGGCCTCCGCGGTGCGCAGCTCCTCGGCGCGGCGGGCGACCGCCCCCTCGGCGGCGACCTCGGCGGCGAGGACGCGGGCCTGCTCGCGGTCCCTGGCCTCGATGCGCGGCACCCGGCCGAGGGCGCGGATCGAGGTCGCGATCTCGATCCGCCGGCACTCGGTGGCCCGCAGCCGCTCGCGGGCGGCGCTCCAGCGCCGCTCCGCCTCGGCCGAGACCTCCTCGAGCTGGCGGAGCTCGCCGCCGAGGGCGGTCACCCGCTCCTCGCGCTCGAGCGGGAAGGTGGCGAACCCGCGCCAGCCCTCGATCAGGGCCTCGAGCCGGGCCGCCTCCTCCTGGCCGCTCGCCAGCGCCCGGCGGGTCGCGCCGAGCACCGCGAGCCGTCCCGCCAGCCACTCACGCTCGCACTCGGTGCGGCGCGCCGCGGCGGCGGCGGCGGAGCGCTCGAGCCCGGTCAGCCGGTCCATCTCCCGGGCGGTGGCGTCGCTGCGCTCGCGCGCCCGGAGCAGCTCGCCCTCGACCCGGCGCAGCCGGGAGGTCGCGAGCCCCAGGGGGCTGCGCGAGCGCGCCTCGGTGCCGACCCGGTCCATCGCCTGGCGCAGGCGGGCGAGGGCCTCCGCCGCGGTGGCCCGGCTCGCCGAGTCGGCGAGCCGCTGGATCGCCTCCTGGAGCCGGTCGGCGCGCTGCGCCGCGGCGTCCGGAGCGTCGGGACGGAGCCCGTCCTCCCCCAGGCACGCGGTGGCGCAGAAGACCGCCTCGTCGACGCCGAGGTGGAACTGGCCGGGCACGACCAGCCGGCCGGAGCGGAAGCGGTCGGTGACGTCCCGGCCGCCGATCTCCTGGACCTGGACGACCTGCTCGCGCTCCTCGAGCCGCCGGGCGACGCGATAGCGGGCGCCGCCGGCGAGCGAGTAGGTGAGCGCGAGGCCGTAGCCACCTGCGTCCCACGGCTGCCAGCGGACCCAGTCGCTGCGTTCGACGGCGCGGCCCGGTCCGCCGGCGGCGATGCCGTAGAGGGCGACCCGGACGGCGCGGTGGACCGTCGACTTGCCCGCCTCGTTGGCGCCCCAGAGCACGGTGAGCCGGGGGGCGAGGTCGAGCTTCAGGTCGCGCAGACGGCCGAACCCCCCCACCTCGAGGCGCTCCAGCCTCATCGCAGGCCGACCTCGGCTCCGGCGAGGGCCTGCAGGCCATAGCGGAGGGATTCGCCGAGCAGGGCGCGCTCGTTGGGGTCCTCCTCCTTGTCGAGGGCGTCGAGCACCGCCCGGGTGAACGCCCCGCGGGCGGTGCGATCGGCGGCCGCGGCGATGACGTCGACCGCCGGGCTGGTCAGATCGCGCAGCCGCACCGTCGCCGCCCCGGTCGCGTCGGCGACCGCGGCCTCGACGAGCGGGAGGTCGAGGGACATGTCCGGGTCGACCTCGCCGCGGAGCGTGAGGCGGAGCATCGTGCGCTCCGGCGCCCTCCCCGCGAGTGCCTCGCGGGCGGCGGCGCGGGCGCGCTCCACCGCCTCCCCCGACGACGCCGAGCCCTCGAGGTCGCAGTCGTGCTGGATCGCGGTCCAGCGATTGAGGGTCAGCGGCTGGTAGTCGACCAGCCCGCGCTCGGAGATCTCGACGATCACCGGGCCTCGCGCCCCCTCCTCGTCGAAGGTGAGCGGCTCGGGGCTTCCGGGGTAGAGGAGGCGGGCGACCGGGTCGATGCGACGGCGGTGGTAGTGGCCGCAGAGCGCCGCGGCGAACCCGCGCCGGGCGATGCGCTCGGCCTGGAAGGGGCCGTGGATCGACTTGCCGGGCGGACGCCCGCCGAGCTCGGCGCCGTGGAAGAGCGCGAGGTGGACCCCCGTGCCGACCTCCGGGCCCTCGAGCGGGTCGCCGCTCCAGGCCGGGTCGCGGTGGGCGAGCCCCCAGAGGCTGAGGCCGTCGGCGAGGGGGACGGGCTCCAGCGTCGTGCCGGTGAAGAGGTGCACGTTCGCCGGCCAGCGGATCCGCTCGTAGAGGCTTCCGGGGAGCAGGGCGTCGTGGTTGCCCGGCGCGAGGTAGACGCGCATCGGCTGCCAGGCGGCGAAGGTGTCGGCGAGGAAGCGGCCGGTGTCGAGCCCGGCGTGCTCGTGCTCGTACAGATCGCCGCCGATGGTGACGGCCTGGCAGCGGTGCTGCCGCGCGGCCTCCCCGGCGCTCCGCAGCGCGTCGCGGAGCCCCTCGCGCCGCCGGCGCGCCACCTCTCCGTAGCAGCCCACGCCGGCGAAGGCGCGGTCCAGATGGAGGTCGGAGACGTGAAGCAGGCGGAAGGGCATGGGGCCTCGGTGACGAACGCCACGGGAGAGGGGCCACCGCGAACAAAGGTTCGAACAGCAGGCTACCACGGCGCCCCACGGGTGCGCCAGAGGCGCGTTCGGAGCGCCTCGGAGTTCTCGCAAGCTCCCACGTGCAAGGGTTCTCGCGTGCGTCCGTTGTCTTTGTAGCGCTGAAGAGTCCGCGCTGCCGGGGCCCTTGGGCGCCGGAGAGCCTCCGGATCCCCGGAGGCCGGGAGGGGAACGAGACAGAGGTGGGGAATGAGTGAGTACCTGACCACCGGGCAGGCGGCCGAGCTTCTCGGCGTGTCCAAGCCCACGGTGGTTCGAGCCATCCAACGGGGGCTCCTGCGACCCGCCCTCGTGACCCCGGGCCAGCACCGTCGCTTCCGCAAGGAGGACCTGCTCGCCTTCCGTGCCCGGGCGCTCGCCTACCCGGACGGCGACTTCGGCGTGGACGAGGAGCACGACGCCGATGCGGTCGAGCTCCGCGGGTCACCGACGGAGCGCAGCTCGGAGGCCTCCGAGACGAGGTGAAGCTGCTTCGGCGGGACGCGGTGCCACCTGT
>DATKEY010000422.1:0-11907 GCA_035544475.1 Candidatus Dormiibacterota bacterium | reverse complement strand
CCGCCAGCCGATCGGCAACCTGCTGCTGAGCAACGCGGTGCGGATGTCCGTCCTCGGCCTCGCCAAATCGCTCGCGACCGAGCTCGCCCCGGTGCGGGTGAACACCCTGATCCCGGGGATGATCCGGACCGGCCGCGCCGTCGCCCTGGCGCAGTCGCGGCTGCGCGAGGGCCAGACCGTCGACGAGGTGATGGCGGAGCACGCGCGCCAGGTCATCCCGCTCGAGCGCTACGGCGACCCCGAGGAGTTCGCCCGGGTCGCGGTGTTCGTCTCCTCGCCGGCCGCCTCGTACGTCACCGGGGCGGCGATCCCCGTCGACGGAGGGATCATCCAGGCCCCCTGAGCACGCCATGAGGCGGATGTCGAGGGCGCTGGCGGGAGTTCGCAAGGGCGAAGACGGACATGCATGGTCGGCGCCGTAGCGCCGACGCGCGGGGCGCTCACACCAGGTCACGCTTGCGGATCTTGACAGTCGTGTAAGCCGTGACTACCGTCACGGCTCGCCGTCGTCGCGCAACTGGGGAGACCGAGATGAACGTCTGGACCCGTCGAGGTGCGCTGCAGAGCGGGATCGCCCTCCTCGCCGGCGCTGTCGGGCTGGAGGTGGTGACCCGGACGGCGGGCGCCGCGGCGGCCCCCGTTCTCCCGGCCCCCGGCTCGACCCCGGTCACCACCCTCGTCCTCCAGGCGCGTGGCCTGCGCGCCCTCGGCGTCGGCGGCCTCCCCGGCGGCCCCGTCGAGCGCGGCGAGCGGCTCACCCTCCACGCCGATCTCATCGACGTCTCCGGCGCCCCGGCGGGCACCCTTACCGGCGTCTCTCACTGCACCGCCGCGCCGCTCTCCTCGCACGACTCCCCCGTGGGTGCGGTGGAGATGCACACCCTCTCACTCCGCGACGGCACCATCGTGATGATGGGCACGGCCCCGGCCGTGGCCTGGGGCAAGGGCGCCTTCGCGGTGATCGGGGGCACCGGACGCTACGCCGGGGCGACCGGCAGCTGTGTCGCCGAGCAGCAGAACGACGCCGGCGGCGGGAACGGAAGCGCCCGCTACACCCTGACGCTCATCGCCGTGGAGGACCATCAGCGTGGCATTTGACGCCTTCCTCAAGCTGACCAGCGCCACCGGGCAGCCGGTTCTCGGCGAGACCACGGACAAGGCCCACCCCAACGAAATCGTGCTCAGCGGGTACAACATCGCCGCCTCCCATCCGGTCAACCAGGGCTCGGCGACCGGCGGCGCCGGGGCGGGGAAGGCGACCTTCAACGATTTCAGCTTCACCACCCCGTCGACGAGCAAGGTGACGCCGGCTCTCTTCCAGGCATGCGCGCAGGGCACCAGGTACAACGAGGCCGTCGTCAGCATCCGCAAGGCGGGGGGTGCGGGCGCCTCCGGGATCGACTACCTGAAGATCACCATGGGCACGGTGTTCATCAGCTCGTTCAGCACCGGCGGGGCGACCGCCGACGCCGCACCCCACGACGAGGTCCGCCTGAGCTATGGGCGGATCCAGTTCTCGTACACCCCGCAGAACCCCAACGGCAGCACCGGAGCGCCCGTGAACGGGGGCTGGGACGTCACGAAGAACGCACCCGCGTAGCTCCGCGCGCCGCGCCGCGCCGCCTCCGGCTCAGGCGGCGGTGGAGGGCGAGGCTGGCCCCGTAGGCGATGGCGAAGCCCGCCGCGGCGGCGAGGCTGAGCCGGCCCGGCTCGGTCCGCGCCCCCGCCGAGGTGGTGGCGAGGAGGGTCTGGAAGCCCGTGGGCGGGGTGACGGCTCCAGCGGCGAGTGCGCCGGGCGCAGGGGCCGGATGGGTCGACTCGTCGTAGGGGGCGCTCACCGGGGTCGGCGCCGCCGGGGCCGCCGCGGGCACCGCGGTCGGGGCGCTCGCCGGCGGCGCCGTCTGCACGCTCGCCGGGGCCGGGGCGGCGGCGGTCACCGGGGGCACGACCCGCACCGGGGCCGCCCGGACGGGCGCGGGCCGCGCGGGCGCGGGAGCGGGCGGCGGGGGCGCCGCGGCGACGCCGCCGCAGCCGCCGGTGCTGCCGAGCGCGCGGTCGATGCGCAGGCCACCGCCCGGGTTCTCGGTGGCCTCGATGCGCTGGTAGGCCTGGCCGTTGGTGAGACCGGCGCTCATCAGCAGCGCGAGCGCCGCGGCGACGTGGGGGGTCGCCATCGAGGTGCCGGTGAGCCACGCGTACTGCCCGCCGGTGTACGTGGAGATGATCCCGGTGCCGACGTTCGTGCTCCCCTGGTTCTCGCCGCCGGCGGCGAAGACGTTCACCCCGCCGGTGGGGCTGTACGAGGCGACGCCGCCGCCCGGGCCGAGCGCCCCGACCACCATCGCCTGTCCACCCATGGACGCGTATCCGCTGGCGCCCGGCGAGTCGCCGGCGGCGAGGGCGACACCGAGCCCGCGCGAGTACGCCTCGGAGATCGCCGACGCGACCTCGGGCGGCGTGCTCCCGGTGGTGGCGCCGACGCTGATGTTCAGGATCACCGGGCCGGGCCACGTCGGCGCGACCGCCTCGGTGACGAAGCGGATGGCGGTGGCGAGGTCGGTCGACGTGCCCTGGCCGCCGGCGAAGAGCATCTGTACCGAGTAGAGCCGTGCCGAGGGGGCCGCGCCGGCCATGCCGATGCCGTTGTTGCTGTCGGCCGCGGCGATGCCGGCGACGTGGGTGGCGTGGCCGTGGTCGGTGCTCGCCTCGCCGGGCACGACCTGGCCGCTCTGCACCACCATCGAGCCGACCTGCTTGCCGGCGAGGTCTGGATGGGAGAAGTCGACGCCCCCGTCGATGACCGCGATCAGCGCCCCGGCCCCGGTCGAAGCGCACCAGGCGGAGGGGAACCCGGCCTGGGTGAGGCCCCACTGGTGCCCGCTCGCGAACCAGGGGTCGTTGGGGCTGCTCGTCGCCGCCGAGGCGGTGAGCGCCTGGGTCGCGAGCACCGCCCACGCCATTCCGGCGACCGCCCCGAATGCACGTCGACGCTTTCCACCCGTCCCTCTCATCGACTAGTGGTAACGGCGCCACCCCCCCCTTTCTGGCGGTGCGGCGGCACTCCCGCCCGCTTGAGGGACAATGGAGCGCATGTTCCCGGCCCAGGTGCTGGGCCACGTCCCCGTCGCGACCCGCCTCGAGCGCGCGGTGCACGACGGGACCCTCGCCCACGCAACGCTTCTCGCCGGCCCCGACGGGGTCGGGAAGACCACCCTCGCCGAGGCCGTCGCGGCGGCCGTTCTCGACGCAGCGAGCTGGCCGGGGGGCCTGCGCGCCCATCCCGACCACTGGCTCGAGGACTCCGACGACGAGCGCATCAAGATCGCGCGGATGCGCGCCGGCGGCGGCACCCCGGAGACCGGTCCGAGCCTGCAGGACTTCCTCAGCCTGCGCAGCTATGCGGGCGGACCACGGGTGGCGGTCATCGCCCGGGCCGACCGCCTCACCGAGGATGCGGCCAACTGCGTCCTCAAGACCCTCGAGGAGCCGCCGCCGCGCACCCACCTCATCCTCGGTGCCGCCCATCCCGAGCGGCTGCCGGCGACCGTCCTCTCGCGCTGCCAGGTGCTCGGCTGCGCGCCCGTGCTCTCCACGGAGATCCGCTCCTGGCTGGAGGGCGTGCACGGCGTGCCGCCGTCCCTCGCCGGGGCCGCCGCGGCGCTCGCCGGCGGCCGCCCCGGACGGGCTCTGGAGCTCGCCACCGTCCCAGGCGCGATGCGTCTCGAGACCGAGGCGGTCGAGGCGCTCCTCGGCGCCGCCGGGACGGGTCGCGGCGGCGCGCTCCAGGCGGCCGCGGCGCTCGCCCCGCCGAACAACGCCGAGGGGCGCGAGCGAGCCCTCGCCCAGGTCACGGCGTGGACGGGCTTCATCCGCGACGTCGCCTGCATCGCCGCCGGCGCCGGCGAGCTCGCGGTCTGGGAGCCCTTCCAGGAGGCGGCCCGGACCTGGGCCCGGGCCCTGCCCCCGGGGCGGATCGCGGACATCCTCGGCCGCTGTGTGGACACCGCGGACCAGGTCTGGCAGTACGCTGTGCCCCGCCTCGCCTACGAGGTCCTCTTCCTCGACATCCTCACCGTCACCCCGGCGCCCCCGCGGACGGCCGGCGCGAGCGTCGGAGAGGCGTTCGAGGGGCCGCCGGGCCCCGCGAGCACCGCTCCGCGACCGCGCGCCCCGCGGCGGCGCTGATCCCGGAGCCGACATGCCCCTCACACTCGGAGTCAAGTTCAAACGCAACGGACCGCTCGCCTACTACGACGCCGCAGGGGAGGACTTCGCGCTCGGCGACCACGTGCTCGCCGACACCGCCCGCGGACCGGAGATCGGCGAGGTGGTGCTCGCCCCGACCGAGATCGCCGAGGCGCTGCTCCCGGCGGAGCTGAAGCCGGTCATCCGCCGCGCCACCGCCGAGGACCTCGCGCGGCGCCGCGCGCTCGAGGAGAAGGCGCCGGAGCAGGTGCGCGTCGCCAAGGAGCGGGTCCACGCCTTCGGGCTGGACATGAAGGTGATCGCCGCGACGTCGTCCTTCGACGGCCACCGCATCCTCTTCGACTTCAGCGCCGACGGCCGCGTCGACTTCCGCGAGCTCGCCCGCGACCTGGCGGCGATCTTCCAGTGCCGGGTCGAGCTCCGCCAGATCTTCCCGCGCGACGAGTCGAAGCTCCAGGACGGCTACGGTCCCTGCGGCCGGCGGCTCTGCTGCTCGTCGTGGCTCAAGGAGTTCCAGCCGGTCTCGATCAAGCACGCGAAGGAGCAGGGGCTGCCGCTCAACCCCGCCAAGCTCAACGGCATGTGCGGCAAGCTCAAGTGCTGCCTCGTCTACGAGAACGACCAGTACGTCGAGCTCAAGTCACGCCTGCCGCGCCCCGGGCAGATCGTCGAGGTCGCCGAGGGCAGCGCGGTGGTCCGGGACATCAACGTCCCCCGCGAGCTCGTGAGCGTCCAGCTCGAGGCGACCGGGGCGGTGCTCGCGGTCCCCGCCGCCGAGCTCGAGCTCGACGAGCCGGTCGCGATCGAGCAGCAGCAGCAGCAGGGCTCGTCGGGCCGCCGCAGACGGCGCCGTGGCGGTGGCCGGGGCGGCGGCGGTGGCGGGGGGGGTGGCGGCGCGCCCGTCCCGCCGCCCGAGTAGGTGTCGACGCTCCGCCGGGCGTCGCTCGGCGAGGGATTCGGCTACACGCCCGGTGAGCAGCCCCCCGACCGGGACGGCTGGCTCAAGCTCAACACCAACGAGGCCCCGCTCGCCCCGTCGAGCGCGGTCGCCCCCGCGATCGCCGCGGCGAGCGCCCTCCTCCACCTCTATCCCGACCCGTACGGCGAGCCGCTGCGCTCGGCGCTCGCCCGCCACCACGGCGTGGGCACCGAGTCCGTCTTCGTCGCCAACGGCGCCGACCAGGTGATCGACTGCCTCTTCCGCGCCTACTGCGAGCCCGGCGACCGCGCGGTGTGGCCGGTGCCGACCTATTCGCTCTTCCCCGTCCTGGCCAGGCTCTTCGGGGTCGAGACCCTGGAGATCCCGCTCGGCGCCGACCTGGGCCTCCCCGCGGCGGTCGGGACCGCGGACGGGCGCCTCCGCTTCGTCGTCAACCCCAACGCCCCCACCGGGGTGTGGACCACGCCGGACATGCTCGAGGAGCTGCTCGACCCGGCCCCCGGGGTCGTCGCCATCGACGAGGCGTACTGCGACTTCGCCCCGGCCTCGTGCCTCCCTCTGCTCGAGCGGCATCCCCGCTGGCTGGTGCTGCGCACCTTCAGCAAAGGCTACGCGCTCGCCGGGTTGCGCGTCGGCTACGCGGTCGGGCACCCCGAGCTCATCGCCGACCTGCTCGCGGTGAAGGATTCCTACCCCGTCGACCGCTGCGCCCTCGCCGGCGCCGCGGCCGCCCTCGCCGACCAGGAGCACCACCGCCGGCTCGTCGCCGGCGTGCGCGCGGAGCGGGCGCGGCTCACCGCGCGGCTCGTCGCGGCGGGATGGACGCTCACCCCGTCCGAGGCCAACTTCGTCTTCGCCCGACCCGCGGGGGGGGAGGCCCCGGCCGTCCTGGCGCGGCTGCGCGAGCAGCGCATCCTGGTCCGCCACTTCACCGGCGAGCACGCCGACCGGCTGCGGATCACGGTCGGCACTCCCGAGCAGAACGACCGCCTCCTCGCCGCGCTCGGGGTCTGACCGGCCCCGCCTACTCGTCGCCGGGAGGGGCGTCGCCGAGGGCGTCGAGGAGGCGCTCGAGGACGGGGACCGCGGCGACCAGCGACGCCTGGTCGTCGTCGCCGAGGTTCGCCATCGCGCACTCGAGCAGCCGCGTGCCCTTGGTCCGCAGCTCGGCGAGCAGACCCACCCCGGCCGGGGTGAGCGCGACGAGGAACGAGCGGCCGTCGCGGGCGTCGGTCTGCCGGCGCACGAGCCCGGCCCCCTCGAGGTGGTCGACGAGCCGGGAGACCGTCGGCGGGGCGATCCCCTCGGCGGCGGCGAGGTCGCCGAGGCGGAGCGGGCCGCGCGTCTCGATGGTCGCGAGCGCCGAGAGCTGGGTGGCGGTCAGCCCGCCGTCGGCCGTCCTCCGCAGCCGCCGCGCGAGCCGGAGCACGACCAGGCGCGCGCGGGTGGCGAGCTCGGCGCGTGTGGCGGCCTGTGCTGGACCGACTTCACTCGGCATCTGCTCGGAGTCTAGTTCCGGGAACGCGTCACGCGATCCCCGGGCCTGCGACGGCTACCATCCACCCGCGATGGAGAGCGCCGCCGCCCGTGCACCTGGGCTGCCCGCGCAGGCGGCGGTCGGCGCCCCGCGTCTCGAACGTCGTGAGATCACCCTGATCTTCGTCGGGCTGATGCTCGCGATGCTGATGGCGTCGCTCGACCAGACCATCGTGTCGACGGCGCTCCCCACCATCGTCGGCGAGCTCGGCGGCCTCGAGCACCTCTCCTGGGTGGTCACCGCCTACCTGCTCGCGAGCACGGTGAGCACCCCCCTGTACGGCAAGCTCGGCGACCTCTACGGGCGCAAGGGCGTCTTCCAGGTCGCGATCGTCCTCTTCCTCATCGGCTCGGTCCTCTGCGGCATCGCCCAGAACATGACGATGCTCATCGCCTTCCGCGGGATCCAGGGGCTCGGCGGCGGCGGGCTGCTGGTCGGGGCGCAGGCGATCATCGCGGACGTCGTGAGCCCGCGCGAGCGGGGCCGCTACCAGGGGTACTTCGGCGCCGTCTTCGGCGCCTCGTCGGTGGCCGGGCCGCTGATCGGCGGCTTCTTCACCGACCACCTCACCTGGCGCTGGGTCTTCTACGTCAACGTGCCGCTCGGCATCCTCGCCCTGGCGGTCACGACGGTCGTGCTCCGCCTCCCCGCCGGTCGGGTCGAGCACAGCATCGACTACTGGGGGGCCGCCTTCCTCACCGCCGGCGTGACCAGCCTCGTCCTGCTCACCACCTGGGCCGGCACCCAGTACGCCTGGGGATCGCCGGAGATCGTCGGGCTGGGGATCGTCACCCTCGTGTCCCTCGGCCTGTTCGTCCTCGCCGAGAGCCGCGCCACCGAGCCGATCCTGCCGCTCCACCTCTTCCGCAAGCGGATCTTCACCGTCGCCAGCGCGGTCGGCTTCATCCTCGGTCTCGCCCTCTTCGGGACGATCACCTACCTCCCGCTCTTCCTCCAGCTCGTGACCGGCGCCTCGGCGACGAACTCGGGCCTGCTGCTGCTGCCGCTGATGGCCGGGCTGCTCACCAGCTCCATCGTCTCGGGGCAGGTGATCTCCCGCAGCGGCCGCTACCGGCTGTTCCCCATCGCCGGGACCGCCCTGATGTGCGCCGGCCTGCTCATGCTGTCGCGGATCGACGCCGCCACCACCCAGGGCACCGTCTCGCTCGACATGGTCGTGCTCGGCCTGGGGCTCGGCATGGTGATGCAGGTGCTCGTCCTCGCCGTGCAGAGCAGCGTCGAGCGCGGCGACCTCGGCGTCGCCACCTCGGCGGCGACCTTCTTCCGTTCGGTCGGCGGTTCGGTCGGCACCGCGATCTTCGGTGCGGTCTTCACCAACCGCCTGACCAGCAACCTCGCCCACGATCTGCCCGCGCAGGCGCTGTCGAAGCTCGGCGGCACCCTGAGCGGCAGCCCGGCCGCGGTCCGCGCGCTCCCCGAGGCGATGCGCACCGGCTACGTCACCGCCTTCGCCGACGCCGTCGCCACCGTCTTCCTCGTCGGCCTGCCGATCGCGATCGGTGCCTTCCTGCTCTCGCTCGCTCTCCCCGAGGTGCCGCTGCGGGGGCGCGAGGACCCGGCGATGGCCGCCCGCCACGTCGGTGTCGGCCTGGGGATGCCGTCACCGCGGCCGTGCCTCGTCGAGCGTTACCTGGCGCTGCAGCCGGTGGTGCAGGGGAGCGTCCAGACGCTCATCCCCGTCGACCTCCGCCGTGAGCTCGCCGACGCGGTCACCGGGCTCAGCTACGTCGAGGTGTCGGCTCTGCGCTCGCTCGAGCAGTCAGGGCACATCGGCCGCACCCTCGCCTTCGACGACCTCGCGGCCGCACCGGGGATGGACGAGGAGTCCGCAGGACGCCTCGCCCACGCTCTCCAGGAGCGCGGCCTCGTCGACCACGTCGCCGTCCACGAGGGACACCTCGACCTGGTCATGAGTGATCGCGCGCTCGACCTCGTGGGCCGCTACCATGACGCGGCGCGGAGCGCCCAGGGACGGATGATGGCGGCGCTCGACGAGACCGAGCTGAAGACCATGCTGGGGCTCATGGAGAAGGTGGCCTCCGGAGTGCTGGGAACCACCCAGGAGGAGGTGCACGAGGTGGCGGCGCGGTGACCGAGGAGAACATGACCGCGCTCGAGCGCGAGCTCACCCTCATGGTGCGCCGGGTGCTGCGCGGGCTCTGGACGGCCGATCACGGCCCCGACATCGACCACACCGTCTTCCCCCTCCTCGTCGCCCTGCGCGACGAGGGGCCGATGCGGACCGGCGAGCTCGCCCGCTACTTCCGCCTCGACAAGTCGACGGTGAGCCGGCACATCGCCCGCCTCGAGGCCGCCGGCCTCGTCGAGACCCGCCCCGATCCCAACGACCGCCGCTGCGCCCAGCTCCACATGACCCCGGACGGACTCGCGCGTGTCGATGAGATCCGAGCCGCCCGCCGGGCGCCGCTGCGCCAGGTGCTCGACGGCTGGAGCGACGCCGATCGCGATCAGCTCGCCCAGCTGCTCCGACGGTTGAACACCGCGATGAGCGACCGCGAGACGGCGGTGGCCGGGGCCCGGAGGCCTTCCTGACCGCTCCCTCGACAGGGGTTGCCTTCTGCGAGATCGGCGATACACTCGGCGGTGGAAGGGAGCCGGCGTGGCGGAGCCGGCCATGAGTGGACCGTTTGCAGACGGTCGGGGCCGGGGACGGAGACCGGCCACAGGGAGACGCGCATGCGGATCCGCCAGTTTCTCGCCGCCCTCGCCGGCAGGGTCCGGCCGGCCCTGAGCCGGCGGCGCATCGTCGCCGGCGTCCCAGCGGGGATCGCCGCCGGGGTGCTCGCGCTGCTGCTGCTCCGCGCCGCGGCGGCCCCGGCGCTGCTCCCCACCGAGCCGTACTCGGCGTCGCCGCCGACGGCGCTGAGCGGCCCGGCCTCGCCGTTCCAATCGGTGGCGCCACTGCCCGACCCGCCCGCTCCGCCGCTGGCGACCGCCCCGCCGGTGGTGCAGTCCGCGCCGGCACCGGACCGGGCCCCGGCCACGGCTCCGCCGAGCACCGGCCCGCCGGCGCCGCCGGCCTTCGCCACCTCGGCCCCGCCGCCGCTGCCGCCTCCGCCCCCGGCCGGGGTGGTCGCCGGCCCGGTCGCCACCGCCCCGCCGACGCCACCTCCGACCCCCGCGCCGACGCCCAAGCCGACGCCCCCGCCGCTGACCCCCGCCGAGCAGCAGATGAAGAACCAGCAGGCGCAGCAGACCCAGCAGCAGCAGAACCAGCAGGCGGCGCAGACGATGTCGCTCCAGCAGCAGCAGCAGCGCGAGAACCTCAACCTCCAGCAGCAGCAGGCGGCGGAGCAGCAGAAGCTCAAGGCCCAGCAGCAGCAGCAGCTCCAGCAGACCCCGCCGCCGCAGCGCAAGGCCGTCCAGCAGCAGCAGGCTCAGCAGTGGCAGCAGCTGATGCAGCAGGAGAAGCAGAAGTCGGCGCAGCTCCAGGCGCAGCACGACCAGCAGACGCTCGCTCTCCAGCAGCAGCAGAAGCGCGACCAGCTCACGCTCCAGCAGCAGCAGGCGCAGCAGTGGCAGCAGCTCAAGCAGCAGGAGGGGTCGGCGAGCCCCTCGCCGTCACCCTCGTCGTCGCCTCCGGCCTCGCCCCGGGCGTCGCCGACGCCCTGAGGCCGGCTACTCGCCTCCCCGCCGGCGCAGCCGCAGCAGCAGGACGAGCACGACCAGGGCCACGAGGGCCGGAACCCACGGGCGGCGGCGGAGCTCCACCCAGAGGTCGTCGAGACGGCCACCGCTGACCGGGAGCGCGGAGAGCGGGAGCGGCTCCGAGGTCACCACCCGCACCTCGCCGCGGACGCGCGGCTCGGGCTCGACCGCGCCGAGGGTCACCACCGGCAGAGAGGCCGCGTCGGGCTCGGCGGTGCCCGCGGTCTCGCCGAGGCGGGCGGCGACACGCTGGAGCAGGCGGAGCGCGGCGTCGCGCACCCGCTCCTCGCCGATCCCCGCGGCCCGGCCGGTGACCTCGAGGTCGGCGTCGACCCGAAGCCGCGTCCCGCCCTCTGAGGGGCGCAGCCGCAGGTCGACGCGGCCCCTGAGCACCCCGTCTCCGCGCGCCTCCCGCGCGTCGAGGCTGCAGCCGAGGACCCCGGCGGCCCGGTCGGCCTCCCCGGGGACCACCCGCCCGCGATAGGTGATCTGCGAGCCGCCGGCCTGGAGGCGCAGCTCGGCGCCGACACCGACCATCTCCCCGATCCCGCCGAGCGGCTCGGCCGGCGGCGGGATGAGCCGTGCGCCGGGGACGGCGTCGGCGGCGCGCTGCGCGTCGACGAGAGCGTCGAAGACCGCCTGCGGCGGACCGGTGACGGTGAGCTCGGTCTCGAGGATCATGCGTGGCCGCCGATCAAAGCACGTCACCCCGCCCGATGACGAGTCACCGGCGGTCCGGTGGGGATTTCGCCATCGATCGCCATCCGGTGATCACAGCCCAAGCGGCCGGGCCACGACCGTGCAACACCCGGCTCCGTTCTCCCCAAGGCGGGGTATCGTCGTCGGCGCCATGTTCCACAGCCTCCAGCTTCACCCCCAGTTCGCCCTCGCCGGACTGCTCGGCTGGGTGGCGCTCTACCTCCTCTACAAGGTCGGATGGCGGCGGGACTTCGGTCTTCCCGTGCGGCGCCGGCTCCTCGTCCGGGGGCTGCGGGTCGAGCGCGAACAGCTCGCCTTCGTCCCCTTCTGGTGGAGCGACATCCAGGTGCAGCGCGCTCTCGACGGCCACTGGCGCCGGACGTTGCGCCGCGGGGTCGAGCACCGGGTCAGCAGACCGGTCTGAACCCCGGGTCGGCGAGCCCGGCGTGGTCGAGCGCCTCGACCACCCACTGGAGCACCACCGGGTCGTAGACGACCCCCACGTGCTCCACGGGGTCGAGCGGGCAGTCGTCCTGGAGGGTGACGTCGGTGACCCGGGGGCCGGTCAGGAAGGCGGAGGTGTACGGGGTCACGACCTCGTCGTGCACGGTCTCGACCACCGTGTAGTTGATCCCCGCGAGCGTGTCGCCGCCGGCGTTGAGCCGGGTGAGGAACGCCGACCCCGCGACCTGCTCCTCGCATGAGGCGCAGCCGCCCCGGCCGGCGACCGGCGCCGCGCCGAGGGTGGTGCCGTGGTTCGACGGGGCGAGGCCGACGAGGCCCCGCACCTTCGCCGCTCCGCCGAGGAAGCGCATCCAGTAGCGCGGCATCATCC
>DATKEY010000421.1:0-2713 GCA_035544475.1 Candidatus Dormiibacterota bacterium | reverse complement strand
TCACCTCTCCTTCAACCTGCCCGACCACGAGTCGCTGCTCGCGCTGTGGGCGCGCCTCGACGAGGCCGGCGTCGGCGTCACCGAGGAGATCGATCACGGGTCCGTGCATTCCATCTACTTCACCGACCCCAACGGCATCGCCCTCGAGGCCTCGTACTGGCTCGACGACGTCACCGCGAAGAAGGACGGCGACCGCAGCGCGTTCTGCGATCCCGACCCCGTCGCCGCAGTGCGCGAGCTCGAGGCCGGTGCGCGCCTCGATTGGATGCCGGCCACCGACCTGGTCTCCGAGCCGCGGGGTATCTCCTGACCGCAGGAGCGGCCATGCGGCCTTCGCCAATGACCCCGAACGGGAGCGCCGGCTCTGGGACGCCACCGCCGAACTCCTGCAGACGGCCGGGCGAGGGAGCAGTTGACCATCAGTCGAATTGTGGGTGAGGGCCCGGCGGAAAGCCGTCGGACTCGCGCACGGCAGCCGATCACCGACGGTCGGTGCCGGGGAGGTAGAACGGCCCATGGGCTGCATCGGTGACGATCCGCGGAGGGCGGACATCGCTTCCACGCGCGCCTTCTTCGCTCCGCGGGCGGCTGGCTGGGAGGACCGTTTCCCCGACGACGGTCCGAGCTACGAGCGGGCGGTCGACGAGCTCGAGCCACCTGAGGGCGGCAAAGTGTTGGATGCCGCATGCGGCACCGGCCGAGCCCTTCCCGCGCTGCGCGCTGCGGTCGGACCGGCAGGAACGGTCGTCGGCGTCGACCTCACCGCTGAGATGCTCGCCGAGGCCGGGCGACGTGGCCGCGGCGCAGTGGCCGCATTGGTGCTGGCCGACGCGATGAAGCTGCCGCTGGCCGCCGGTTCGCTTGACGCCGTCTTCGCCGCAGGTCTGCTGCCGCATCTGGGAGATCCGGTGGCCGGCCTGGCGGAACTCGCGCGAGTATGCCGGCGCGGCGGGCGCTTGGCACTCTTCCACCCCATCGGACGCACCACCCTGGCCCGTCGGCACGGCCACGAGCCCGACCCCGAGGACATCCGCTCCGTGGCTCGGATCCGTGAGGCGCTCGCACGCACCGGCTGGCGCTGTGACTCGGTCGACGATGCCGACGACCGCTACCTCGTTCTCGCAACGCGCGTACCCACGCGGGGAGTCGAACCCCGGTTGCCACCTTGAAAGGGCCTGACTGGTGTGTGTCGGGGCGTACCGGGGGAGGGTCGGCGAGACGCCACCGTCCGAAGCCTTGCCGTCGCCTGAAACAGGGTGCGTCATCCCGGCGGGGCCAGCGGCGGGGGACGGTCGACTATCATCCCGATCGGGATGTGGATCCGTCGACGGCGCCTGATCGCCGTGCTCCTGCTGCCGCTGATGGCCGCCTGTGGCTCCGCCAGCGCGGAGATCAGCCCCGACGACGTGGCAGCACCGCCGGCGGTGACCCCCGACGCCTGCTCGGTGGTCTCGGGCTCGGCGGTGGCCACCGCGCTGTCGCCGCCCACGGCCGCCGAGCGGCCATCGGCGTCGCCCGCCGCGTCGGTGATCGGCGCCCCGTTCGCCTCGCCGCCGGGCGTGTACGTCGTCACCGCGGTGGCCTCCCACCCGAACGTCGGGCAGTGCACCTACCGCTCGGCGCAGGGCCCCACGCTCGTGGTGTCCGTGTATCCGAAGAGCACCCTGACCGGCCTCGCCGACATCACCACCGGGCTCCACCCGCTCGGGCCGGCCCTGGTCAGCGGCACCGACAACGACGGGCTGCTGGTCTTCCAGGACGGCGCCTCCGTCGTCGGGATCGCCCTCGACGCGGGCGGGCTGAACCAGAGCGCCCTCGCGCGCCGGCTCGGGGCCGTCTACGTCGCCGCCACCGGCCACCCGCTGTCCCTCCCCGTGCTCTCGGCGTCCGCCGCGACCTCGACCGGCGAGGCGGTCCCCACCCCCCTCGCGCCGGCATCGCCCCGCGCTGGCCCGAGCGCGACCCCGGCGCCGACGAAGGCGGTGAGCACGCCGACGAGCTCGGCCTCCGCGGCGGGGTCGCGGGTGACCGGGGTCACCGCCGGCAAGACCGTCCAGGAGACGGACGCTCTCAAGTTCGATCCCACCTCGGTGAGCGTGTCCGTCGGCGGGGTGGTGCTGTGGACGAATACCGGCGCTGCGCCCCACAACGTCACCTTCGACGCCAATCCCGAGCTCACCTCGCAGACGATGGGCAAGGGGGACAAGTACGAGCTGAAGTTCACCCGAGCGGGGCAGTACGCGTACCACTGCACCTTCCACCCGGGGATGGACGGCACCGTCACCGTCTCCTGACCGGGGCGGTGACTCCACATTTCGTCACCAGGGTTTGTTGCCGCGAGGCCGCGCCCGGATCAGCCTTCGCCGGCCTGCTCCGCAAGCTCCGCCTGCCGTCCCGGACTGGGGTCGTTTCTTTGTCGTATCCGCCCAGCAGGAGGATCAGGCGATCCACGGGCATCCTTCTCGCAACTCCCGCTGAACACGACCTGCGTGTGACGTCTAGAATCGCGCTGGACGCGCCAAACCGGTCAGGGAGAGGGGATGAGGGCGATGGTCTTTCAAGGGCATACGTGGGTGACTCCACGCGGCGCCGCGGCGTTGTCGAGCGCGATTCTTCTCGCCATGGCGACCGCGACCGCCATTCCGCTGCGGTCGGATGCCGCGACCGCCTGCGGCGCGGCGGCGAAGGACATCGTCGGCACGTTCGTCAACCA
>DATKEY010000420.1:0-3962 GCA_035544475.1 Candidatus Dormiibacterota bacterium | reverse complement strand
CGGGAGGATCGGCGGCAAGTTCCGCGGAGCCCCCTGCCTGCTCCTCACCGTCACCGGTCGCAAGTCGGGACAGCCGCGCACCGCGCCGCTGATGTACGGGCGCGACGGCGACGACTACGTGATCGTCGCCTCCAAGGGCGGGCTGCCCAAGTCGCCGGTGTGGTGGCTCAACCTCCGCGACAACCCCACCGCGGAGATCGAGGTCGGAGCGGAGCGACACCGTGTCACCGCCGAGGAGGTGCAGGGCGAGGATCGCGACCGTCTCTGGCGGTTGATGGCCGCGATCTACCCCAGCTACGACTCGTATCAGAAGAAGACGTCCCGGGTGATCCCGGTGGTACGGCTGCACCCCGCATCCTGACTCACGGGCCTTCGACGTCACGGTGTCGCCGGGGCTGTGTGACTGCGTGACCAGGCCGTTCACCAAGGGGCACGTCACCGGCAAGGGCATGCTCACCTGACGGAGCGGCGGGTCGGGATCAGCCCGGCGGCCAGGTCATCCGCCGGCCGGCGAGCAGGTGGAGATGGAGGTGGGGGACGGTCTGGCCGCCGTTGCGTCCCACGTTCGTGACCAGCCGGTAGCCGTTGTCGGTCTCGCCCTCGTCGTCGGCGATCGACTGGGCGACGTGGAGGAGGCGGCCCCAGATCGGGTCCTGCGCCGGGGTCAGCTCGGCGGCGCTGACGATGTGCTCGCGGGGGATGACGAGCACATGGGTCGGCGCCTGGGGGTTGACGTCGCGGAAGGCCACGACCTCGTCGTCCGAATGCACGATCGTGGCCGGCAGGGTCCCGGCGGCGATCCGGCAGAAGATGCAGTCATCGGTCATGGGTCCCGGAGGGTAGCGCGCAGCACCTCGCCCTCGACGGCGTCGACGACGACCTCCTCGAGCCCGCCGGCGGCGGTCCCGGGACCCGGCACCGCGACGACCGTGTGCCACCCGGCGCTCAGCCCGCGGGCCTCGCCGTCCTCGACCCGCTCCCACACCACCTCGAGCGGACGGCCGACAGTGCGCCGTCGCGCGGCCAGGCCGGTGCGCGCCGCGGCCCGGCGCACCTCGCGACTCCGGCGCCGCGCGGTCTCGTCGTCGACCCGGTCGTCGAGCAGCGCCGCCGGGGTGTCGGGGCGCGGCGACCAGCGGAAGGTGTGGCAGTGGAGGAACCCCGCCTCGTCGACGAGGTCGAGCGTGGCGGCGTGGTCGTCGTCGGTCTCTCCGGGGAAGGCGACCATGATGTCGGTGGTGAGCTCGGTGTCCGGGTCGGCGGCGCGCAGCCGCTCGACGACGCGCAGGTACCGGGCACGCCGGTAGCCGCGGTGCATCGCCCGGAGCACGGGGTCGCTCCCGCTCTGGAGCGGGATGTGCCAGTGCGCGCAGAGCCGCGGATGGCCGTTGAGCTCGGCGAGCGCCGGGGTGATGTCGTTGGCGTTGACGCTGCTGAGCCGCAGCCGCGCGCCACCGATGCGCTCGAGGAGCGCGGCGACGAGGGTGGAGAGCCGCTCACCGCGTTCGTGCCCCCACGACCCGAGGTCCACGCCGGTGAGCACGACCTCACGGTATCCCTGCGCGAGGGCGGCGCCGGCGCCTTCCAGGACGGTGTCGAGGGTCAGGCTGCGTGAGTACCCACCCCTCGCCCGCCAGACGATGCAGTACGTGCAGCGGTGGTCGCAGCCGTCCTGCACCTTGAGAAAGGCGCGAGAGCGGCGCGGTGCCGGTGCGGCGGTCGCGACCGCAGCATGCTCGCGGGTCGCCGCGAGCTCGATGACGTGGTCGGCGATCCGCTCCTTGTCGGGGTTCGCGAAGACGCTGTCGACGAGCGTCCACTCCCGGCCCGGGTTGGCGTCGACGCTGCAGCCGGTGAGCACGAGGTGCGCGCCGGGATCGGCGCGTCGCAGGCGCGAGATCCGCTGCCGGGTGGTGGCGTCGGCCTGCATGGTCACGGTGCAGGAGTTGAGCACGCGCACGTCGGCCGGCTCGTCCTCGCCGACGAGCTCGATCCCCGCGGCGGCGAGCCTCCCGGCGAGGTCCGACATCTCGGCGTAGTTGACCTTGCACCCGAGGGCGGTGAGCGCGGCGCGCACGGGCCGGCTCACGTCCGCACCGCGTCCCGGGGCGGCGGTGCGGGCGCGGCGTCGAGGTCGCCGAACCGGGCGAGGAGAATCCCGAGGGCGACGGCGCCGGCGAGGCGGGCGCGGAGCACCCGCGGCCCGAGATGGACCTCCTCACCGCCGCCGGCGCGGATCGCCGCGAGCTCCTCGGGCGCGAGGCCTCCCTCGGGCCCGATGACGAGGGCGAGGTCGCGCCCGTTGCCGCCGATCGAGGCGAGCGCCGGGGCGGCCCCCACCGAGCAGACGAGCACCCGGGTGCCGGCGGGCAGGGCGGCGAGGACGTCGCCGAGCGGCGCCGGCGGGTGCACCGGCACCGGCCCGGCCCGGCCGGCGAGTGCCGCCGCCTCGCGGGCGATCGCGTTCCAGCGCTCGACGCGCCTCGCGGCCCGCTCCGGGGCGGGGCGGGCGACGGTACGCCGGGTGAGCACCGGCCAGACCTCGGCCGCGCCCACCTCGGCGAGCGCCTCGACGGCGGCGTCCATCCCCTCGGCGGGGAGCGCCTGGAGCACGTGGACCCGGGCGGCGGGCTCGCCGGTCGCGGGCCGGCTCCACTCGATCCGCCCATGGGCACGTTCGGGCTGGACGTGTTCGAGGACGACCCCGTGCTCGACGCCCTCGGCATCGACCACCGTCACCCGCTCCCCCGGCCGGGCGCGGAGCGACCGCGCGAGATGGGCGGCGTCGGCGCCCTCGATCACGGCCATGCCGCCGTCGACGGCGCCGGCGGGGAGGAAGAAGCGGGGCACTCCGACAGTGTAAATACGGGGTGGTGAGCGAACTCCGCGCGCCGGTCACCGGCGGCATCGAGCTGGCCGTGACGGTGACGGGCGGCGGACCGCCGCTGCTGATGATCCCGGGCCTCGGCGCGTCGCGCCGCGTGTACGCCCCGATCGTGCCGCTGCTCGCGGAGCGGCTGCGGGTCGTGGTCTTCGACCCGCGCGGGGTGGGGGAGTCGGGGTTCACGCCTGGCCCCTACACGATGGCCCAGCTCGCGGCCGACGCCGCCGCGGTCCTCGACGCCGCGGGGCTCGAGCAGGCCGCGGTGTGGGGCGCGTCGATGGGCGGGATGGTCGCGCAGCACCTCGCCCTGCTCCATCCCCGGCGGGTGTCGCGGCTGGTGCTCGCGTGCACCACCTGCGGAGGGCCGCACGCTGTGAAGCCCGCGCCCGAGGCCGCTGCGGCGCTGCTCGGGAAGGGGGCGCGCACGCCCGGCGAGGCGTACCGGCTCGCGTGCACCGTGCTCTACGCGGAGGAGTTCCAGGCGGCGCACCCGGAGTTCATCGAGGCCGAGGTGGCCGAGCGGGAGCGCCACCCGGTGCGCGGTGGCGTCTTCGCGGCCCAGCAGGCCGCGGTCCGGGGCCACGACACGTTCGAAGTGCTGCCGCGGATCGTGATGCCGGTGCTGGTGCTCCATGGGCTGCTCGACGCCGTGGTTCCTGCAGACAATGGCCGGATCATCGCGGCGCGGATCGCCGGGGCGCGGCTTCGGATGCTCGAGGGTCGGGGGCATCTGTTCTTTCACGAGGCGCCGGCAGAGGCGGTGGAGGAGGTGGTGGGGTTTCTGGGGTAACGCGCTGAGGGGCGTGCACGGCTGATCCGTGCACCTCGCTGCGCGTTGTGGTCCTCTGGCTCAGCGAGGGGGTGAGGGGGTTGGGACACGCGGTGGTCGGACTGGTTCGCGTCGCGTGATCCGCCGACCCGCGCCGGCGGCAGGTGCGGGCGACGGCGTCCGCGTCACGGCCCGGCTCTGTCCTTCGGCCGCTTCCAGTGCCCGCCGGTGAGGGTTCCGAACACCTCGCCGTTCGCCTTCTGGAACTCGAGGTCGCCGGCGGGGGTGCGGCGGATGTGGAACTCGCCG
>DATKEY010000419.1:0-2497 GCA_035544475.1 Candidatus Dormiibacterota bacterium | reverse complement strand
CGTCTCCGGGTCGATGCCCGCACGGCGGACCGCCTCCTCGACGGCGATGGCTCCGAGCTTCGGCGCGGGCATGTCCACGTAGGCACCGCCCATGGTGCCGATGGGGGTGCGCACCGCGCTGACGATCACCGCGTCTTCCATGATTTCTGTCTCCGGGGTCCGGCTCTCGTCACCCACTGTAGCGCGGGCACCGCGCGGACCGGCGCGGCGTCGTCAGGTCTGACGAGCCGGGGGGAACGCGGTGCCGAGCCGGGCCTCGAACTCCACGGCGGTGAAGGTGTGCCCCTGCGGTCCGCGCTCCTCGACCGCATAGGCGGCGGCGAGCGCGCCCATCCGCCCGGCGCCGCCGAGGTCGAGGCCGCGGCGGAGCCCGGCGAGCAGCCCGGCGAGGTATGCGTCGCCGGCGCCGGTCGGGTCGACGACCTCCTCGACCCGTGCGACCGGGACCTCGACCACACCGTCGCCGGAATGGATCCGGCTCCCCTGACCGCCGCGGGTCACGGCGACGATCGCACCACGCTTCGACAGCGCCTCGACCCCGACACCGGTGCGACCGCGCAGCATCTCGATCTCGTAGTCGTTGCCCACCACCATCCAGGCGGCATCGAGCCCCGCGGTGAGCGTCTCGACCGGGAGTGACGGGATCTGCTGCGCGGGGGCGAAGACGAGCCGGTGGCCGAGCTGCGCGGCCTGCTCGATGTGCGCCGCCATCGCGTCGGGGGCGTCGGGGGCGACGACCACGGTGTCGACGTCGGCGTCCAGCCGGCGCAGGTCGATCGATCCGGCGCGCCCCATCGCCCCGGGGAAGAACGCGGTGATCTGGTTGTCGTCGAGGTCGGTGGTGATGAAGGCGGAGGCGGTGGCCACGTCGTCGCAGCGCAGCGCCGACGAGGTGTCGACCCCGGCGCTCTCGAGCTCGGCGCCGTAGCCCGCGAAGTCGTCGCCGACCGCGGCGCAGAGCAGGGGATGCTCGCCGAGCAGCGCCAGGGTGTAGGCGATGTTCGCCGCGGTTCCGCCGCGTCGCCGCTCGAGGCGGTCGACGAGGAAGGAGACGTTGAGGATGTGGGTCTTGTCGGGGAGGATGTGCTCGCCGAAGCGCCCCGGGAAGACCATGATGATGTCGAAGGCGACCGAGCCGGTCACAGCGATCAATGCCATGGCGCGGATCGTAGCCGCCACGGCGGCGGCACAATGGCGGCGTGGCTCTCCACCGTGTCCTCCGCCCAGCCGTCACCCCCGCCGGTCACGTCGCCTCCGAGGCGCCGGCGGAGCCGACCGCGGTCGCCGAGGCGGTCGAGCTCTACCACCGCACCTACACCACCCTGCTCCGGAGCAGCGGCGAGACCCGGCTGCGCGTGCTCGAGTCCTCCCACAAGGCGATGGGCTCGAGCCTCCATCCCCTGGCGGCGTCGCCCGACGTCGACCTGGGCGCCTTCCTCTACGCCATCCGCCGGCTCCCCCAGGAGATCCTGCACGCCTCGCTGGTGGTGATGGGGCAGTCGAGCGAGGTCTTCGCCCGCCACGGCTACAGCTTCGACAGCTGGACGACCAGCGACGCCCCTGGACGGAGGCGCCGCTGGTACCACGACGCAGGCTCGACCCTCGCGGTGCTCGTGGCGAGCGCCTCCGACGTCGACGACCTCGTCCCCACCCTGGTCGCCTTCCAGATCGAGTGGAACAAGCTCAACGAGCGGCTGCGCGCGACCGGGTTCGCACAGAGCTGCTCCATCCTCCCCTCGGCCGCGGAGTGCGCCGCGATCCTCGGCGGCCGCGAGGACGACTGGGCGCAGCTGCTCGAGGTGTGGGGCGCGGACTTCCGCGACAGCCTCTCCCGGGTGGCCGCGCGGCGGCTCTCGCTGCGGGTGCGAATGCTCGGCGGGACCCAGGTCGGGTCGGCGCGGGTGACCCGCCGCTGGTGGTCGCCGGTCCTCGCCCTGCTCCGGGAGCAGCGGGTCGCCGACCGCCCCGTCTATTTCGTGAGCAGCAACTCGCACTCGGTGGTGAACCTCGTCAGCGGGGTGGTCGCCCGGCGGCAGCGCGAGCTCGTCGAGTTCGTCGACGAGCGCGGACCGGCGGAGATGCGCGACGAGCTGCGCCGCTTCCGCGACGGCACCGCCGAGGGCGACTGGTCGAACTTCCTCTACTTTGCCGCCCGGCTCTACTTCCGATCCCTGCCCCACGGCAGCACCGAGCTGCGCGAGCGGCGCGAGGAGGAGCGACAGATCGGCGTCTTCCACATCGCCAGCGACACCGCCCTCGACGTCGCCGCCCAGGTGATCGTGCTCGACCGCCTCGACGCGACGCGTCTCGACCCGCGGGTGCTGCCGGTCGACGCGGCCGCGCTGCGGAACAGCCCCGCTGTCGTCGTCAACATCGACTATCCGCTCGGCCTCGCCGCGTACAACATCCTTCGCGAGATCGGCGAGACCGTCGGTGAGCTGCGTGGCGTCTACACCCTCGGCAAGGCGGCGACGCTCAACGCCGACGTCGGCGACGT
>DATKEY010000418.1:0-6162 GCA_035544475.1 Candidatus Dormiibacterota bacterium | reverse complement strand
CGACCGTGCTGCCACAGCTGATCGGCTCGGTGGCGCCGGGCCACGTGCTCACCGGGGTGAGCGTGGACCCGCCGACGGTGACCATCAGCGGGGCCGAGGGCCTGATCAACGGATACCCGCTCCTCCCGACGAGCCAGGTCTCGATCAGCGGGCTCGCCGCCGATCACATCTTCAGCATCACCCTCGACGCTCCCCAGGGACTGACCTTCCGGCTCACCACGGGACAATTCGTCACCAGCATCCCGGTGAACGTCCACGTCGTCGTGGGGACGCTCCCCGAGGCGGTCGTCACGCCGACCGCGCCGTCGGCCGCGCCGAGCCCGTCGTCGCGGTCGACGTCGACCAGCACCAGCAGCGGGTGCACAGCGAGCCGGGCGGTCGGTCAGATCACCCCACCGACGCCCTGCCCCACCCCGTAACCTGCCGACGACCCTTCCCGTTCGCGAAGTGCATCCATGTGTGGAATCATCGGCTACACCGGTCCGCGTCCCGCCGTCGAGGTGCTCGTCGAGAGCCTCCGCCGGCTGGAGTACCGCGGCTACGACTCCGCGGGGATCGCGGTGCTCGACCCGCACCGTCCCCACTCCACGGTCGTCAAGAGCGAACGCAAGGTCGAGGCGCTCGCACGGCGGCTCGCGGGCAACGGCGAGATCGACGGGCACGTCGGCATCGGGCACACCCGCTGGGCCACCCACGGGCGTCCCACCGAGGTCAACGCCCATCCCCACCGTGACTGCACCGGCGGCATCCACCTCATCCACAACGGGATCATCGAGAACTTCCGCGAGCTGCGCGCCGAGCTCGTGGCCCGGGGTCACGAGTTCCTCAGCGACACCGACACCGAGGTGGTCCCCCACCTCATCGAGGAGCTCCATCGCGGCGACATCACCGGCGCGGTGCGTGCCGCGCTGCGCCGGCTCCAGGGCGCGTACGCGCTCGTGGTCTTCTCCACCGACGAGCCCGACGTCATCGTCGGGGCGCGGCTCAACGCGCCCCTCGTGGTCGGCCTCGGCGAGGGCGAGACCTTCATCAGCAGCGACATCACCGCGCTGATCCCGTACACCAAGCGCATCCTGCTGCTCGGTGAGGGCGAGGTGGTGACCGCTCGCCCCGGCGAGGTCGAGGTCACCAGCCTCGACGGCACCGCGGTCGAGCCCCGGGTGATCACCGTCGACTGGGACGCCGAGCAGGCGCAGAAGGGCGGCTACCCGCACTTCATGCTCAAGGAGATCCACGAGCAGCCGCAGGCGCTGCAGGCGGCGCTGCGCGACCGGATCAGTGAGACCGGTCTGGTGACGCTGCCCGAGCTCGGCATCCCCGAGGAGCGGCTGGCCGGCTTCGAGAGCGTCACCGTGGTCGCCTGCGGGACCGCCTGGATCGCCGGGCTCGTCACCAAGTACGCGATCGAGCGGCTCGCCCGGCTGCGGGTCGAGGTCGAGCCCGCGAGCGAGTTCCGCTACCGCGATCCGCTCGTCGACGAGCGCACCCTGGTGATCGCGATCAGCCAGTCGGGGGAGACCGCCGACACCCTGGCGGCGGTGCGCGAGGCGCGTCGCAAGGGGGCGACGGTGGTGGCGATCACCAACGTGGTGGGGAGCGCGCTCGCCCTCGAGGCGGACGGGGTCATCCACATGCAGGCGGGGCCGGAGATCGGGGTGGCCGCGACCAAGACCTTCGTCGCCCAGATGGCCTGCGGCCTGCTCCTCGCCCTCCATCTCGCCGACAGCCGCGGCGAGCTCGACGTCGACAGCCACCGAAGGCTCGCCGAGGAGCTGCTGGGGATGCCGACGCTGCTCGAGCGGATGCTCGTCGCCGAGCCGCAGATCGTCCACATGGCGGGCAAGTACGCCCACGCCCGCAACGCGATGTACATCGGCCGGGGGATCAACTTCCCGGTGGCGCTCGAGGGGGCGCTGAAGCTGAAGGAGGTCTCGTACGTCCACGCCGAGGGCTACGCCGCGGGGGAGCTGAAGCACGGGCCGATCGCCCTGCTCGACCCCGAGGTCCCGGTGGTGGCGATCGCGACGAGGGCCCGCACCCTGGCCAAGACGGTGAGCAACATCGAGGAGGTGCGGACCCGCGAGGCGCCGGTGATCGCGCTCGTCACCGAGGGGGAGAACCCCTTCGACGGCGACCTCGCCCGCGACGTCATCGAGGTTCCCGCCTGCGAGGAGCTGTTCTCCCCGCTGGTGAACGTGCTGCCGCTGCAGCTGCTCGCGTATCACATCGCGGTGCAGCGCGGCTGCGACGTCGACCAGCCGCGCAACCTCGCCAAGTCGGTCACCGTCGAGTAGTGGCGGCCGCCGGCGCGACCGTCCCCGCCGTGCCGCCCGCCGTCGGCATCGACATCGCGTCGGTGACCCGCCTGCGGGACGCGGTCGAGCGCAACCCCCGCCTCGCCCGGCGCGCGTACACCGACGCCGAGATCCGCGACTGCGAGCGCGTCCCGCGACGCTGGGCCTCGCGCTGGGCGGCGAAGGAGGCGGTGCGCAAGCTCGCCGGGACCGGCGGGCTGGGACCCCGGCGCGCGCCGCTGCCCGCCTTCCGCGAGGTCGAGGTCGCCTACGACGACAGCGGTGCGCCCCGGATCCGGCTGCTCCGGGGTCCCGCCCCGGCGGTGTCGATCAGCCACGAGGGCGACGTCGTCGTCGCCGTCGCCGTCGCCGGTCCGCCCGACCCGCTCGACCGGCCGCCGGTGCTCCCTCCGCACCCCGAGCTGCGGCTGCCGCCCCGCTCCCCCGACGCGCACAAGGGCGACTTCGGCACCGTCGCGGTGCTCGCCGGTGCCCACGGCTTCAGCGGCGCCGCCTACCTCGCGGGCATGGGCGCAGCCCGGGGCGGCGCCGGCAGGATCCGCCTCTGCGTCCCCCAGACCCTCTTCCCGATCGTCGCGGTGAAGTGCACCGAGGTGATGGCGAACGGCCTCCCCGACGGCGGTTCCGGGACCGTGGGCGAGGACTCGGTGGTGGCGCTCGAGCGCGACCACCTCCCCGCCTCGGACGTGCTCGTCGCCGGCCCGGGTCTGGGCCAGGCGCCCCGCACCGTCGGCGCCGTCGCCGCCCTGCTCGAGCGGCTGCCGTGCCCCACCGTCGTCGACGCCGACGGTCTGAACATCGCCGCCCAGCGCCGGGTCGACTGGCGGCGCTCGGGCCAGCCGGTGGTGCTGACCCCGCACCCGGCGGAGATGGCGCGGCTGACCGGGACCTCCGTGCGGGACGTGCAGGCGGAGCGGATCGGGGTCGCGCTGCGCTACGCCGCGGAGAACGGCGTGGTGGTCGTCCTCAAGGGCGCCGAGACGGTGATCGCCGGCCCGGGCGGGCGGCTCGCCGTCGACGGCCACCGGGTCGTCGC
This sequence comes from Candidatus Dormiibacterota bacterium, assembly GCA_035544475.1. Lineage (GTDB taxonomy): Bacteria > Chloroflexota > Dormibacteria > Aeolococcales > Aeolococcaceae > CF-96. The sequence goes on along the minus strand of DATKEY010000418.1, from coordinate 2,811 downwards.
CCTCGCCACCGGGGGCACCGGTGACGTCCTCGCCGGGCTGATCGGGGCCCTGCTCGCCGGGGGGCTCGAGCCCTTCGACGCCGCGCTCGCCGGGGTCGTCATCCACGCGGAGGCGGGGGCCGCGGTCGAGGCCGAGCGGGGACGGGCAGGGGCGCTCGCCGGCGACGTGCTCGAGGCACTCCCGGCCGCCCAGGAGCGGCTGCGCCGGGCGCTCGACGCGCGTGAGACGCGATCGTGATCGCCGACCGCTTCGACCTCTGCGGCGACCTCGCCGCCTGGCCGAGCCCGATCGAGGGGCGGCCGGTGAAGTGGGCGGAGATCGACGCGGGCGCGCTCGCCGCCAACGCGGGGGCGATCGCCGCCCACGTCGGCCCCGACGTCGCGGTGATGGCGATGGTGAAGGCGAACGGCTACGGCCACGGCGCCGTCCTCGCAGCCCGCTGCATGGTCGCGGGCGGGGCACGGTGGCTGGGGGTGTCCTCGCCCGAGGAGGCGCTGCAGCTGCGCGACGCCGGGATCGAGGCGCCGATGCTCATCGTCGGCTGGAGCCCGCCGTCCGCCCACCGCGCGCTCATCGCCGCCGGGGTGGACATCACGGTGTACGACCTCGCCGAGGTCGAGACCCTCAGCGTCCGTGCCCGGGCCGCGGGCCGGCCCGCCCGTGTGCACCTGAAGGTCGACAGCGGGATGAGCCGTCTGGGCGCGCAGCTCGAGCAGACCCACGCGATCCTCCGCGCCATCCGCGACGCCGCGCCCCACCTCCGGCTCGCCGGGGTCTTCACCCACTTCGCCGACGCCGACGCCGGCGATCCCGACTTCACCCTCGACCAGCACGAGCGCTTCCTCCCGGTCGTCGAGGCGGCGCGCGACGTCGACGCCGACGTGCTCGTCCACTGCGCCAACAGCGCGGCGACGCTCCGCTTCCCGGAGATGCGCCACGACCTCGTGCGGCCGGGGATCGCCCTCTACGGCTACACGCCGCCGGAGACCCCGGGGGTGGTCCCGCTGCGCCCGGCGCTCACCTTCGCGGCCTGCGTCACCCAGGTGAAGACGGTGCGCGCCGGCGACACCGTCGGCTACGGGCGGACCTGGACCGCCTCCCGGGACACCCGCCTGGCGACCGTCGCCGCGGGGTACGCGGACGGCGTCCACCGCACCCAGTCGAACCGGGGGTGCGTGCTCATCGCGGGCGTACGCTGTCCGATCGTGGGGCGCGTGAGCATGGACATGATCAGCGTCGACGTCTCCGCGGTGGACGGGATCGGACCCGGGGACGAGGCCGTCGTCATCGGCGGGCGTCACGGCGTCCATCTCGGCGCCGACGAGGTGGGGGAGGCGGGCGGCACCGTCGCCTACGAGGTGCTCTGCGCCGTCTCGGCGCGGGTCCCGCGGATCCTCGTGTGAGCGGCTCCGGACCGCCCCTCGAGACCGCCCCACCGACCTCCGCGGAGGCCTCGTCCCGCGACAGCGCCCTGGTCACCGGCACGGGCGCGATCACCGTCTCGTACTGGCCGGACGAGATCGCCGACCCGCCCCAGCCGGGGAGGTCCGCAGGCTCCCCCGCGCCCTACCTCGCCTGGCTCAGCGGAGCGGCCGAGGTGCTGCGCCGGCGCGTCGAGGTGAACGCCGCCGAGCTCGACCGGCTCGCCGCCGAGTGGGCCCACGTCGTCCGCAACCCCGGCCGGCTGCGCTCCGAGGAGCTCTCCTCGATCGTCGAGGACCAGGCGCGCCTGCGCGAGGCGATCGCCGCCGACCGCGCCCTCCACCAGCTCATCGAGGTGCAGCGCCGGGAGGTCGCCGGGTGGGCCGAGACGCTCACCGGGCCGCACACCGACCCCGCGCTGCTCGGTCACCTGCTCGACGACATCGTCGCCGAGCGCGTCCGGACGACCGAGGCGATGCTCGAGCTCGCCGGCGAGGCGATCACCGGGGCGGTGCTCGACCTCGAGGTTGTCCGTCGCGAGACGATGCGCGACGCCACCCGCACCGTGCCGCGGCTCGACGAGCTGCGCGCGCGTCTCGGCGGCGCCGCCCAGGCGCTGCGCGACCGGTCCACGGCGGCCCGGACGGGGCCGCGTGCCGGAGACACCCTCGTCGAGGCGGTGCGGCGCTGCATCGGCGCCTACGCCGGACGGGTCGACGCCGAGCTCACCTGGACCGGCGACGAGGACGGCGGGCAGGGCGCCGCGGCCGCCTTCCCCTGGGTCGTCGACGAGTGCCTCGGGCATCTCGCAGGCGCCGGTGCCGTGCGCGCCGAGGTCGGCGTCCGGGTCGTGGATGCGGACACCGCGACCGTGCGCATCGCCACCGCCGGGCCGGCACTGCTGCCGGCCGAGGACTCCTCCTGGCTGATCCGCGCCCGGGCTCGTGCGGCGCTCGCGGGGGGCACCCTCCACTGTGGACGGGCCGGGGACGGCTCCTACGTCGAGGTGCGCTTCGGCTGAGAGCGCGGGGCTCAGCGCCGCCGGCGGTGGTCGAGCCACAGCGCGGCCGCGGCGATGCCGATCAGGGTGCGCCGCATCGCGCGCGCTCGTGCGTCCTCGCGCGCCTCGTGGACCGCGTGACCGTCGTCGCGGATGCGGACGACGTACTGGCCGTTGACGATCGAGCTCGCCAGGTAGCGGACCTGCTCGGGGACGGCGTGGCCGGCGAGGAACGCCTCGCTCGCGAGCCGCATGAGCTCGGCGCCCTCGAGCTGGCGCTTCGCCTGGTCGCGCAGGATCGAGCCCATCGTGTCGCGGAAGACCTCGAAGGGATTGAGCTCCGGGGCGATCCGGCGCAGCGACCCCTCCATGTTCGCCGACGCCTTGC
>DATKEY010000417.1:0-13677 GCA_035544475.1 Candidatus Dormiibacterota bacterium | reverse complement strand
CGCCGCAGGTGCGCGACGAGCAGCTCTACTTCGGCTCCTCGCTCAGCGACGCCGAGGTGGCGACGATGTTCTCGACGTGGGTGAGCGACCCCGACGGCCCGCGCCAGGCGAGCGCCTCCTTCGGCGAGTGCGAGACCGATCCGCTGAACTTCCTGGTCGGCAATCCGCTGCTCAACCCGCTCCCGAACGCGGGACAGACGCTCGGGAACAACCTCGAGCCGGTCGCCGACCAGACCCTGCTCCAGGCGACGCTCGAGGGTCGCACCCTCTTCGTGTCGACCGGCGACACCGGCAGCTCGTGCCCGCTCGCCGTGCTCCCGATCGTCGGCGCCGGCAACGGCGTCCTCAACCAGGTCATCCCGCTCCAGAACTACCCCGCCGCGAGCCGCTACGTCGTCGCCGTCGGCGGCACCGTGCTCTACGCGAAGGAGGGCACCTCCCCGAAGCAGCGCGCGCTGGAGTACGCGTGGCCCTTCGGCGGCGGCGGCTCCGCCCTCTTCATCCCCGAGCCCGACTACCAGAAGAAGGTCGCGTCGGTGAGCCATCCGTGCGTCGCGAGCAGCGCCCTGCAGCTCTTCGCGCTCGGCACGATGTGCCGCGGCCTCCCCGACGTCGCCGCGCTCTCCGGCGACGTGATCAGCAACGGCTACACCATCGTCGGCGACATGGTTCCCGGCACCTCGGGCGGCACGAGCCTCGCGGCCCCGCTGTGGCAGGGGATGTGGACCCGCATCCAGGCGGCGGCGCCGGACCAGCGCCACGGCCTCGGCTTCGCCAACCCCGTCCTCTACACGGTCGGCACCGGGCCGCACTACGCGCAGGACTTCCACGACATCACCGTGGGCACCAACGGCCTCTACATGGCGAAGCCCGGCTGGGACTACGTCTCCGGCTTCGGTACCCCGGACCTCACCAACCTGATGATGGACATCGACGGGACCACGGCGCCGGCGACGACCGCCGGTCCGGCGGCGGTGCCCGCTCCGCCGCTCGCGACCCCGTGCGGTCTCGACTTCACCAGCCCGGCGGGGAACGCGGCCGATCCGGTCACCAACGGCCAGGACGCGCAGATGGACATCACCGGCGGTGAGCTCGATCTCACCTCCGACGGCGCGGACCTCCGCGCGGTGACGACGATCGCCGACCTGGACGGCCAGGTGCCGTTGATCGGCAACAGCGCGGACTACTACTTCTACTGGACCTACGCGGGCGCGACGTGGTTCGCGCACGCCGGCATCGACCACCTCGGGAGGACCACCTTCGAGGACGGGAAGGTCGGCGGCGGCAAGGGCTCGATCCACACCGACAGCGGCCGGATCGTCGCGGGCAAGCCGGGCACCGTCGAGGTCGACATCCCGCTCACCAACGTCGGCAACCCGCCGGCCGGCGCGCGGCTCGCGTACCCGTACGCGATGACCTCGATGGCGATCGCGACCCTGAACCCGACCATCGACGCCGCCGGCGGCCAGGACGACGCCGTCGCCCTGCCCTGTGCGACGGCCCCGGCCGCGCCCAAGGCACCGGCGGCCTCTCCGGTCCCGGCGCCGGTGCCGGTCCCCGTCCCCGTGCCGCTGGCGCCCGTGCCCTCGCTCGGAGTCGCACCCGCGGCGCCCGCGCCGTCGGCCACGCCCGCGCCCGGGCTCGGACTGAGCATCCTCGGCATCCAGCTCCTCGGCCCCACCCCGGCCACCCCCAAGACGGGCGGCGACGGGCTCCTCGGGCAGATCCTCCACCTCCTCTGGTGACGGCGCCGGGCGGTCGCACCGACGCAGGTGCGGCCGCCCGGACCGACCGAGTTGTGGTCATGACTGGCAGGGAGCTTCCTGCCGACTGTGACCCTTTCATGTGTGCTACCGTGTGCGGCCCGCATGAGCAGCCACCCCCGCCGTCTCAGCCTCCGGGTCGCAGCCCTGACGTTCTCCGCCGCCGGAGCGGTGCTGATGGGCTACGGCGGCGCCACCGGCGCGCCCGTCGCCACCCGACCGGCGAGCGTCCGCGCGTCGACGGCGGACACGGCGACCCACGAGCGGCGCTGCGCGACGCCCACGCCGGCGGCACGGCACGGGCGCGACGACGCGATGCGCTGTGGTCACGCCTCCCACGACACCGGCCGCGACCGTGACCGCGATAGACCGCACGCGAGACGCGACCACGGCTCGCATGCCGCGACGCCCCATGGCCAGGATCCCACCCCCGCCGCCTCCGCCGGCCACCTCACCGGCGCCGAGACCCGCGATCCTGGCTGCGGCGATGCCGACAACGGTGACACGAACTGCTCCGGCGACGGCAGCGCCGACCATGGCGCGGCGCACCGGCCGTCGGGGGCGTCCACGGGCCGGGTCCCCGCCGCCGCGCCCGCGCCGGCGAACGACCCCGGCGGCACCGCGAGCTCCGCGGGCAGGCCGGCAACCCCCGAGCCGGAGCCGGCCGCCACGAGCTCGGTGAGCGCCGGCGTGTCCGCGGCCGCCGCTCCCCCGAGCGGGTCCCACGCCCCGGTCGTCCCCGTCACCGGCACCGTCGCGGGCATCGGCGGGGGGCTCCTCCTCTGCCTCGCCGGGCTCCTGGGGATGGCCTACTCCCGCCGCCACCCCTAGCGACGAGGCCGCCGGCAGAGCGCCGACGGCCTCGCGAACGGGGGACGAGCGCCCGGACCGCTACGCCGCCGCGCCGGCCTTGTGATGGGGAACCGCCGCCATCACCTTGGTGATGCGGGTCTGCATCCGGGCGAGGATCTTCGTCTCCTGCGCCTGGGTGATCGTCCCCTTGGCACGCAGCGCGTCGAGGCGCCTGGTGATCGTGTCGAGAACGGCGTCGCGGACCGCCTGGGCCTTGGAGCCGGCGATCGCGTCGAGGCTCTTCCCGCCGCGCAGCTCGGCGCGGACCTGCGCGACGGTCTGGCCGGTCTGCTTCGCGGTCTGCGCGACGAGGAGCCGGCGCAGCTGGACGCCGAGGTGCCGGGCGCGTGCCTTCTCACCGCCCTTGGCGGCGGGGGCCGGGGTGACCTTGGGGGTCGGGCTGACGGTCGACGGCGAGGTCGCGGCCGCCGTGGGGGTCGAGGCGAGCGCCGCGGGGATGGTGGCCGCGCCGATCCCGGCGGCGGTGAGGAGCCCGGCGCCGGCGAGGGCGATCCGGGTGAGGGTGAAGCGGGGGCGGACCATGGGGCTGGATCTCCGAGGAGGTGGGCGGAAGCGGTGGTGGCCCCAGTCTCCCCCGGCACCCGCCGCCGGACCCTGAGCCCACGCTGAGAGCTCGGTGACGGGTCCCGTCACGGGCGGCGCGACCCGCGCGGCGATGCGTCCAGCCCCCACGCTCACGGAGGTGATCGCGAAAGACGTTCCGTCTATAAACCGAAGAATTGCCGAGTAATCGTCTTCAGTTACCGCCCTGTCATCGACAGATCGGCAACCAGAGCGGGATACTTTCCAAGGATCGTCCGGATCCTTTCGTGCTTTGCGGAGGGCGCAACGACATGGCGATGCTCGTCCACGAGTCGGCGGGCGGCCACGGCCCCGGGTGGGACCGCTTCTTCGCCCGGGTTCGGGCGACGGTCATGGAGCACCCGGTGGTCACCGACAACCGGTACTGCGCCTGGTTCTCCGGCGGCACGGCCTCACGGGAGCAGGTTCGCGACCTCGTCCAGCAGTTCTCCGTCTTCAGCAACCTCTTCGTCGTCGCCCAGCTGCTGAAGACGATCAACGCCCCCACCCTCGCCCAGGCGCGGGGGTCGAAGGAGATCCTCGTCAACGAGCTCGGCGTGGTCTTCCGCTCCGGTCGCACCAGCCCGCGGCCGACGGTCCTCCCCACCGACGAGGACGAGGTGGAGCGCCTCGGCGACCCCGCCCTCGTCTCCACCGAGGGCACCGTCGACGGCGGCACCTATCACTTCACCGCCGCCCACTTCGAGTGGCTGACCAAGGTCGCCGAGCCGCTCGGCCTCGGCTTCTCCGACATCGGCAAGCGCCGCCACGGCTGGCCGACCACGCTGCACTTCTGCGACGAGCTCGCCCGGATCTACGGCAGCGAGGACCCGGACATCGCCGAGGGCGCGTCGTTCGCCGTCGAGCACTGGGCCGCGGCCGGCTTCTGGAAGGAGCTGATCGCGGGGCTCGACATCTTCCGCGACCGTGAGTGCCCCGAGCTGCGGCTCTCCTTCTTCACCTGGCACGACCGCGTCGAGGACCAGCACGCCGCCCACACGATGGACGAGCTCGTCGAGGCGTACGCGCGGCCCGACTTCGACGAGGAGAAGTTCCTCGAGGGCGCGCGCGAGATGCTCGACGGGGTGAAGGTCTTCTGGGACGGGCTCGACGAGCGGAGGGGCGCCGGATGACGGACACGGCGCCCACGGTGGCGGGCACGGGCGCCCCGGTCCTGCTCGGCACCGACCACATCGAGCTCTGGGTGGGGAACGCCCGCCAGGCCGCGCACTTCTACCGCAGCGCCTTCGGCTTCGACGTCGTCGCCTACGCGGGCCCGGAGACGGGGATTCGCGACCGCTCCTCGTACGTGCTCGAACAGGGCCGCATCCGGCTCGTGCTCACCGCGCCGCTCGGTCCGGAGGGAGAGATCGCCGAGCACGTCCGGCTCCACGGCGACGGCGTGCGCGCCATCGCGCTCCGCGTCGAGGACGCGGCCGCGGCCTTCGAGGCGGCGACGACGCGGGGCGCACGCCCGGTCGAGGAGCCCCATCACCTCGAGGACTCCTCCGGTGCGGTGCACACCTCCGCGGTGGCGACCTTCGGCGACACCGTGCACCGCTTCGTCGAGCGCAACGGCTACTCCGGTCCCCACCTCCCCGGCTACCGCGAGGACCGCCGCGACGGCGCCGGTGTCGGGCTGCGCTTCGTCGACCACACCGTCGGCAACGTCGAGGTCGGCCGGATGGACCCCTGGGTCGACTGGTACCACACCGTCTTCAACTTCGACGTCTTCCAGGAGTTCGACGAGAACGACATCGCGACCAGGTACAGCGCGCTCCGCTCGAAGGTGACGCGCGACGCGCGGACGATGATCACCTTCCCGATCAACGAGCCCGCGCAGGGCCTGAGGCTCTCGCAGATCCAGGAGTACCTCGACTACTACCGCGGCCCGGGGGTGCAGCACATCGCCCTCCACACCGACGACGTCGTCGACACGGTGCGGCGGATGCGCGACTCGGGGGTGGAGTTCCTGACGGCTCCGGCCGCATACTACGAGCAGCTGGCCCCGCGGGCGGCCGAGCATGGTGTCTCCGAGGACCTCGACCACCTGCGAGACCTCGGCATCCTCGTCGATTTCGAGGAGGACGGATACCTGCTCCAGATCTTCACCCGTCCGGTCGGCGATCGCCCCACCCTCTTCTACGAGGTGATCCAGCGCCGCGGAGCCCGCGGCTTCGGCAAGGGCAACTTCAAGGCGCTGTTCGAGGCGATCGAGCGCGAGCAGGCCGCGCGGGGAAACCTGTGAGGGGTTGCTGATGCGCTCCTACATGCGTCTCGGCGAGGTGCCGCGCAAGCGGCACATGCGGGTGGAGCGCGACGGCCGCCCGGTCTTCGAGGAGCTCTTCGGGAGAGAGGGGTTCAGCGGCCCCTCGTCGCTGCTCTACCACCTGGGCATGCCCGAGGCGGTGCACGACGTCGCCCCCGGCCCCGACGACACCGCGGAGCGCGAGCAGCAGCAGGTCCACGGCCATGCGCACCTCGAGGCCTGGCGGCTCGGACCCGAGGGGGACGCGGTCAGCGGCCGCCGCTGGCTGCTCGTCAACGACGACGTCCGCATCGGCGTCGCCGTCCCGGCCCACGCGCAGCAGATCCTCTACGTCAACGCCTCCGCCGACGAGGTGCTCTTCCTCCATCACGGGGCGGGGACGCTCCACTCCCAGTTCGGCCGGCTGCCGCTGCGCGAGGGTGACTACGCGGTGGTGCCGCGCGGCACCATCCACCGCCTCGAGCTCGACGACCCCTCCACGTCTCGCCTGCTCGTCGTCGAGTGCGCCGGCATCGTCGACTCGCCCGACCGTTACCGGGCACGCAACGGCCAGCTCACCGAGTTCGCCCCCTACTCCGAGCGCGACGTCCGCGCCCCGGTGGAGCTGGAGAGCGGCGAGGGCCCGGCCGAGGTGTGGATGAAGCGTGGTGGGCGGGTCACCCGCTACTGCCTCGACCAGCACCCCTTCGACGTCGTCGGCTGGGACGGGACCGTGTATCCATGCGCCCTGTCGGTGCACGACTTCGAGCCCCGCGCCGGGCGCTTCCACGTGCCCCCGCCGATCCACCAGGTGTTCCAGGCGCCGAACCTCGTCATCTGCAACTTCGTCCCGCGCAAGGTCGACTGGGATCCCGAGGCGGTCGCCCTCCCCTACCACCACTCCAACCTCGACTCCGACGAGGTCATGTACTACGCGGCGGGCAACTACAGCGCCCGGCGCGGCATCCAGGAGGGGTCGATCACGCTCCACGTCGGCGGCGTGCCCCACGGTCCCCAGCCGGGGGCGCTCGAGGCGTCCCGCGAGGCGCCGCGGGAGACCGACGAGCTGGCGGTGATGATCGACACCTTCCGCCCGCTGCACCGCACCGCCACCGCGCGTGAGGTTCTGGACAGCCGCTACCCGTACTCCTGGCACCAGGCCCCGAGATCATGAGCATAGGGGAGGGGATGCTCTCGAGCTGGGCGGCGGAGCAGCTGGAGGCGGGCGGCTGGGTGCGGCGCATGCACGCGGAGGGCGAGCGGCTGCGCGCGCTCCACGGGCCCGACTCGGTGGCCGATCTCGCCCTCGGTCAGCCGCTCGGCGAGCCCGTCGAGGCGGTGCGCACCGCGCTCCGCGCCGCCGCCGCCGAGCGTGGCGCCCGGCGCTTCGGCTACATGCCCAACCTCGGTTTCCCCGAGGCCCGCGAGCGGGTCGCGGCCGAGGCCGGCGGCGACATCGGCCCCGACTGCGTGGCCCTGACGGGCGGCGCCGGGGCGGCGATCTGCCTCGCGCTGCGCACCTTCGTCGACCCCGGCGACGAGGTCGTCGGGGTGGTGCCCTACTTCGGCGAGTACCGTGCCTACTGCGCGAGCGCCGGAGCGGTCTGGAAGACCGCGGCCGCCGGGCCCGACTTCGGGATCGACCTCGAGGCGGTGCAGCGAGCGCTGAGCCCGCGCACCGCCGCGATCATCCTCAACACCCCGAACAACCCGTCGGGGCACGTCGCCACCGCCGAGGAGCTCCGCGGCCTCGCCGCGCTGCTCCAGCGCCACCGGCGCCACGGCGGACGCAGGATCGTGCTCATCGTCGACGAGGTGTACCACCGCCTCGTCTATCCGCCCGCGCTCCACGTCCATCCCTTCGACGTCTACCCGGCGACGGTGGTCGCGCGGTCGTTCTCGAAGGACCTCGGGCTCGCCGGCGAGCGGATCGGCTACCTCGCCGTGCATCCCGAGCTCGCCACGACAGAGGTGATGCGCGGGCTCGAGCTCTGCATGCGCGCCCTCGGCTACGTCAACGCCCCGGCGACGATGCAGCGCATGCTCGTCCACCTCCCCTCGTTCGACGTCGACATCGCGCCCTACCTCGCGCGCCGTGACCTCGCCCTCGAGCTCGCCGCCGAGGCCGACCTCGAGGTCTCCGACCCGCAGGGAGGCCTCTACGTCTGGGTGCGGGTCCCCGGCGGCGACGGCCTCGCGCTCGCCGGTGCGCTCGCCCGGCAGCGGGTGCTCGTCGCCCCCGGAGCGGCCTTCGGGATGGGCGGATGGCTGCGCATCTGCTTCACCGCACCGATCCCCGCGCTCGAGCGGGGGATGCGGGTGATCGGCGAGTGCGCGCCGCTCGACGAGATGAGCGCGTGACGTGACCGCTGCGGCGGCGCGTCACCACCTCCCCTACCATGTCCCGAAACCGGCGCCGGGCAGCGCCGTGTCGAGGAGACCACGTGGACGAGCAGCCAGGTCCCGCGGGTCCGCCCGCGTATCCGCCCCCACCCGCCTACCCGCCTCCGCCGGCGTATCCGCCGCCCCCGCCGACGGGCTGGTCGGCGACCCGGCCGTCGCCCCCGCCACCGCAGTGGGGCACGAGGCAGTGGCCTCCGGCCCCGCTCACCGCCGAGCAACGCAAGCGCACCTGGGACACGGTGAGCTTCGGCCTCGGCGGCGGCGCCCTCTACTTCGGGATCGGCGGCCTGCTCGGCGCCGGGCTCGCCTGGGCGCTCTGGAAGGCGCCGATCGCCTCGACCCAGCAGGGGCTGAACGGAACGGTCGACCGCACCGTCGGCCACATCGTCCTCGACCTCTTCGCGATCGGGTTCGCGATGATGGCGATCGCCGGAGGGGCGGTCGGTGGCATCGCCGGGCTCGCCGGGCTCATCACCCGCAAGGTCTCGCTCGCGGCGCTCAGCATCACCGGGCTCGCCGCGGCGGCGGCCAGCTTCGCGCTCGGCTGGTACATCCTCGCCGGCATCAGCTCCTTCCACCTGCACTGACCGCCGGGGCGCCCAGCCACTCGCCGAGCAGCGCGCCGAGCCCGGCCCGGCAGGCGGTGGCGCCCCCGTTCGCGGGATGCCGCACCACCGGCACGCCCTCGCCGAGCGCGGCCTGGGCGAGCCTGCCGATGGCGACGACGTGGCGGGGACGGACGGCGTCGAGCAGCCGCCGCAGCACGCCGGCGCCCGCCTCGAGCTCGGCGCGGGTCGGCCGGCGGTTGCTGTGCGGATCCGCGCCGGCGGGGTGGGTGGGGACGAGGTTCCAGAGGAGCACGGACTCGCTCCACCCGCCGGCGGCGAGCGCCGACTGGACGATCGTCGCCGAGGGCTCGCTCCATCCCCGCGGATGCCGCGAGCTGCGCCGGTACGGGCCGTCCTCGGCGAGCTGCCGCTCGCAGAGCAGCACCAGCCCGGAGTAACGGGCGCCGCGCCACCCCGCCGCCTCGGCGACGGCCACCACCGGCGCGTCGCGTCGCTCCCGGAGCTGGCGGCGGAGGTTCTCACGCCGGATCAGCGGCGCCTCCGGCCCGCAGTCGTCACCACCCCACTGCGTGTACTGGTTGAAGGTGGCGCCGAGCCGCATCGCGGCGAGGTCGGCGACGAGACGGTCGAGCGCGGTCATCCCGGCGACCAGGGCCGGGCGTGGTTGACGATGAGGTCGGCGACGAGCCCGGTCCAGCCGGTCTGGTGGGACGCTCCCAGGCCCGCGCCGGTGTCGCCGTGGAAGTACTCGTGGAAGAGAAGAGCGTCGCGCCAGTCCGGATGCTGCTGGAGGCGTGCGCTGTCGCCGAAGCAGGGGCGGCGGCCGTCGGCGCCGCGGGTGAAGAGCCCGATCAGCCGCCCGGCGAGCTCGTCGGAGACGGCTCCGAGGTCGAGCTGCCGCCCCGACCCGGCCGGATGCTCGACGGTGAAGCCGCCGCCGAGGTAGGCGTGGAAGCGCTTCAGCGCGCCGACGATGAGGTGGTTGATCGGCATCCACACCGGTCCACGCCAGTTCGAGTTCCCCCCGAAGAGCGCCGAGGTCGACTCGCCGGGCTCGTAGTCGAGGGTGAAGCTCGCGCCCGCGACCGTCGTCGTGAGCGGGTGCTCGAGGTGACGCCGGCTGAGCGCGCGCACCCCGTGTGGGGAGAGGAACTCGGTCTCGTCGAGCATGCAGGAGAGGATCCGCCGCAGCCGGTCCGGGCTGACGATCGAGAGCAGATGCCGCTCCCCCATCCCCGGGACGGTGATGTGCGACACGACCTCGGCGGCGCGCGGCCGGTTGTCGAGGAACCACTTCATCCGCACGGCGAAGTCGGGGAGCTGCTTCTCGACCCCGGCCGGGAGCACGGTGACGCCGAGCAGCGGGATCAACCCGACGATCGAGTGCGCACGGAGTGGTACATGGGAGCCGTCGGGGGTGTTGAGGACGTCGTAGTAGAAGCCGTCCTCCTCGTCCCACAGGCCCTGGTCCTCCATCGCCAGGGCGATGAGGGTGAAGTGCTCGAAGAACTTGGTCGCGACGTCCTCGTAGGTGCGGTCGTGACGCGCGAGGATGAGTGCGAGCTCGAGCATGTTGAGGCAGTACATCGCCATCCACGCGGTCCCGTCGGACTGCTCGAGATGTCCCGCGCCCGCGGGGAGCATCGAGCGGTCGAAGGGACCGATGTTGTCGAGCCCCAGGAAACCGCCCTCGAAGACGTTGCTGCCCTCGGTGTCCTTGCGGTTCACCCACCAGGTGAAGTTGAGGAGCAGCTTGTGGAAGACGCGCGCGAGGAAGTCGTGGTCGCGGGCGCCGTCGATGACGAAGACGCGCTCCGCGGCCTTCGCGTGCACCGGGGGGTTGACGTCGCCGAAGCTCCACTCGTACGCGGGAAGCTGCCCGTTGGGGTGCATGTACCACTCGCGGCAGAGCAGGATGAGCTGCTCCTTCGCGCGCTGGGGATCGACGTGGGCGAGCGCGACGCAGTGGAAGGCCAGATCCCAGGCCGCGAACCACGGGTACTCCCACGTGTCGGGCATGGAGATGATCTCGTGGCTGCCGAGGTGGCGCCAGCCGCCGTTGCGCCGGTCCCGCCCCGGCGGCGGGGGCGGTTGACCGGGATCGCCGTCGAGCCAGCGCTCGACGTTGTAGTTGTAGAACTGGTGGCTCCACACCATCCCCGCGAGCGCCCGGCGGAGCACCGCCGCCCTGTCGGCGGACGCGCCCTCGGGCACGAGCGCCGCGTGGAAGGCGTCGGCGTCCGACCGCCGCGCCGCCAGCGTCGTCGCGTGGCTGTCGCCGAGGTCCGGGACGGCGTCGCCGGCGCAGAGCCGCAGCCGGATGGACGCGCTCTCGCCCGGTCCCAGCTCGAGCCGGTAGCGGAGCGCGGCGCGGGTGCCCGTCTGCGCGGGGTTCACCGTCGCCGCGCCGCCGACGACGTGGTCGTTGATCCCGTCCTTGGGATACGGCGGGCCGTCGGGGTCCGAGTAGAGGCGCTGCGTGTTCGTCTCGTTGTCGCAGAAGAGCAGCTCGGCGCCCGGGTCGGCGTTGAGCGTGAGGCGTCCGAGGTGGCGGTGCTCGGCGACGATCCGGCCGTCGACCGCGGAGAGCCGGGGGATGCGCCGGTCGTAGCCCCACGCCCACGTGTTGCGGAACCAGAGCATCGGCAGCACGTCGAGCCCCGCGGCGTCCGGACCGGCGTTGCGGACCGTGACGAGCATGCAGATGTCGTCGGGCGCCGCCTTCGCGTACTCGACGCCGACGACCCAGTAGCGGTCGCCGTCGAGGACGGCGGTGTCGAGCAGCTCGTACTCGGGGTCGAGGCGGGAGCGGCGCCGGTTCTCCTCGACGAGCTGCTCGTAGGGGAACGCGGCCTGCGGATACACGTACCGCCACCTCAGGTACGAGGCGGTCGGGGTCGCGTCCTCGAACCACCAGTACTCCTTGGCGTCCTCGCCGTGGTTCCCCTCCGGACCGCTGAGCCCGAAGATCCGCTCCTTGACGATCGGGTCGTGGCGGTTCCAGAGCGCGAGCGACAGGCAGAGCAGCTGGACGTCGTCGCAGATCCCGGCCATCCCGTCCTCGCCCCAGCGGTAGGCGACCGAGCGGGCGTGGTCGTGGGGGAGATAGTCCCAGGCGTCGCCGGAGGCGCTGTAGTCCTCACGCACCGTGCCCCAGGCGCGCTCCGCGAGGTAGGGCCCCCACCGCCGCCAGGGCACCCGGTTCGACTCGGCGAGGCGGACGCGCTCGGGATCCAGCTGCATGCCCGAGATGGTTCCAGATCGATGACGCCGGCCGCCGGGGGCCGCCCTCGCGGACTCACAATGGCTGCAGATGACTCTCCGGCTCCGCCGCTCCGCGTACGACCTCTACCGCTGGCGGCTGTGGTCGCGGGTGCGCAGCGGGCCCATGCCCCAGCACCTCGCCGTGATCCTCGACGGCAACCGCCGGTTCGTGGAGGAGCACCACCTCGCCTCGCTCCGCGACGGCTACGCGGCCGGGGCGCGGCGGGTGCGCGACGTGCTCGTCTGGTCGGAGCGCGCCGGGGTGCGGGCGGTCACCCTCTGGGCGATGTCGATCGACAACCTCGGCCGCCCCGAGGCGCAGATCGAGGCGATGAGCGGCGTCATCGCCGGCGAGCTCGACGCCGTGGTGCCGAGCGCGATGCGCCGCGGCTGGCGGCTGCGCGGCATCGGCCGTCGCGACCTCCTGCCGCCGGAGCTGCGCGAGACCCTGTGCCGGATCGAGGCCGAGACGGTGGACAACACCGAGCTCACCGTGCAGTTCGCCCTCGGCTACGGCGGCCGCGAGGAGATCGTCGACGCGCTGCGCCGCTGGGCCGGCGCCGACGGGGTGAGCGGCCTTCCCGTCGAGGATGCGCTCGCGACCCTCCAGCCCGAGTCGCTCACCCCCTTCCTCTACGGCGGGGACCTCCCCGACCCCGACCTCATCCTCCGCACCAGCGGGGAGCTCCGGCTGAGCGGGTTCCTCCTCTGGCAGAGCGTGTACTCCGAGTTCTACTTCACCGACGTGCTCTGGCCGGAGTTCCGGGAGATCGACTTCCTTCGCGCGCTGCGGAGTTACCAGGCCCGGAGGCGGCGCTTCGGCCGCTGACAGATTGCCGTCGTTCCGCGTCGCAGGTCTGCGCTATGCTCGGGCGCGATGGGTTGGTTTGGGGGGACTGATCGCCGGAGCGGCGTGACCCCGGCCGCAGGCCTCGCCGTCGTCGCGGTGCTCGGCGCCTGGCTCGGACACGGCCTCGAGGCTCTGCGTCTCCAGGGCCCGGCGGGATTCGTCGCCTCGGTCAGCGGGCCCATCCACCTCTACATGCTCCCCGCCGCAGCGGGCTGCGCGGTCTCGGCGACCGTGCTCGCCGTCTGGTGCTGGCGGCTGTGGCGGGACCTGGGCCGGCGGCTCACCCGGGCCCGCCGGCTGCTGCGGCGCAGCTGGCGGGGCGCAGCGGCGGAGCTCGCGGCGCCGGACGTCCGCCACCACGGCGCCGGGGTCCCGCCGTTCCGCCTGCTGTGGCCGGCGCTGGCTCTGGCACAGCTCGCCATCTACGTCGTCCAGGAGAACCTCGAGACCACGATCGCGGGCCGCTCGGCCCCCGGCTTCGGCGTTCTCGGTGGGGTGCACCGGCCGGTGGCCCTCGTCTGCCGCCTCCTCGAACGCCGCCATCGCCTCGCGGTGGGCTGCGAGCGGCTGGTCCGGGCGCTGCTCCTCCTCCGTGGCCGGCGGGTCGCCGCCCGGCGGGGCGGGCTCCTCTGGCTGCGGCCGCCCCACGACCGCCTCGGCGCCCAGCTGTGGTGCCGCCCGCCGCCTCTCGCTGCCGTCTGACCCGATCGGCCTCGCCGGCCCCGCCGGTGGGGCGCTTCGGCGCATCGCGCCGCAGCCAGACGCAGATACGAGGACACACGCAGATGCGCACATTCACCCGCATCGTCGCGGCCGCCGGTATCGCCGCGGTCGCCGGTCTCGGTGGCGCGAGCACCGCGCTCGCCCACGACGTCCATCCCTTCGGTCCCTACACCATCGCCCTCGGCTGGCTCCACGAGCCCGCCTACGTCGGCATGGACAACGCCGTCCAGGTGCTCGTCAAGCAGGGTGACCAGGCCTTCACCGGCATCACCGACAAGGACCTCACCGTCGTGGTGACCCTCGACAAGCAGAAGATGGACTCGATGCCGCTCGTGCCCAGCGCCGACCCCGACACCGGCCTCGGCATCCCCGGCGAGTACGAGATGCACTTCATCCCGACCACCCCGGGCAACTACACCTTCC
>DATKEY010000416.1:0-12319 GCA_035544475.1 Candidatus Dormiibacterota bacterium | reverse complement strand
CGGCAGGAAGGGAATGAGATGACGTTCGTCAGCCTGACGACCATCTGTGCCCGGCGTCGCGGCATGCTCGCCGCCGCCCTCACCGTGGTCGGGGTCACGGCCGCGCTCGCGCCCCGGGTCCCCGCCGCCGCCCGGTCGGGCTCCTCCCACCACGGCTCCCACGCGAGCGGCTCGGGCGGCCACGGAGGCGCGCCCGCGCCCGGAGGGCCGGTGAACCTCCTCACCAGCGCCGACGGCACCCTTCGCACCGCGGTGGGCGTCTACTCCGACTGCAGCGGCGCGGCGCCTGTGCCCGTCGACATGGCCGCCGTCGACACCTGCGTCCACGGCCGCACCTACTTCGTCGGCCACAACCAGGGCGTCTTCACGCCGCTGATGCACATGGGCCCGGGGTCGCTCCTCACCTGGTACGACGCCCGTGGGGTGGTCCACCGGTACCGGATCCTGGCGGTGCGCGACACCCCCGGCGGCGCCCATCCCCTCGTCACCACGAGCCGCCGGGTCGACGCCCAGTTCCAGACCTGCGCGCTCGCCGACGGCTCGGTCGACCGCATCCTCGACGCGGTGGCCGCGTAGCCGCTCGGGCCGGCTGCGCTACCCGACCCAGCCGGCGACCGCGCCGGCGACGGCGACCGCGGCGGCGAGCACGGCGATGGTGATCAGCGACTGCGCCGCCGCGCCGAGCGCGGGCGCGCTTCGCCGGGCCGCGAGGGCGCCGGCGACGAAGGGGCCGGCGGCGAGGGCCATCAGGGTGATCCCGAACACCGAGAGAGGCGGGAAGCCCGGGTCGGCGTGCCCGAGAGTGACCACCCCGAGCATGAAGGCGACGAAGCCTCCGAGGAGGAGCCCGCTCCCGGCCAGCGGGAGGAGCCGCGGGAGCCCGGACGTCCGGATGGTCGCGTGGACGGGAGGGGCCGGGGGACCGCCGTCCTCCTCCGCGGCGCCGAGCGGCTCGAGGAACTCCGGGCGCTCGAGGCGGCGCAGGAGCGCGGCCCGTCCGACCTCGGGGCGCTCCTCGAGCGCGCGGAGGATCCGCCGGCCCTCGGGGTCGCCGGCGAGCCACGCCACGAGCCGCCGGCCGAGCTCGAGGTTGTCGGCGGCCGAGCGCTCCCCGCCGGGAGGCGCGTCGATCCCCGGATGGGTGACCGGGTCCACGTCCCTTCCCTCTCCCTGCCTCTCAACGACGACAGTTGACCCTGCCCGGGCGCCGTCCGTCAAGGACGCGAGGATGAAGAGACAGGTGGCGTCGGGCGCTACGGGGCCCAGGGCGGCGGCGCCGCCGCCGGGGTCGCGTCCGGCGACGAGGTGCCGACCGCGCGCGGGGTGGGATGCGGCGTCGGCGGGATGAGCGGGACCACCGAGGTGACCGCCGCCCCGGTCAGCCGCGCCCCCGCGGTCGCGGTCCGCGCCGGCTGCCCGCCCTGGGCGAAGAGCGCGATCGCCACGGCGGCGGCGGTGGGGACCGCCGCCGCCAGCAGGGCGTTGCGCACCGTTCTCCGGGTGCGGCCGCCTCCGCCCATGACTCCCATCTCCCTTCCCTCTCGGTGACGTGCACACGACGGACGCCGCGTGCCGCTGTTCATCGCGGCGCGCTCCGTCCGCCGCCGGTCTCGATGTCGGCGCGGCTCACCGCGCCGCGAAGTACCGCCTCACGCGCCAGCTCCACCCGGCGGTTGCCCGACCCGGTGGGTGGCAGTCCGAACTTGTCATAGAGCCGCAGCAGGTGCTGCTTCACCGCGTCCTCGGTGACCACGAGCTCGGCGGCGATGCCGCGGGTCGACGCCGGCACGCCGAGGACGTCGCCGCTGAACACCGGCCGGCAGAGCGCGACGAGGACCTCGCGCTCACGCGGGGTGAGCGGCGGCGCCGGTTCGCGGGCGAGGGTCACGGCCTGGTCGTCCTCGCTCGGACGGCTGACCCGGTACACGAGCCGGGTGCTGCCGATGCGCAGCTCGTCGCCGTGCTGGAGGGTGCGTCCCTCGGAGACGCGGGTGCCGTTGACGTAGGTGCCGTTGCGGCTGCCCAGGTCGCGCAGCCACCACCCGGGACCGAGGCGCTCGAGCACGGCATGGAGACGCGAGGCACTGTCGTCGGAGGCGAGCACGATGTCGTTGCCGGCGTGCCGTCCGATGGTCACCCGGTCGCCGTCGAGAGGCCGCAGCTCGACCCCGGTCGGTGCCGCGATCTCGAGGTACTCACGCATCCGCGGAGGCCGCCTCCCGCTCGAGAAACCCCTGAGCGGCAGGATAGTGGGTCCATCGGTGGAGGCGGTCTCGACGACCTTGATGATCTCCGTCCCTCCCTCGCGGGGCGTCACCGCCGGCGACTCCCTCTGCCGCGGTACCGGGCTCTGCGGGCTCCGGGACCGCCCATCCGATCACCCCTCCTGGCGGGACGTCACGTTGACGAAATTGTCGTCCCGATCGACCCGCGGAGAGAAGCCCTGTGGCCGTGACGATCCCGACCCCCCGGGGGGAGGTGGATGTCACCGTCCGGTGAGCATGTAGACGCTGTCGACCCCGCCGGTGTCGGTGCCGCCGCCGACCGCCCAGACCCGCCCGTCGAGGGTGCTCGCCACCGCGGTGTACAGCGGGACCGGCAGCGGAGGACCGCTGCTCCACTGGCGGGAGCCGGGCGAGTACACCTGCACGGTCGGCACCGCGTGGCTGGTGTAGCCGCCGACGACCTCGACGCCGCCGTCCGGGGTGATCCCGGCGGCGAGCCCGCTGCGCGGGGAGGGGAGCGGGGTCGCCTCGGTCCAGGTGTTGTCGGGCGGGCTGTAGACCTCGACGTCGGCGAAGTCGGGGCCGTTCGCGCCGCCGAGCGCGTAGATGCGCCCGTCGGGGGCGGCGACCGCGGCGAGGGCGCCGCGGGCCCGGTGCATCGGCGCCACCGTGCTCCAGCCCCCGCTGACCGGGTCGTAGACCTCGACGCTCGACAGCGCGTGGCGGTCGTCGGTCGTGGCGAAGCCGCCGAGCACGTAGATCCGGCCGTCGCGGCCGGTGACCGCGGCCGCCCCCCAGCGGGCGACGGCGAGGTGCGCCACCGGCGCCCAGCTCCCACCGGGGGTGTACGCCTCGACGCTGTCGAGGGGACGGTCGGCCATCCCCCCGATGGCGAAGATCCGTCCGTCCGGGATGGTGGCGGTGGCCAGCCCCCAGCGTGCCGTCTGGAGCGGCGGCGTCTCCGACCAGCGGTCGGAGCGCGGATCGTAGGCCTCGACGGTCGCGAGCGGCCGTCCGTTGAGGCCGCCGACGGCGTAGATGCGCCCGTCCGTCGCGGCGGCGACACCGAGCCACGAGCGTGCGGTCGGCATCGGTGCACGGACCGCCCAGCTCGGGCCCGAGCCGTGGAGGACGGCCGCGCCCGCGAGGGCGGCCGCGGCGACGACCACGAGGACGCCCGCCGAGGCTGCGAGAGTCAGGGTGCGGGGCCCCGGACGCCGCCGGGGCGCAGGAAGCTCCCGGGTGCTCCCCGTGAGCACCGCGACCGCGGCGCGCTCCCGCCGCTGCGGACCGGTGCCGATCAGCTCCACGCCGGCGTCGCGGTCGGCGCCGAGGACGAGCGGCTCCGGGAGGACGGCACCGCCGGCGCGGGCCGCGCCCCGCAGCTCCAGGCCGAGCTCGAGCGCCGAGTTCGGCCGGTCCTCCGGGCTCTTCGCCATCGCCCGTTCGAGCACCTGGCAGAGCTCCCGGGGCACCCCGTGCGGACGCAGGTCGGGGACCGGCCTCGCCCCGATCCGGGCGATCATCGCCAGGCTGTCGGTGTCGCAGCCGGCCTCGCCGGCGAAGGCCGGCGCGCCGCGGATCAGCGTGTACACCGTCGAGGCGAGCGCGTAGACGTCGCTCGCGACCGAGGGGCGTCCGCCGGCGAGCAGCTCGGGGGCGGCGTGGGGGATGCTCGCCACCAGCGCCTCGCCGCGGGTCGCCGCCGCGCCCTGGAGCTGGGCGACGCCGAAGTCGGCGAGCTTGGGCTCGCCGAAGGCGGAGAGGAGCACGTTCTCGGGCTTGACGTCGCGGTGGAGAAGGCCGGAACGATGGGCGGTCTCGAGCGCGCCGGAGATCCGGATGCCGGCGAGCACCGCCTCCTTCCAGGGCATCGGCCCGGAGCGGCGGATCCGGTCGGCGAGGGTGCCGCCGGGCTCGAAGCCCATGACCAGGAAGGGGTTCCCGGCCCCGGTGAAGCCCGCCGAGTGGACGGTGACGATGTGCGGATGCCCGGAGAGCGCTCCCATCGCCCGCAGCTCCCGCGCCAGCCGGCGGCGGGCCTCGCCCTCGATCCCGGCCTGGCCGAGGACCTT
Organism: Candidatus Dormiibacterota bacterium; assembly: GCA_035544475.1. Lineage (GTDB taxonomy): Bacteria > Chloroflexota > Dormibacteria > Aeolococcales > Aeolococcaceae > CF-96. The sequence continues at coordinate 8,019 of DATKEY010000416.1, read as the reverse complement.
GACGGCGACGGTGCGGCCGAACTCCGGTTGCCAGGCCCGGTACACGGCGCCGAATCCGCCGCGGCCGATCTCGACGGCGTGCTCGCACCCGGGAACCCCGAGATCGATCCCGACGGGGGGCGACCCCTGCTGCTCGCCACGCTCTCCCGCCCTCTTCACTGTTCAACCATCGTGCAGGGTCGACGCTCCGATGACAACCTGGGTACCACCGGAGCCCGGGACAGACGCCACTGGTGTCGCACGACGATCCGCACAAGGGCACAACCCGCTCTTCTGTGCGCCGGAGCCGTCGCCCGGCGGGCCCCGATCACCCTACCGTGGCGTCATGGCTCAACTCGCCGTCGTCGTCCCCCAGACCGAAGGCCATCGCCGCCTCGCCGCCTGTCCGCGGTGTGAATGCCGTCGCCGCGGGCTCAGCGAGGTGGGCGGTCGGCTGGTGGGTCACTGCCTGCGATGTGGGGAGGTCCTCGAGACGCCGCTGGAGGTGGAGGACCGCTAGCGGACCGGCGGCGGGTCGCCAGCTTCCTCCTCGCCGGGGCCGCGAGCGTCTCCTCGCGGTCTCCTGGCAGGGGGGCGGTAGGATCTGCGGCATGCCGGAGCTCACCCAGGTCTCGGTCGTGGACGCCGACCGCCTGCGCGCGTCCGGGCACCGCGTCCTCGACGTTCGCGAGGACGACGAGTTCGCCGCCGGACACATCGCCGGCGCGGTGCACGTCCCCCTCATGCAGCTCCCCACCCGCGCCGCCGAGCTCGATCGCGACGCCGAGTGGCTCGCGGTCTGCCGCGTCGGCGCCCGCAGCATGCAGGCGACCGCCTACCTCACCCGCCTGGGCCTGCGGGTGAGCAACGTCGCCGGGGGGATGGAGGCGTGGGCCGGCGCGGGCCTCGAGTACCGGAGCGCGGACGGAGGCCCCGGCCGGGTCGTCTAGCGGCGCGGATCAGTCGCGGCGGCGGAAGCCGTGGACCCCGAGGCCGAGCATCACGAAGCCGAAGGCGAGCAGGAGCGCCGCCTCTCCCACGACCGGGATCGTGTGCCCGGCGATGCTCACCGCGGCGATCTGGTCGAGCACCGGGCCCGACACACCGGCGCCGGAGAGAACCAGGTGGCGGACCGGCGCGATGCCGTAGGCCACCGGGTCGAGGCGGGTGAGCACCGTCATCCAGGTGGGCAGCGAGTTGAGCGGGAAGAGCGAGCCGCCCAGGAAGAACATCGGCATCATCAGAAGGTTCATCACCATCTGGAAGCCCTGCATCGAGCGCATCCGCGCCGACACCGCCACCCCCATCGCGCTCAGCGAGAAGGCGAGCACGAAGAGCACCGGCAGGACCTGGAGGATGCTGAGCAGGCTGAGGTGCACCCCGACGACCGGGGCGAAGGCGAGCATCACCACGCCCTGCACCATCGCCTGGGTGGCGCCGCCGAGCGCCTTGCCGATCGCGACGGCGGAGCGGTTGATCGGCGCGACGAGGATCTCGCGAAGGAAGCCGAACTCCCGGTCCCAGACGATCGACATCGCGCTGAAGATGGCGTTGAAGAGGATCGCCATGCCGACGACGCCCGGGAACATGAAGTGCACGTAGCCGATCGAGGTCGCCGCGCCGCCGGAGCCGACGCCGCGGCTGCCGAGCGATGAGGAGAGCCCGACGCCGAAGACGAGCAGGTAGAGCAGCGGCTGGACGAGGGAGAGGAGCAGCCGGACCCGATCGCGGGTGAAGCGCACGACGTCGCGGTACCAGATGACGTAGACGGCACGCGCGGTCGCGGTCCACACGCCGCCGGCGGGGCGCGGTGCGGGCGCGACGGGCGCGGACGGCGCCAGCGGCTCCTCGGTCTGCCGGAGCGCGCTCACCGGCGCCCTCCCCAGGCCCGCGCGAACCTGCGCATGCCGTCGGTGGCGCCGGCCTCGGCGTCGCGGATCGCGCGCCCGGTGAGCTTGATGAAGACGTCGTCGAGGCTGGGGCGGCGCACCGCGACCGACCGGACGGGCACCCCGAGCGCGGCGATGAGCCGCGGCACGAACGCGGCGCCGTCGGCGACCTCGATGTGGAGGCCGGCGCCGTCGACCGTCGGGGTCACGTGGAGCCGCTCCTCGATCTCTCGCGCCGCGCGCCTGTCGTCGTCGGTGCTCAGCGTCACCACGTCACCTCCGACCCGTGCCTTCAGCTCCTCGGGGGTGCCGAGCGCGACGATGGTGCCGTGGTCGATGATCGCGATACGGTCGCAGTACTCGGCCTCGTCCATGTAATGGGTGGTCATGAACATCGTGAGGTCGCGCTCGCGCCGCAGCTTCTGCAGGTGCTGCCAGATGCTCGCCCGCGTCTGCGGATCCAGCCCCTGGGTCGGCTCGTCGAGGAAGAGCACCTCCGGGGTGTGGAGGATGCCGCGGGCGATCTCGAGACGGCGGCGCATGCCGCCGGAGAAGGTCCGCACCTGCGACTCCGCGCGGTCGAGCAGCTCGACGGTGCGCAGCGCGTCGTCGATGCGCCGGCGCCGTCCCGCGCGGGGCACGCCGTAGACGAGCGCGTGGAACTGCAGGTTCTCGCGCGCGGTGAGCTGGTCGTCGAGCGACGGGTCCTGGAAGATCAGGCCGATGCTCTGCCGCACCCGGTGGGGATCGCGGGCAACGTCGTGCCCGGCGACGATCGCGCTGCCGGCGGTGGCGCCGACGAGGGTGCAGAGGATCGAGATCGTCGTCGACTTTCCGGCGCCGTTGGGGCCGAGGAAGCCGAAGATCTCGCCGCGTCGCACCTCGAGGTCGATGCCGCGTACCGCCTCGATGGCACCGTACCGCTTCTCCAGCCCACGGACCTGGATGATCGAGTCGGCGGCGTCCGCGTGAGGCTCGCCGGCGGGGTCGCGGGTGAGCACCTGCATGACCAGCAGTATGCCCCGGGCCCGGTTTTCGGCCGCCTCGCGGGGCGGGCTTGTCACGCTCCTGTTGCGACGGCCGGACTAGAAGGCCCCGGTGCCGTTGGGTGTGCCCAGGCCGGTGGGTCCGTTGTACCCCGGGCTGGGTCCCGCCTGGCAGAGGTAGCTGTCACAGAAGAAGTCGTTGCTGCCCTTGACGACGGGGTTGAGGGCGGCGCTGTGCGAGTACGCGTACGAGCTGCCGACCACCGTCGTCGCGTTGCCGGCGACCGCGTAGAGGCCGGCGATGAACGGTGCGCCGATGCTCGTGCCGCCCGCCTTGATCCATCCCGGCCCGCCGTAGGTGTCGTACATGGCGACACCGCTCGAGGGGTCGGCGACCATGGACACATCCGCGATCGACCGCTTCGCGCAGCCGGGGTCCTTCTGCCACGCCGGCTTCGGCATGATCGTGCTGCAGCCGCTGCCGGCACTGCTCCAGGCGCTCTCCTCCCAGCCGCGCGAGGTGCTCGCACTGCGGGTGAGGGTGGTGCCGCCGACGGCGGTGACGTGCGGCGACGCCGCGGGGAAGACCGGTTGGTACCCGAGGTCCCCGGATGCCGCGGCGATGGCGACGCCGGGATGGTTGAAGAAGTGCTCCCATCCCGCGTCCTTGTCGCTCTCGAGCACGCCCCAGCTGTTTGCGATGGCGACGACGCCGGGGGTCGCGGCGGCGAGGTCCTCGGCGGTGCCGAGTGCCGGGATGTCCTGCCCGCCGGCCTCGACGAGCAGCACCCTGCACGCGGGGCACGCCGCCGAGACCATGTCGAGGTCGAGGGAGATCTCCTTCGCCCACTCGGCGTCGGCCGTCGGCAGGTTCCTGCCACCGGTGGCGTCGACCTTGCGGAAGCAGCCGTTCGCGCTCGCGCACGGGGGCAGGCCGAACGTCGACCGGTAGACCGCGAGGTCGGACTCCGCATTGGGGTCGTCGAAGGAGTCGACGATGGCGACGGTGCGCCCCTCACCGCCCGTGGCGGGCAGGTTGTACGCGGAGCGCAGGTCGGCCGGGCCGAGTCCCTTCGCATGCGACGACGACGGGGAGTGACCGCGCGGCGAGCTCGTCTCCACCAGAGCGAGGCAGCGCGCGAGGTCGGGGCCGGCGGGCCGGCAGGCCGGGGAGGACGTGGTCGCGCTCGTCGGCGGTGGGGACGAGCTCCTCTCCGCTCCGACGGCGACCAGAACGCCCGCCACGAGCACCGCGCACCCCGCCCGGCGCAGTCTCCGCCCGGTCACCGTGAACCCTCCAATCCCTTCCCGCGGCCGGTCCCGATCGACGAACTGCAGGATACCGGCCGCCGCGGTTCAGTCAAGACCTGAACTGCGGTTGACGTAGGTCAGGAGGGGCAGCCGTCGCGGGGGATGGCGATCCCCTGCGGCACCGGGATGTGGAGGAGGTCGACGCCCCACAGCCGACCGAGCCACTCCAGGCTGTCCTGCGCCTCGACCTGCCACGCCTCCCAGCCGTGCGGGCCGGGCACCACCTCGGTGTCGAGCGGGGCCCAGCCGAGGGACTGCACGAGGGCGACGAAGCTCTGGGTGTCGGGGAGGAAGTCGGTGTCATCGGCGCCGCCCCCGAGATAGAGCGGGACGCGTCGCGCCGCGGGGAGGCTCGCCACGGTGAGCTGCGGGCTGTTCGCCGCCGACGCGGCGCCGAAGATGTCCTCCGGTGCCGTGAACACGCCCGAATAGCTCGCCACCCAGCTGAAGGTCCCCGGGTGGTGGAGGGAGATGTTCACCGCGCCGAAGCCGCCGGCGCTGAGCCCGGCGATGCCGCGGTAGCTCGCGCCCAGGGTGCGGTAGCGCGCGTCGATCGACGGCACGAGGTCACCGACCAGCCAGCTCTCCACGGTGTCGCCGATCGCGTCGTCACCCCACCAGGAGTCGTCGTCGATCACCCCCTGGTCGTCGGGGAAGACGGCGATCATCGGCATGAGCTGGCCGTTCCGGTACAGGTTGTCGAGGATGATCGGGAGCGACGAGCCCGCGCCCAGCCAGTCCGACGCGGTGCCCGGAGTGCCGTGCAGGAAGTACACGACCGGGAAGCGCGTCGCGGGAAGCGCCGCATAGGCGCCGGGGATGTCGGCGAGGACGGTGTGCCCACCGACGCTGAAGGTGTCGATGTGGCCGGTGAGCGACTGCGGGGGCGGCGGCGGGGTGGTGGCGATCGGGCTGCAGTCGTGGGTGATCGAGACCGGCGCGGCCGCCGGCGCCGCGAGGATCGCGGGACCCTCGACGATCTGTGGCTGCGCCGTCGCGGCCTTCCCGGTGCCGCGCGCCGCGGCCACCGAGCCGAGCGCCGCGCCACCGATGCACGCCGCGAGGACCCACGCGATCGTGAGTCTGCGCCCGCGTCCGCCCATACCGTTCCTCTCGTCCACGTGGATGGAACGGAGTGTGCGGACGTCTTCCTGCGGCCTCGATCACGCCCCGACGACGCGGCGATGACGTTTCCGTGACCGCCGCGTCGCTGTGACGGACGCTGCTCTACGCCCCCGCGAGCGACGGTGCGCCGAGCGCGACGCGCACCCGGCGGTGCTGCTCGGCGGGGTCGCGTCGCGCGCGCGCCACCTGCAGCAGCACCCGCTGACGGCGGGCGAGCGGGGTGTCACGGATGAGGTCGCGAAGCGAAGCGGGAATGCCCTCGGCGATCTGGACGAGCTGGCGGATGCTCCGCTCCGACAGCCCGGTGCGCAGCGCCGCGTCGGCGGCGTGGGAGCGCACCGGAGGCGAGCTGCGCTGGTTCCGCGGCGCCTTGCCGCCCCCCGCACGCCCGGGGGCGCCCCCGTGGCGGCTGCTGGGGTGGAGCGTCTCGTACACGCGCTTGCGCGCGGCGAGCAGCTCGGCGCGGAGCAGTGCGCTCGGACGCCGGTCGCGGATGCTCTCGTCGAGCGCGGCGAGCTCGGTGCGCAGCATGTCGTGCTCGACGGCCTGCGCCTCCCTGTGGGCCCAGCGGTGTGGACGTGCGGTGAACGGCGACACGTACTCGTCTCCTCGTTTCTCGGCTCTCGCATCGGCGGGCGCGTGGTCGCGCTCCGCCGCGGTCAGCGGGCGAGGAGCGAGAGCGGGGGAGGCCGCCTCCAGAGCTGGCGTCCGAGACGGTCGAGGGGGGAGGGGCACCACCGCGCCGCCGGGGCGGGCGGGGCGACACGCGGGGTGAGGGTGGCGAGCAGGACCCGGAGAAGCCGGGAGACGCCTCGCAGCCGCTCCGCCCGCCCACGCAGCAGGCGTCCGCCGCCGGCGACGACCGCGGCGATGAGCGCCGCGACGCCGAGGTGGACGAGCGGCGCCGGCGCGTGCGCTCCGAGGAGGACGCCGAGGCCGGGCGCGACCCGGCCGGCGGCCACCGCCTCGAGGTTCTCCTGGACCGCGTAGAGGGTGACCTGGAGCCCCCCGAGGAGGAGGGCGAGCGCTCCCCATCGCGCCACGAAGGAGGGCGCCACCCCGGGCGGGGCGGGGGCGCAGGGGTGCCCACGAAGCGCCTCGGCGACGGCAGCGCGGGCGGCGTCGAGCCCGCGACCGAGCGCCTGCCAGGCGCGCCACCACCCCATCCCACCGGCGACGGCGAGGCCGACGAGCAACGCCCCGACGGGGAGCATGTAGACGTGGACCGAGCCGAGGAGCTCGGCGCGCAGCCCGGCGCGCCCGCCGACCCGCGCGTACTCGAGGCTGTGACCGATCCAGGTCCCGACGAGGGCCAGGACCGCGACCGTGGGGGCGAAGAGGCGGCGCCGCCCGCCAGACATGGCGGGAGAATACCGCACCACAGTGCTTCCGCCACCCGGTCACGTCATCGCGCCCTCGACCCTGCCCGGATGGGCACCGTGGCTCGCGGCGGCGCTCATGTACGGGAGCGCCCTCGCGCTCGCGGCGTCGCGCCGGGGGCGGGTCGCGCTGCTCACCGCGGGCGGTCTCGGCCTCGCCGGCACCGTCGCCGCGCTCGCCCTGACCCCGACCGTGCCCGCCGCCCCGAACTATGCGCTGCGCCTCGCGGTTCCGGCGCTGAATCCGCTGACCAGCCCGGTGCCGGTCACCGTCTGCGGACGCCGTCCGGACGGGTCGGCGGTCACCGTCCCCGATGCGCAGACGCTGCTCACCGTCCTCCTCGACGGCCGCCAGGTGCTCGAGACGCGGCGCGCGCCGATCGCGGTCGAGGCCGGCGCCGGGGCCCACGAGCTACGCGTCGAGGTGCTCACCGGGGGCCATCTCGAGTTCCGGCCACCCGTGGAGGCACGCCTGACGGTGGTCGTCACCGGAGACGGCCCGATGCCCGCCGCCGCGCCCTGCCCGGCACCCTGACCCGGGCGCCCTTGCACGCTCTCGGAGCGTGACATACAGTGTCAACGTGTCGGGCGCGGGCGGCGGGGTCCGACCGACGGGGATGCCGGGGCCGAGCGGGGAGGGTCGATGCGGTTCGCGAGGTTGCCGGCCCTGGCGCTCGCGCTCCTGCTGTCGCTGCTGCCCGTCCCCGTGGCGGCACATCCCCTGCTCGTCGGGGCCACGCCGCCGTCGGGCAGCTCGGGGCCGGCCGCCCCGAACCGCATCGTCGTCAGCTTCACCGAGGAGCTCGACCCGGCGCGCTCCTCGGTGGTGCTCGTCGGCCCCGGCGGCCGGGTGACCCCCTGGCCGTCGACGGTGTCCGGGGGCACCATCGCCGTCGAGCCCCCGACGCTGCCCGAGGGGACCTGGGGGGTGCGCTGGTCGGTGACGGGCTCCGACGGCGATCGCGAGACCGGCGAGTACCGCTTCACCGTCGCCACCACGGCCGCCCGCGGGAACGCCGGGCCCGGTCCGGTGGAGCGCGGCGGCCGGGTCCTCCTCCTCGTCCTCGGCGTCCTCCTCTGCGGGCTCCTCCTCGGCGGAGCCGTCCTCCCGGCCGACCCGGGGCGCCGTCCCGCCGCCGGACGGCGGATCGCGACCCTCCGGTCGGTCCTCTGGGGCGTGGTGCTCGTCGGCCTGCTCGGATACATCGCGGGGCTGCTCGCCGCGGGGGGCGGAGCGCTGCTCCTGACGGCGGCGGCCGGCCCGCCGCTTCTGGTCGCCGCCGGGGTCACCACGGCGCTCGGGGTGGCGGTCTTCGACGGCGGCGCGCTTCGTGCCGGGGACCCGGCCTC
>DATKEY010000415.1:0-3129 GCA_035544475.1 Candidatus Dormiibacterota bacterium | reverse complement strand
CGCCGCAGAGCTCGCGGCTTTTCGCGAGCGAATCGGCGATGAAGTGCCGTCCCTCCGGGGAGCGGTAGGCGTCGCGCACGACGCCGTGCGGGATGCCGCACTCGCGGACGAGGTCGGCGGGCGGGATGAGGATGATCCTCGCGAGCAGCGCGAGCGTGAAGGGCGCTGCGACCGAGAGCACCCCTCGCCGGAAGCGGTTGAGCTTCGGCACCTCGCGACGCAGCACGTGGCGAGCGAAGGTGAGGTGACGCGCCTCCTCGGTGACGTGGATGCGCATGATCCGCTCGATGAGCGGATGGGGGATCCCCTCGCGCAGCGAACGCCGCTGGACCCGGTCGATCGGGTCCTCGCCGCCCATGACGCCGATGAAGAAGAGCGCCGGGAGGGCGCGGGCGGTCGGCGCCGCGAAGATCGCGCCGGGGACGCGCACCACCGGGTGCATGCCCCGCACCGGGAACCCGGTGCGGTTCACGACCTCCTGGAACATCAGGGTGTGCTGCGACTCCTCGATGAGCTCGTGGTGGATGTAGCGGAACTCCGGCGAGCCGTTGGGGAGCTGCATCGCCCGCGCGAGGAGACCGCGCTGGAGGAGGTTCTCGAAGTGCCAGCCCGTCTTCATGATCGCGGCGACGCGGTACAGGGCGACGCGCGACCGCACCTCGGGGGTCTGGGAGCGGTACCACTCCGTGTTCGCGAGCGGGTCGAAGGCGGGGAGCTCGTTGCGCGGATCGTCGCGGGAGAGGGCGAAATCCGGCGAGTCCCAGTCGACGTCGGCATAGGCGTCGAAGTGCTTCTCCACCGAGGCGCGGTTCAGCCGCGCGGTCAGGGAGCGGAATCCCTCCTCCGAGCGTGCGTCGCCGCGCTGCTCCTGGTCCAGGACGATCCCCATCGCGCCTCCTCCGGCCGCCGTCCGGCAACGTGTCGGATCCCTATGCTACATCGTCTGATGGTGTAATGCCAGACCAGAGAGCGGTTGGGTAGGGTTCGCGGCGATGGCCCGCTCACAGTGGTGGCGTCGACTTCCGCCGGTGGTCGCGGCGGGCGTGGCGCTGCTCGCCCTGTCCTCGGGTCCCGAGCCGTACCGGTACTGCCAGCCACCCCCGGGCCACACGTCCGCCCCGCCGCCGGCGAGGGTCGATCACAACCTGCGGGTGGTGAACGGGCAGAGCCCGCCGATCGACGACTCCACCGGCGAATCGCCTCCGCAGGCGCGGCTCTTCGCTCCGCTCGGCGCGTTCGCCGTCCCACCGGGGGCGATCACCATCCGGGTGGTGATCGAGTGCGCCCCCCCGCCGAGCATGCTCCCCCCCGACGGCGCCCTGGACGGCAACGTCTACAGCATCGCCGTGACGGCCGGTGGCGCGCCGCTGAGCCTGCGTCCCGGCCAGCAGGCCACAGTGGTCCTGCGCGGCCCGGCCGGGACCCCGAGCGCGGTGCTCGAGCGTTTCGACTCCGGGCTGTGGACGAAGCTGCAGACCATGCGCGCGACCGACGTGCCGGACACGTACAGCGCCGCGGTCGGCGAGCTCGCGAGCGTCGCGCTGGTCGTCTCGAACGCGACGGTGCCCCTGGCCACCGGCGACGACCACACCGGCCTCCTCCTCGGCGTGGTCGGGGTCGCCCTCGCCATCTTCGCCGCGGGCGCGCTCGTCGTCATGCGGGGGCGCGCCGGGGGCGCGCGCAGGGGCGCAGACTCCTGACCGAGTCCACACGGAGGTCACCGCCGTGCCCCTGATCCAGGTCAATCTCGCCGCCGGGCGTACCGACGCGCAGAAGCGCGCCCTGCTCACAGCGATCACCGACGCGGTCCACACCTCGATCGGCGCGCCCCTCGAGTCGATCCGGGTGTGGCTCGCGGAGTTCGAGCCGACCGAGTACATGCAGGCGGGCGAGCTCCTCGCCGACATCCGTGCTCGCGCCGCGGGAGGCTGACATGAGCTCCGCGCCGAGACCGCTGAGTGAGGCGGCGGAGCACGCCGCACGCGTCGCCCGCCTCCCCCTGAGCCCGGAGCGCCTGCAGATCGTCGGCCCGACCGCCGAGCTCGTCTACACGCTCATCGACCTCATGGACGCGGTGCCGCTCGGCGAGACGCCGCCGGCGACGGCCTTCGACCCCCGCTGGGACCGCTGACGGTGGAGCCCTACCAGCTCACGCTCGATGCCGCCGCCGCCGAGATCGCGGCGCGGCGGCTCTCGCCGGTGGAGCTCGTGGACTCCGTACTCCGCCGCATCGACGCCACCGAGGGCGCGATCAACGCCTTCGCCTGCGTGACCGCCGACCTCGCCCGCGACGCCGCGCGGCGCGCCGAGGAGGAGATCGCGGCCGGCCGCCACCGCGGGCCGCTGCACGGGATCCCGCTCGGCGTGAAGGACCTCTGCGACACCGCCGGGGTGGCGACGACGGCGAGCTCGAAGGTGCGCGAGGGTCACGTCCCGGACCGCGACTCCGCGGTGGTCGAGCGCCTTCTCGCCGCGGGGATGGTGATGGTCGGCAAGACCCACACTCACGAGTTCGCCTACGGAGTGGTCACCCCGACCACGCGCAACCCGTGGGATGTCGGCCGCATCCCCGGTGGGTCGAGCGGCGGCTCGGCGGCCGCCCTCGCCGCGGGCGCGTGCATGGTCGGGGTCGGGACCGACACCGGCGGGTCGATCCGCATCCCCGCCGCGCTCTGCGGCACCGTCGGGCTCAAGCCGACGTACGGGCGGTCGTCGAAGCGCGGCATCGCCCCGCTCTCCTGGTCGCTCGACCACGTCGGGCCGCTCGCCCGCAACGTGCGCGACTGCGCGCTCGTGCTCAACGCGATCGCCGGCGCCGACCCGCTCGACCCGTCGACCCTCGACGCGCCCGTCCCCGACCACACCGCCGGCCTCGACGGCGGCGTCTCCGGGGTGCGAGTCGGCGTCCCGGTCAACCACTTCTTCGACGCCGTGAGCGACGACGTCGCCGCCGCGGTGCGCGGTGCCGCGGCCGTGCTCGAGGGGCTCGGCGCCCGGCTGCGGGAGGTCACCGTCCCGCTCGCCGACGCGACGATGGCCGCCGGCTGGGCCATCATCCTGCCGGAGGCGAGCGCCTACCATCAGGGGTCGCTGCGCGAGAGGGCCGACCTCTACGGGCCGGACGTGCGC
>DATKEY010000414.1:0-2046 GCA_035544475.1 Candidatus Dormiibacterota bacterium | reverse complement strand
GTCTGCGGCACCTGCCGGTGGTGCTCCACCGGCCGTTCCAACCTCTGCGACCTGGGCGCCACCCTGCTCGAGGGCTCGCTGCCCGGCGGCGCCTTCAAGTTCCACGCCCGTGGCGGCGACATCGGCGCCATGTGCATGCTCGGCAGCTTCGCCGAGCGCAGCGTCATCTCCGAGTACTCGGCGGTGAAGGTCGACGACGACCTCCCCCTCGACAAGGCGGTGCTGGTCGGCTGTGGTGTCCCCACCGGCTGGGGCTCGGCCGTCTACAAGGCGAAGGTCGGCCCCGGCGACACCGTGGTCATCTACGGGATCGGCGGCATCGGCATCAACGCGGTGCAGGGCGCCCGCCACGCCGGCGCCGCCAACATCGTCGCGGTCGACCCGCTGGCCAACAAGCGCGAGAAGGCCGAGGAGCTGGGCGCCACCCACAGCGCGGCGAACGGCGCGGAGGCGGGGGAGCTCGTCACCCGGCTCACCAACGGGGTCGGCGCCGACTGCTCCATCGTGACCGTCGGCACGGTCGACGCGACGGTGGTGGAGCAGGCCTTCGACATCATCCGCAAGGGCGGCTCGGTGACCATCACCGGCCTGGGCCCGATCGCGGAGAAGACCATCCAGCTCTCGGGCACCATGCTCACCCTCTTCGAGAAGACGGTGCAGGGGACGATCTTCGGCTCCTCCAACCCCATGTACGACATCACCAAGATGCTCGACCTCTACCGCATCGGCCAGGTGAAGCTCGACGAGCTCTGCACCAACACCTACTCGCTCGACGAGATCAACCAGGGCTACCAGGATCTGCGCGACGGGAAGAACATCCGCGGCGTCGTCGTCCACGCCGGGGCATGACGGCAGGGGGAAGGCTGTCAGCGACCAAGGAGCTGATGGCCTGGGGGAGGCCCCCCCAGTTCTGCGCGTGAGCGCAGACAGCGTGAAAGCGGCGAGGCGGAAGCGTCAGGCGACCGCGCTCGCCCCTCCTCACCTGCTCGAGCGCATCGCCACCGACATCGTCGGGCTGCGCCGGGAGGCCGAGGTGCTCGCCGTCGCGCTCACCTCCGGACGTCACGTCGTCCTCGAGGGCCCTCCGGGGACGGGCAAGTCGACGCTGCTCCGGGTCGTCGCCGAGGAGGCGGGGCTCGGGGTGGTCTTCGTCGAGGGCAACGCCGAGCTCACCCCGGCGCGCGTCGTCGGCTACCACGACCCCTCCACCGTCCTCCAGATCGGCTACCGCCCCGAGGCCTTCGTCGAGGGGCCGCTGCTCACCGCGATGCGCGAGGGGCAGCTCCTCTACCTCGAGGAGATGAACCGGGTCCCCGAGGAGACCCTCAACGTGCTCATCACCGCCCTCGCCGAGGGCGAGATCCACGTCAGCCGGATGGGGAGGGTCCGCGCCGACCCCGGCTTCCGGCTCATCGCGGCGATGAACCCCTTCGACGCCGTCGGCACGGCGCGGATCGGCCAGGCCATCTATGACCGCATGTGCCGGATCGCGGTCGACTACCAGGACGAGGCGGGCGAGCGGACGATCACCGAGCGGGCGACCGGCGAGTCCGGCCGGCTCGTGCGGCTGGCGGTCGGGCTCGGCAGAGCCACCCGCGAGCATCCGGAGGTGCGGATGGGGGCCTCCGTCCGGGGGCCGATCGACATGGTCCACATCGCCCGCGGTCTCTGCGGCCTGCGCGGCGAGGAACGGGCGTCGCGCGACACCCTCCTCGACGCCGCCCTCGCCGCCTTCAGCGGCCGGATCCGCCTCGAGGAGGGGGTCGACCGCACCCCCGAGGAGGTGGTCACGGAGATCCTCGACCGGCTCCTCGCCGCGGAGCCGGCCGAGGAGGGGGACGAGGAGCCCTCAGGAGGACCTCCGCCCCGCGGGCGCCACGGCCCGGCGCCGAGCCACGGCCGGATGCTCGAGGGCGCCGACGCCCGCGCCGCGCTCCGCGAGAGCTCGCGCCGCACCCTCAGCCGGCGCGAGCTCGAGAGCCTCTACGGGGAGCTCGGCGAGGTCTCCCCGTCGGTGGGGACGATCGACGAGGAGGCGCTCGAGCG
>DATKEY010000413.1:0-2076 GCA_035544475.1 Candidatus Dormiibacterota bacterium | reverse complement strand
ATGGCGCTCGTCGACGGCACCCAGACGACGCGCACCTGGACCGAGGACTGGGTGCTCCGTCGCGCCGACGCGTCCGCCGCGTGGGTCGCGATCTCGAGCGTCCGGGTCGACGACGGAGCTGCGGCGGCCTCCTAGCCCACGAAGCCGAGCACGAAGAGCACGCCGACCGCGAGCACCGGCGTCGACCACGCCCCCCTCGGCGTCGACGCCTACAGCCAGCACGCCACCCCCCGCGACCACGTCTACGCGGTCGCGCAGGCGCGCTCCCAGCGGCGTCCCGACATGGTCGCGAGCAGGGTCGACGGCGACCTCGCCGCCGCGCTTGTCGCCGAGGCCGCCGACACGGCCGCCCGCCACCGCCACCACATCCTCGCCTTCCTCGAGGTGACCGACGCGGTGATCACCGCCACCGGGCACGCGGCCGACGGCGACCGCGTGACCGTGCGGATGCGGATGAACGGCCAGGAGTACGAGCTCGCCGACGGCAGCATGGCGCTCGTCGACGGCACCCAGACGCAGCGCACCTGGAGCGAGGACTGGGTGCTCCGCCGTGCCGGCGCCGGCGCCGACTGGGTCGCGATCTCCACTGTCCGCGTCGCGGACGGCGGCGCGTCCTAACCGACGAAGCCGAGGACGAAGAGCACCCCGACGGCGAGCACCACCGCGCCGGCGATGCGGTGGCCCCAGGTCAACGTGCGCTTCGCCCCCTCACGGCCGACGAGGTCGAGCAGCGAGAGCACCAGGCCGGGAAGCGAGAGCAGCACGAAGGCGTCGGCGATGAGCTGTCGCGGATCGTGCAGCTGGTCGATCACCAGGGTCCCGAACCACTTGCCGACGAAGAGCATGAGCACCGTCTTGACGATGCCGCGCGGGAGCACCGCGTAGAGGCCACTCCAGTTGGGGTAGCGGTGCTCGAAGACCTTCAGCACCTGGGGCACGAGGAAGAGCGCGGCGCCGACGTAGAGCTGCCAGCGCGAGCCGACGAAGGGCACCGCGACGAGAAGGAAGATCCCGGTGCGGATCGCGGAGGCGAGCAGCAGCTGCGCGGCGGGGGAGTGCGGCACCTTCGCCGGCACGACCTCGTGCAGCCGGTGCGGGTAGAGGCGCACCACCAGGCTCTCGGCGACGAAGCGGACCGCGAGCGCGGCGAGGACCGCGATCGCGAGCGGCGTCGTCTGGCCGGCGATGGGGAGCGTGTGGCCGGCGAGGCCGGGGAAGGCGGAGGCGAGCTTCTGGATCGCCCAGGCGCCGACGAGCGAGGCGATGACGAGGTCGGCGAGCCGGTCCCATCGCTCGGCCGCGTTCTCGGCGGGATGCCGGCGCAGCGGACGGGCGGCGCTGGCGATGAGCGGGGCCGCGAACCACAGCCCGCCGAGGCCCAGCAGAACGCGGGCGTCGTCGGCGGTGGCGATGCCGCCCGACACGGCGACCCCGGCGATGAAGATCAGGGCGGCGATGATGCCGGCCATGGCGTCGAGGACGCCCAGGACGCAGACCGCGGCCAGCAGGGCGAGCTGCGGCGGCACGGCGTGGCCGCCGGTGTCGTGGAGGGCGAGGGCGCCGAGGACGACACCGCCGAGCGGGGCGAGCAGGGAGAGCGAGCCGAGCACCGCCCGCAGGTGCGAGCCGTCGACGAGAAGGCGGGCGAGCAGCGGCGACACCCGCGCGACGCGGACGGGCAGGGTGAGGCTCAGCGCATCGAGGGACGCCGTTCCCGGCCACTTCCATGTGTGGGAGAGGTCGCCTGGGCCGGCGGTGCCGCCGGAGTCCTTCGCGTACTTGACCTTTCCGGACGCCACCGCGCCGGACTTGCGGGCGCCGGCCGCGGCTCCCGCGGCCCCGGCCGCGGGACGGAGCGCCATCCCCGCCGCGGCGAACCCCCCGGCGCCGGTGACGGCGAGCAGCGCGAAGGCGCTGACCTGGAGGTTGACGATCGCCTTCGCGTGCGCTGCGGGGGTGTAGACGGGCGGGCCGGACGAGGGCTTCGAGGGTGGCGGCGCGGGTGGCGGCGTGGCGATGGTTGCCAGCGGCTGGGCGGTCGGCGTCGGAGTCGGTGCCGGGGTGGGCGTCGGCGTC
>DATKEY010000412.1:0-16587 GCA_035544475.1 Candidatus Dormiibacterota bacterium | reverse complement strand
GTGCAGACGATGGCGACCGGCGCCCAGAGCTCCCGGAGCCGGCGTCGGGGCCGGCTGCGAACCCTGTCCACCGGCGACGGGAGGCTCATGGCGCGGGGCATCTTCGACATGGTCCTCTGACCCCTCGGTCGAGGCCAGACGCGTGTGTATAGGGCCCGGCCCTCTCATTTGCGAGGGGGGGGCGGCGAGTGTTCCCCACCGGTTCTGACTCGGGGGGGAGTACCTCCCCCCCGTTCGCGCCAATGACATCGGCCTGCGCTGCGCTCGGCCGATGCCAGGGCGCGCCCCCCCTCCGCCGGCACTCGCCGGCGACGCGGCGCTCTCGCGCCGCTCTGCGTCAGAGTGGGCCATGGCCGAGTCCTGACGGCGGAGCGCTTCGCGCGGGTTCTTCCTTTTCCTGATGGAGGTGGTGACCGGAGTGGTTCGGAAGGTGGCGCGAATCGGTCACGGGCGGGAACGATACGGTCCGGGCTGCGGCCTGCGCGGCGCCGCTGCCGTCGGTTTGAATGGGGCGATGCCCCGCGTGCTCTCCCCGGCCTCCGCCCGGCCTCGGGTTGTCGCCGCCGTCGAGGCGGATCGGGAGCGCTGGGATGCGTTCGTGCTCGGACCGGCGGGCGGGGTGCTGCTGCAGACCTGGGCATGGTCGGAGCTCAAGCGCGAGTACGGGTGGCGGGTCGACAGGCTGCTCGCGGTCGACGGTGGCGGGGCCGTGTCAGGGGTGATGGCGGTGCTGAGCCGCCCGGGGCCCGGAGGCGTGGTGGGCTTCGCCTACGGGCCGCGCGGGCCCGCCGTGCGTCCCGGGGAGTCGGGGGTGGCGCCGGCGGTGGCGCTCATCGAGGCGGCCGTCCGGATCGCGCGGCGCCGCCGTGCCGTGGTGCTGAAGGTCGATCCGGAGTGGGGGATCGCCGACCACGCGGCGGCCGCGATCCGCGCCGCGACCGGGCTGAGCGACAGCCCGTACGACGTGCAGCACCGGCTCACCTACGCCGTCGACCTCGACGGCGGCCCCGGTGCGGTGCTCGAGCGGGTCAAGGCGAGCACCCGGCGCCACATCCGCCGGGCGCAGGCGGGCGGGGTGGAGATCGAGGTCCGCGACGACCCCGCCGCCGCCGACGTCTTCCACCCGCTGCTGCTCGCCACCGTGCGGCGCAACGGGTTCGTCGCCCGCGACCTCGCCTACCACCGCGCGCTGCTCCGCCACCTGGCGCAGAGCTGTCCGGTCGCCACCCTCATCGCCCGCGCCCGTGGGACGGCGGTGTCGGGGATGATCGCGGTCGCCGCCGGGCCCCGGCTCATCTACCTCTTCGGCGGATCGAGTCTCGAGCACGCCGAGCTGCAACCGACCTACCTCCTCCACTGGCGGGCGATCGAGTGGGGCATCGCCCGGGGCTGCCGCCTCTACGACATGTGGGGCGTCCCCAACCACGAGGACCCCACCGCGCCCGGCGCCGGCTACTACGAGTTCAAACGCCGCTGGAACGGCGAGGTGCTCCGCCATCTCCGCTGTCAGGACGCCCCGCTCTGGCCCCGCCTCGGACCCCTGCCCCGCGCCGCCGAGCGGATCGCCCTGCGCGGGCGCCCTCTCCTGACCTGACCCCGACGATTCCGAACATCCGTTCGCGCGGCGCGGACGCGCGGCGGCCGATCCGTACAATCCCCGCCATGCCCAAGTCCCCGGCGGAACCGCGCCATCTCGCGCCCCGCAAGCACGGCTGGAAGTTCGTCGCCGCCGCGCCGCCCCGCGAGGTCTTCGCGGTCATGGAGCAGATGATCGGCACCCCGCCCTACCGCTACGAGGTCACCGGTCAGGACAGCGCTCGGGTCATCGAGGTGGAGCGCAAGGGCTTCTTCGGGCAGTGGTCGAAGAAGGTTCGTCATCCCCGCTGGGTGACCTGCACCGCACACCTCGGCGAGACCGGCACCGAGATCGCCGTCGAGGCGAGCGGGGGCCGCGGCGCCGTCCCGCGCGGGCTCCAGCTCGTCCAGCTGCTCACCCGTGGCAGTCGCGACCGGCGGACGATCTACCGCGACCGCCACTTCCCCGACGGCCCGGTGACGCTCGTGGCGTCCTGGGCGGGCACGCCGTATCAGCTCTATGCCGAGCCGCGGTTCAGCGCCGCGCGCGGCGACGGGGTCCTCACCGCGACCCCGCTGGTCTCGCTCGGCCACAGCGGGGCCTTCGTCAAGGTCCGCACCGGGAGCGGCACCGTCGGCTGGATCGAGCGCGACGAGCTCGTCCCCGCGCCCGCGGTCGCGACCCGTGAGGCCCAGGACGCCACTGCGCGCTACGGGTAGACGCAGCGCCGGCGCCGGCACCCCGGACATGACAACGGGGTGCCGGGAGATCCCGGCACCCCGCTTCAACGCCAAGGGTGAGATAGCCGCCTACGAGAGTCGCGGCTGTCTGCGCCTCCTGGTTCCTGATGAACTCCCGGCGATCAGCTGCTCACCGTGGCGCTGGTCGGGACGGAGGTGGTACTCGAATCGGGCATGGGCAAGTCCCTCCTTTTCATGGAGTACCACGACCGCTCCCGCAGCGTCGGTAAGGAGAGCGGTGCGGGCCGTGGCCGGAGACGCGTCGCCAGTGTACCGGAGATCTGCGCGAGCGGCACCAGGTGGTGACAGTCGATGATGGACCGCATGCTGCCCGACACCGCGGGGCGTTCCCAGTCCGGCAACCTCTCCGTCGGCGGCTGCGACCTGCTCGACCTCGCGCAGCGGTTCGGCACGCCGCTGTACGTCTTCGACGAGGCGACGATCCGTGGACGGCTGCGCGCCTACCGCGACGGGCTTCGGCGGTGGACCGGCGGTGGCGACGTGCTCTACAGCGCCAAGGCGTATCTCTCACCGGCGATGGTGCGCATCCTCGTGGAGGAGGACTGCGGTGCCGACGTGGTGAGCGGCGCGGAGCTGGAGATCGCGCTGCGCGGCGGGCTCGCCGCGGCCCGGATCGCCTTCCCCGGCAACAACAAGTCGGCGGCCGAGCTCGACGCCGCCATCGCCGCGGGCGTCGGCCACCTCGTCGTCGACTCCGAGCACGAGCTCGAGCTGCTCGCGGGCCGCACCGACGGCGCTCGGGTGCGGGCCCTGCTCCGCGTGTCGCCCGGCGTGCAGCCGGACACCCACGCGCACATCAGCACCGGGCAGGTCGACAGCAAGTTCGGATTCGGGGTCGCCGGTGGGCAGGCGATGGCGGCGTTGCGCAGGGCGCTCGGCGTCGCGGCGCTCGACGTCAGCGGGTTGCACATGCACATCGGCTCGCAGATCCTCGAGCTCCGCAGCCACGCGGCGGCCGTCGACGCGCTCGCGGAGTTCGCCGCCGCGGCCCGCGACGAGCTCGGATTCGAGGCCCGGACGGTGAGCGCGGGCGGCGGTCTCGGCATCGCGCACACCAGCGCCGAGACGCCGCCGCCGATCGCTGAGTTTCTGAAGGTCTTGACCGAATCAGTGGGACGCAGCTTCTCCGCGCGCGGGCTGCGGCTGCCCGCGCTCCACGTCGAGCCGGGTCGCAGCGTGGTCGGTCCGGCGGGAGTGGCGCTCTACACCGTCGGCGCACGCAAGGAGATCCCCGGGGTGCGAACCTATGTGAGCGTGGACGGCGGCATGGCGGACAACATCCGTCCCGAGCTCTACGGGGCGCGCTATCAGCCGCTCCTGGTGCGCGATCCGGAGGCCGCGCCGGTCGAGACTCTGACCATCGCAGGGCGGTATTGCGAGTCCACCGATGTGCTGGTACGCGACTGTCCCATGCCGGGTCTGCAGGCGGGCGACATTCTCGCCGTACCCGCGGCGGGCGCGTATACGTTGTCCATGGCGTCGAACTACAATGCCGGCCTTCGTCCCGCGGTCGTCTTCGTCCACGATGGGAACGCACGACTGGTGCGCCGCAGGGAGACGGTCGATGACCTTCTGCGCTGCGAGGTGACCGGGGCGACGGTCACCCCGAGCTGAGCACCGGCGATGAACGAGCAAGACTCCCCTGCTCCCGACGGCTCCGTGCCGCCGCGCCCGCTCCCGGCCCCGGTGGTCGAGGATGCGGCCGCGGCGCTCCGCCTGCCCGGGCCGCTGGGACGTCCACGCGAGGTGCTCCCGATCGCGCCCGGGGCTCCGCTGATCCCGACCGCGCTCTCCGCCTTCAACCGGCTGACCGCGCGGATCGACGAGGGAGGCCCCGGCGCGCCCGCCGCCGATGAGGGGGAGAACGGCGTCGCCGGGCTCGGCGGCACCCCGGTCGGGCCGCTGCGGGCGGTCCGGCGCCGGCGCCGTCGAGCCTGACGCCTACAGGGGTTGTCGTCCGGCGAAGCCGCTGTCGCGGTCGTGCCAGTGGCCGACGTCGTCCTCGTCGATCCGCCAGCAGAGGAAGACGGGCTGGCCGTCGAGCTCGGCGGGGAAGTCCACGAGGCCGGTCGTCGGGTCGCGCACGACGACGCCGAGGCGGGTGATCTCGGCGACGATGCGGCTCAGCTCGTCGCCCTCGGCCATCATCTCCCGGGCCGCCTCGCCGCCGCCGTTGCCGACGGTGACAGAGCGCAGCCGGCGCTGGCGCTCGCGGTCGCCGAGCACGGCGCTCACCTCCTGCGCGCGCTCGAGGAGCGGCCGCAGCCGGGGCAGCAGCAGGTTCGCCTCCTCGCGGGTGAAGAGCCGCTCCGCCATCGGCCGATCCTACGCCCCGGGGACCATCCCCCACCGGAACCCGTGGTGGCCGCCGAGGAGCCGGGTCAGGAGGGCGGCGAGACGGGGCGGGTGATGCGGAGCAGCTCGGGACCGGTGGGGACGGAGCTGCCGAGCCGCGGCTCGTGGGTCGTCGCGACGGCGACGTACGAGCCCGCGTCCCCCTCGAGGACCGCCGCCCAGGTGTGGCCGTCCGGGGCCGGCTGGAGGTAGGCGCCGAGGACCGGGCCGCCCTTGCCGGGGATCAGCCACACCGCGTAGCCGCCGACGGTCTGGCTGTTCACCACCGGCAGCGCCGGAAGCCCCTGGACGGTGATCACCGACTGATGGGTCGCGGGGGTGTAGGCGAGCTCGCCGCATGCCGACGGGAGCGGGGTGAGCCCGCAGGCGCGGCTCACCAGCACCCCGGGCTGCGAGGCCTGGTGGTGGGGGACGGCGAACGACCACACCGCGAGCACCACCGCGGCGATCGCCGCCACCGCGCCCGTGACGGTGAGCCCGCGTCCTGCCGGAAGGGCCCGCCAGAGACGCTCGTGGAGGGGGGCGCCGCGCGGACGGCCTTGCCCGACGCCGGCGACCTCCGCGTGGACCTGGGCGAGCAGCCGGCTGCGCAGCGCCGGCGGCGGTGTCACCGGCTCGAGCGCGATCGGCAGCACGTCGGCGGTGCGGAGATACCCGGAGGCGGACGCCTGGCAGCGGTCGCACCCCTGGAGGTGGAGAACCATCCGGCGGTCCTCGCCGGGGTCGAGGGCGCCGACGGCGTGCGCCGCGAGCAGCAGGTCGCAGTCCTCGCAGGTCACGTCACGCTCCATTCCAGCCCCTGGCGTTCCAGGGAGCTCCGGAGCCGGCGCAGGGCCATGCGGGTACGGCCCTTCACGGTGCCGAGAGGGACGCTCATCAGCGAGCTGATCTCGCTCTGGGAGTAGCCCGCGTAGTAGGCGAGCTCGATGGTGCGGCGCTGCTCGTCGGGCAGCTCGCCGAGCGCCCGGCGGATGTGGTCGCGTTCGAGGTCGGCGGCGACGGTCTCCCAGGTGTCGGAGAGGGCGACGTCGGGCGGCGCCTTGTCGAGGCTGAGGTCGAGACGTGCCCTGCCGCTGCGGCCGCGGAGCCGGTCGATGGCGCGGTGATGGACGATCGAGCAGACCCAGGTGCGGAGGCTCCCCCGCTCCGGCCGGTAGGAGGCCGCCCGCCGCCACACCGCGAGGAACGCCTCCTGGACGACGTCCTCGGCGGCCGCCGCATCGCCGAGGACGCGCAGGGCGAGCGTGTAGGCGAGCCGCCCGTACCGGTCGTAGAGCATCTCGATCCCCTCAGGCGATGCCTGGGCAATCAGGTCGATGACCCTTTCGTCCGAAGGTGTCACCGTCTCCCCTGCTGAATTGCGCTGTCCTCCCGCAACTACGCGAACGGGGCTCGGCCGGATCAACCGCAGGCCTGTCATCATGCGCGGTCGCCATGCCCCTCCCGCAGCCGACCCGCCGCGACGTCCTGCGGGCCGGCTCGGCGCTGACGGGCGCGGCGGCGCTCGGCGCCTGCGGGGGCGGTGGCTCCGGCCCGGCGCCGACCGCCCGGGCAGCCCCGACCGCCGGCGCCGTCCACGTCCTCGACGCGGCGCTCGTCGTCGAGCACACCACCCTGTACGCATACGCGCGGGGCATGGGCCTCTTCGGGAGCCAGACCGCCCCGCTCGCCACCGCCTTCCGCCAGCACCACCTCGATCATCGCGACCGGCTGCGCAGTCTGATCACCGGCCTCGGCGGCACCCCGACGCCGGCGCGCGACAGCTACGACATCGGCTCTCCGCCGTCGGACGAGAACGGCGTGCTCACCCTCGTCGCGACCCTCGAGGAGGAGGCCACCCGCGCCCACTACGCCGCGCTGCGCCAGATCGCCGACCCGGCGATCCTCCAGCAGCTCGCGTCGATCATGGCCGACGAGGCGCAGCACTCCGCCGCGCTCCGCGCCGTCCTCCAGCAGGATCCGGCACCCGCCGCCCTCGTGACCGCGTGACCCGCGTGGGAGGGGGGACCTGGAGGCCCACCCGCCGCGAGGCCCTGGTCGGAGGGACCGCGGCCCTCGCCGCGCTCACCGCCGGAGCCGTGGCCGAGGGCGCCGGTCGGGCGCTCGCCGCCGGCGACGACGCGGCCCTGCTCACCACCCTCGCCCTCCTCGAGGACACCGCGGTCTTCGTCTACACGAACGTCGCCCCGCGCCTCAGCCGCGCCCCGCTCCCGGGCTTCGGCCAGCCCTTCCTCCTCCACCACCGTCAGCACCGCGACCTGCTGCTCGCGGCGCTGCGCGGGCTGCGCGCCCCGGCGCCGCCGACGGGTCAGCCCCATCCCGACGCGCTCCCGACCGCCCCCGGCGAGGCGGCGGCGGTCGCCGCCCTGCTCGCCGTCGAGGGACGCCTCCTCGGCGCCCAGTACTCGGCCCTCGCCGCGCTCTCCGCTCAGCCGCTCCGCGTCGAGGTGGCGAGCATCTTCGGGGTCGACGCCCGCCACGCGGCGGTGTGGCGCGCCGCCTCCGGACAGGACCCGGTGCCGGCGAGCTTCGTCACCGGCCCCTGAGCGGGCGGGCTCAGACCGCGCCGGTCAGAAGATGCCCAGGTCGAGCTTGGCCTCCTCGCTCGCCATCGTGCGCGGATCCCACGGCGGCGACCAGACGAGGTTGACGCGCACGTCGTTGATCCCGGGAAGCACCCGGCAGACGGCGTCGGCCTGGGTCTGGATCACGCTGCCGAACGGGCAGTACGGCGACGTCAGGGTCATGTCGATGGTGAGCAGCCCGGCGTCGTCGACGGTGTGGTCGTAGACGAGCCCGAGGTTGATGATGTCGATCCCGATCTCGGGGTCGTAGACGGCGCTCAGGGCGTCGAGGATCTGCTCGCTCGTGGCGCGCTCGGCGCCGGCCGCCGCGGTGGGCGTCTGCTCGGGTTCGCTCACGTCACCGGTCCTCCCTCGGTCGACACCGTGCCGCCGCCGCGCTCGAGCCCCTCGAGGAGCGCGTTCCAGGGGAGCACGGCGCACTTGATGCGCAGCGGGATGCGGGCCACGCCCTGCAGCGCCTCCAGATCGCCGAGGTCGTCGGCGCCGGCGCCCTCGAGTATCATCGCCTTGAAGCGGCGCGCGAGGTCGGTCGCCTCGGCGACGGCGCGCCCGTCGACGCCCTCGCACATCATGCTCGCCGAGGCGCGGCTGATCGAGCAGCCGTGGCCGTCGAAGGCGATCGCCTCGACGCTCCCCTCGCGGACGCGCATGGTGAGCAGCACCTCGTCGCCGCAGAGCGGGTTGTTGCCCTCGACGGTGACGTCGGCGTTCTCGACGTGGCCCTTCCCGCGGGGGTTGCGCCAGTGGTCGAGGATGATCTCGCGGTACAGCTCGTCCTCGACGGGCGATGCGCCTGCAGCCATGCTCCGATCCTACCGCGGGGGTCCCGAGGGCCCGAGGATCCTCCGGACCTCCTGGATGCCGGCGCCGAGCGCGTCGATCTCGGCGTGGGTCGTGTACAGGTAGACCGAGGCGCGGGCGGTCGACGCCACTCCGAGCTTCTTCATCAGTGGCTGGCAGCAGTGGTGGCCGGCGCGGATCGCGACCCCGTCGCGGTCGAGGATGGTCGCGATGTCGTGTGGGTGGATCTCGCCCATCGTGAAGGACACCGCGCCGCCGCGCTCCACCACCTCGCGGGGGCCCTGGACGTCGACCCCGGCCTCGTCGAGGACCTCGAGGAGATGGCGCACGAGCGCCTGCTCGTGGGCATGGATGCGCTCGCGGCCGACGCCGTCGAGGTAGTCGCAGGCGGCGGCGAGGCCGTGGGCGCTCGCGACGTCCGGAGTCCCGGCCTCGAACTTGTTCGGCACCTCCGTCCACGTCGAGCGCTCGAGCTCGACGCGCTGGATCATGCTGCCGCCGCCGAGGAACGGCGGCATCCCCTCGAGGAGCTCGGGCCGCGCCCAGAGCACGCCGGCGCCCATCGGGCCGCACGCCTTGTGCCCGCTGAAGGCGAGGAAGTCGACGTCGAGCTCGCGGACCGAGACCGGCAGGTGGGGGACGCTCTGGCACGCGTCGACCGCGATCACCGCCCCGCAGGCGTGGGCGAGGTCGGCGAGCTCGCGGATCGGGTTCACCGTGCCGAGCACGTTGCTCTGGTGGACGACGGCGACGAGCCGGGTCGGCTCGGTGAGCAGTCGCGCCGCGACCTCCATGTCGAGGCGGCCCTCGGCGGTCAGCCCGACGAAGGCGAGGTCGAGCCCGGCACGCTCGGCCGCGAGCTGCCAGGGCACGAGGTTGCTGTGGTGCTCCATGAGGGTGAGCACGATGCGGTCGCCCGGACGGAGGAGCTCGCGTGCGTACGACGACGCGACCAGGTTCAGCGACTCGGTGGCGTTGCGGGTGAACACCAGTCCGCGAGGGTCGGCGTCGATGAAGGCGGCGACCCGCTTGCGGGCGTTCTCGAAGAGCTCGGTGGCCTCGTTGCCGAGGGTGTGGGCGCCGCGGTGGACGTTGGAGTTGCTCTCCCGGTAGTAGCGCTCGACGGCGTCGAGCACCTGCACCGGCTTCTGCGACGTCGCCGCCGAGTCGAGGTAGACGAGCGGGCGGCCACCGACCTGCCGGCGCAGGATCGGGAAGTCGGCGCGCACCGCCTCGACGTCGTAGTCGGCCTCGAGCGAGAGCCGTCCGCGGGCGGTGGGTGGCACGGTGACGCTCATGGCACCGCCGGCTCGTCGAGGGCGACGCGCAGGGTGCCGTCGACGATCTCGATCCGGTGGACCCGGATCGGGTCGTACGCCGGCAGCGAGAGCGCCTCACCGGTGCGCAGATCGAAGCAGGAGCCGTGCATCGGGCACTCGATCGAGCAGCCGTCGGGGTCGAGCTCCCCCTCACTCAGCGAGGCCTCGGCGTGGGAGCAGGTGTCGTCGACGGCGAAGAACTCGCCGTTGACGTTGAAGACCGCCACCTGGACGCCGTCGACGTCGACGAGCGCGGCGTGCCCCGGGGGGATGTCCGCGGCCGCCCCCACGGTGACCCAGTCGCTCACGAGAGACCCTCCGCCTCGACGCCGGCGGCGGAGTGGCCGGCGACGACCTCGTCGAGCACTCCACCGACGAACTCCGCGAACCCCTGGTGGGGCGAACGGTCGAGTGCGTCCTGCATGAACCCCCGGACGATGAGCCGGTCGGCGGCCTCGGGGTCGACGCCGCGCGACTGGAGGTAGAAGCGCTGCTCGGTGTCGATGTGCCCGGCGGTGACGCCGTGGCTGCAGCGCACGTCGTTGGCCTTGATCTCGAGCATCGGGATCCCGGACGCCTTGGCGCCGCGGGAGAGCATGAGGTTGCGGTTCTGGACGTAGCCGTCGGTGCGTTGCGCCTCGCGGTCGACGGTGATCAGCCCCCCGTAGACGCTCTGGGCACGGTCACGCACGGCCACCTTGATGAGCAGGTCGCTGCGCGTCGCGGGTGCGCGGTGGGCCTGGAGCGACTGGTGGTCGAGGTGCTGGTCGCCGCCGCCGAAGCAGACCCCGGTGAGGGTGGCGTCCGCGCCCTGGCCCTCGAGCAGCGCGTCCCAGTAGACCTTCTGCAGCCGCGACCCGAAGTTGGCGGCGAAGAAGCGCAGGGTGGCGTCGCGCTCGAGCACGGCGCGATGGGTGGCGAGGTGCCAGGTCGCGGCGCTCCAGCGCTGGAGCACGCAGTGGTCGAGCCGCGAGCCCTCGCCGAGGAGGAGGACGCTCACCGCGTCGCTGAGCATCGTCCCCTGCGTCGCGGGCGACGCGAGGAGCTCGACCAGCGTCAGCGATGCGCCCGGCTCGAGGACGACCACGGTCGCCGGGAGGATCGCCGCGTGCTCGCCGGCCGCGCTGTGGGCGGCGACGACCGGCACCGCCGCCTCGACCCCGGCGGGGACGTGGACGAAGCAGCCGCCGCGCCAGAGCGCGTTCCAGAGCGCGGTGAACTTGGAGCCGTCGACCGGCACGTGGGCGAGCGCGCGGCGCACCGCCGCCTCGTCGTGGACGGCGGCGTCCTCGAGAGAGCAGACCGTCACGCCCTGGGCGCGCAGCGTGCCGGCGCCGTCGAGGGCCCGGACTCCGTTGCGGGTCGCGGCGACGAAGGCGGCGTCGGGGGCGATGCGGTCGCGCATCTCCCGCATCGCGTCGACGAGGCCGGCGCCGTGACCGGTCGGACCGGGGTCGACGACGTACTCGTCGGGATGCAGGCCGCTCACGTCGGTCCGCCGCCAGTCCTCGTCGCGGACGCGGTCGGGCATCGGCAGCGCGCAGTAGGCCTCCCAGGCCGCGCGCCGCCGCTCCGCCAGCCATGCGGGGGCGCCGGCGGCGCGTGTGCTCACCGCCTCGGGGCCGATCGCCCCGGGAGTCTGCAGCTGCGTGGCCATCAGCCCGCCGCGGGCCTCATCCGACCGACCCTTCCATCTGGACCGCGAGAAGCCGGTTGAGCTCGACCGCGTACTCCATCGGCAGCTCCTTGACGAAGGGCTCGAAGAAGCCGTTGACGATGAGCGCGGTCGCGTCGGACTCGCTGAGCCCGCGGGACATCAGGTAGAAGATCTGCTCGTCGCCGATCTTGCTCACCGTCGCCTCGTGGCCGATGGTGACGTCGGGGCTGTCGATGTCCATGTACGGGTAGGTGTCGCTCTGCGACTCCTCGTCGAGCAGCAGGGCGTCGCAGCGCACGCTGCTCCTCACCCCCGACGCCTTCGCGTGGACCTTGATGTGGCCGCGGTAGGAGGTGCGCCCGCCGCCCTTGGAGATCGAGCGCGAGACCACGTTGCTCGTGGTGTTGGAGGCGACGTGGATGCACTTCGAGCCGGCGTCCTGGTGCTGGCCCTCGCCGGCGAAGGCCGCGGAGAGGACCTCCCCGTGGGCGTGCTCGCCCATCAGGTAGATCGCCGGGTACTTCATCGTCACCTTGCTGCCGAGGTTGCCGTCGATCCACTCGACCCGGGCGCCCTCGTAGGCGACGGCGCGCTTGGTGACCAGGTTGTAGACGTTGTTCGACCAGTTCTGGATCGTCGTGTAGCGGACGTGGGCGTCCTTGTGGGCGATGATCTCCACCACCGCGGAGTGCAGCGAGTCGCTCGAGTAGGTCGGCGCCGTGCATCCCTCGATGTAGTGGACGTAGGAGCCCTCCTCGGCGATGATCAGCGTCCGCTCGAACTGGCCCATGTTGTCGGAGTTGATCCGGAAGTACGCCTGCAGCGGGATGTCGACGCGCACCCCCTTGGGCACGTAGACGAAGGAGCCGCCCGACCACACCGCGCTGTTCAGCGCGGCGAACTTGTTGTCGTTGGCGGGGATCACCGTGCCGAAGTACTTGCGGAAGATCTCCGGGTGGTCGCGCAGCCCGGTGTCGCAGTCGCCGAAGAGGACGCCGAGCTTGTCGAGGTCCTCACGGATGCTGTGGTAGACGACCTCGGAGTCGTACTGGGCGCTCACCCCGGCGAGGAACTTGCGCTCCGCCTCGGGGATGCCGAGCCGGTCGAAGGTCTGCCGGATCGAGTCGGGGACGTCGTCCCAGCTCCGGCTCTGCTCCTCGGTCGGCTTGACGTAGTAGTAGATGTTGTCGAAGTCGATGCCGCTGAGGTCGGCGCCCCAGCTGGGCATCGCCCGCTTGCGGAAGTGGGCGAGCGCCTTGAGGCGGAACTTCAGCATCCACTCCGGCTCGTTCTTGTGGTCGCTGATCGCGGCGACGACCTCGGGCGACAGCCCCTTCTCCGTCCGGAAGACCGAGACGTCGACGTCGTGGAATCCGAACTTGTAGTCCTTCGTCAGCTCGTGTGCTTCGACTGCAGCCATACCAGGGGTTTCCCTTCAGTTCGCGGAACCGGCACCGCCGGTGCCGACGATGAAGTCGTAGCCCTCGCTCTCGATGCGGTGGGCGAGTTGGTGCCCGTCCGAGGCGACCACCCGGCCGCGGTGGAGCACGTGCACCGCGTCGGGCCTGAGGTACTCGAGGATGCGGGGGTAGTGGGTGATCACCAGCACCCCCATGTCGGTGCCCCTCACCCGGTCCACCCCCTCGGCGACGGTGCGCAGGGCATCGACGTCGAGCCCGGAGTCGGTCTCGTCGAGGACGGCGAGGCGGGGCCGGAGGAGCGCCAGCTGGAGGATCTCCATGCGCTTCTTCTCGCCGCCGCTGAAGCCGTCGTTGATGTAGCGGCTGCGGAAGCTCTCGTCGATCTTCAGCTCGCCCATCACCGCGGAGAGGGTGCGGAGGAACTCGCGCGCCGGCATCTCCTTCCCCTGGGCCTTGAGGGCCGCCCGGAGGAAGTTCACGACCGAGACCCCGGGGATCGCGGTGGGGTACTGGAAGCACAGGAACATGCCCAGCCGCGCCCGCTCGTCGGCGGCGAGGGGGAGCAGGTCGGTGCCGTCGAAGCTGGCGCTGCCGCCCGTGACCTCGTAGTTGGGATGGCCGAGGAGGGTGTAGGCGAGGGTGCTCTTCCCGGAGCCGTTCGGCCCCATCAGCGCATGGACCTCTCCCGTGGGGACGACGAGGTCGACCCCGTTGAGGATCTCCTTCCCCTCGACGCGGGCGCGCAGGCCCTCGACGACGAGCCGGGCGGAATCAGACATGGGCGGCCTCGTGACGGTGGGGGCTCGGCGACGTGTCGCGCACGTCCTCGAGCGGGATGAACACGGCGACGGGCGGCCGCCCGCCCTCGCAGACGAGCTCGGCCAGGGTGGTGCCGTTGAGCACCGCGTCGACGCTCTCCTTGAGCCGCTGCCAGAGGGTGCGCGACGCGCAGTCGGCGTCGCGGACGCAGCAGCCCGCCTCGTACTCGTGGGAGACGCACTCGACCGGCGCCACCTCGCCCTCGACGAGGGCGACGACGTCGAGGACGGTGATCTCCTCCGGGCTCCGGGTGAGGACGTAGCCGCCGTGGGCCCCGCGTGTCGCCTCGATGAGGCCGCCGCGCCGCAGCGGGCCGGCGAGCTGCTCGAGGTAGGCGAGCGGCAGATGCTCGACCCGAGCGACCTCGGCGAGGCTGAGGGGACCCCTGCCGTACGCCTTGGCGAACTCGGTCATCATCCGCAGCC
This sequence comes from Candidatus Dormiibacterota bacterium, assembly GCA_035544475.1. GTDB lineage: Bacteria > Chloroflexota > Dormibacteria > Aeolococcales > Aeolococcaceae > CF-96. Next base: position 2,868 of record DATKEY010000412.1, on the reverse strand, counting down.
CGTAGTGGGCCTTCGAGGAGACCCTCATCGAGAAGGAGGCGCTGCGCGCATTTCCGACCGCCATGGTCAGGATTATAGCGCCCGCGACGGATCGGCCGCGCGGCCGATCCTCTAGGCCGGCGCCGGGAGCGAGGCCCGCAACTGCGCCACGGAGGCGACGATCGCCGCCGCGGCGCGGTCGACCTCGTCCTCGGTCGTGCCGCGGCCCAGGGTGCAGCGGAGCGCCCCGCCCGCGACCCGGGGCGGCAGCCCCATCGCGAGCAGGACATGGGACGGCATGTGCGCGCCGCTCGAGCACGCCGACCCGCCCGACGCCTCGACCCCGGCGCGGTCGAGGAGGGTGAGCAGCATCTCGGTCTCGAGGCCGGCGAAGGCGAAGGTCGCGAAGCTCGGGAGCCGCGGTGCTCCGTGGCCCGTGAGGACCGCGTCGGGGACGCCGTCGAGCACCGTCTCCATCAGCCGCTCGGCGAGCCGGCCGAGGCGCGGCATCTCGCGCGCACGCTCCTCCTCGACGAGGCTCACCGCGGCGGCGAGCCCCGCGATCGCCGCGACGTTCTCGGTGCCGCTGCGGCGGGCGCGCTCCTGGCCGCCGCCGCTCACCTGGGCGGCGATGGCGACGCCGCGACGCAGGTAGAGCGCCCCCGCGCCCTTGGGTCCGTAGATCTTGTGGGCGGTGATCGACGCCATGTCGACCCCGAGCGCGCGCACGTCGACGGGGAGCCGGCCGAGCGCCTGGACGGCGTCGGTGTGCACCAGCACCCCGGGGTTGCGCCGCCGCGCCGCCTCGGCCGCCGCCGCGACGTCCTGGACGGTGCCGACCTCGTTGTTGGCGAGCATCATCGAGACCAGCACGGTGTCGTCGCGGACGGCCGCGCCCACCGCCTCGGGGTCGACGGCGCCGCGCCCGTCGCAGGGCACCACGCTCACCTCGCAGCGTCCGAGGTCGGCGAGCTCCTCGGCGGTCTTCAGCACGGCGTCGTGCTCGACGGCGGTGACGACGAGGTGGCGCCCGCGGCCGGCGTGGCGGTCGAGCGCACCACGGATCGCGAGGTTGTCCGCCTCGCTCCCCCCCGAGGTGAAGACGACCTCGTTGGCCGCGCAGCCGAGCGCCTGGGCGACGCGCTCGCGCGCCTCGTCGACCGCGACCCGCGCCGCCCTCCCGGTGGCGTGCGCCGACGACGGGTTGCCGAAGACCTCACCGAGGAAGGGCAGCATCGCCGCCCTCACCTCGGGGGCGACAGGGGTCGTCGCCGCGTGGTCGAGGTAGACCGGCCTGCTCATGATCCGTCCAGTGTAGGAGCGGCGCACACAGCCGGGGTCAGCGGCGCGAGAGGAGCTCCGTCAGCGGTCCGGTATGACCGCGCAGCAGCTCATGGACGTCGAGGACCTCGTCGACACCGATCGGTGGCCGCTGTGGACGGGGCGCGCGCAGCGGACCCCGGCGCTGCCGGGCCGGGCGCGGCCCGTCGCGGCGCACCTTGAGCACGACGACGAAGGTGACGCCGCAGCGCGCGCAGCCGACCTGCACGGTGTAGAGGGGGTCCTCGTCCTTGAGCAGGGTGAGGCGGCAGCCGTCGAGCGTGCGGTGGCACACGGGGCAGTCGTACTCCCCAGCGCGGTCGCGGATGACGGCGAGGATGTCCACCGGCGGTCCCTGCTCCCGATGCGGCTGCTCGACCGAGTATAGGGCCGGGTGCGGTGCGGCTCCGGGATCGGGATCACTCGACGCCGAGCGTGCCCCACACCTCGAGCTTGGCCCGCACCCGCTCGACGACCGCGGCGGTGAACTCGTCGGTGAGCGAGTGCCCGCCGAGGTCGGCGGTGCGGACCCCCGAGCGGACCGCCTCGAAGACCGCCTCGTACACGGCGCGCGAGGCGGTGCGGCTGTCGCGGTCGGGGACGAAGCCGAGCAGCGAGGCGGCGGCGAGGATCATCGCCATCGGGTTGGCGACGTTCCTCCCCTGCAATGAGGGCGCCGTCCCGTGCGGAGCCTCCGTCATCACGACCCGGGGGGTGATGGTGTCGTGCTCGGCGAAGCCGAGCAGGATCGACTCCGCTCCCGCGATGCTGCCGAAGAGCCCGAGGACGAAGTCGCTGAGGCAGTCGCCGTCGCGGTTGAGCGCGGGGATGACGAGCGGGTCGCCGTCCTGGGTGAGGAGCAGCGCGTAGGTCGCGTCGATGAGCTGCGGCTCGTAGGGGACGTCGGGATGCCGCGCCGCCGCCGCGTCCATCTCCTCCTTGAGCATCCCCTCGTACACCGGCGACACCGTGTACTTCGGGCCGCCGAAGACCCGGGCGTGGGTGCGCCGCGCCTGCTGGAAGGCGAACTCGGCGACGGTGCGGCAGGTGCCCCTGCTCACGTGCTCGGTGCGGTACGCGAGCTCGTCGTCGCCGCTGCCCTCGCGCCACTCGCGGGCCCCGTAGGCGTCGTCGACCGCCATCCGCACGACGCTGATCGGCGCGCTCACCCCGCCGAGCGGGGCGACCCCCGGGATCCTGCGGCCGGTGCGGACGATCACCCTGCCACCGACCCGCTCGCGGAGGATGGCGTTGGGGCTGCCGACGTCGCCGGCGCGCTCCGGGGTGACCGTCGCCGCCTTGATCCCGAACCCGCACGCGGCCATCGCGTCGGCCGCCTCGAGGACGACCCGGTTCTCGGTGGCCCGGCGGTTCTCGAGCGAGAGGTCGAACCGGCGCAGCTCGAGCTCGAGCCCGAGCACCGCGGGGTCGAGGACCCGGAGCGCCTCCTCGAGCAGCTCCTGCCCGGTCTGGTCGCCCTCGAGGACGGCGATGGTGGTCACGCGGGTAGCCTAGCGGGGTGATCCCCCGGAGCAGCGCCGGCGACGCCGAGCGGCGCCCGACCGCGCT
>DATKEY010000411.1:0-7892 GCA_035544475.1 Candidatus Dormiibacterota bacterium | reverse complement strand
TGGGCTCCAGCCCTCTCCGCGTTGTGGCACCTCAGGCGCTTTCCCTGCTCCGACGACAGCCGTGACAGACCAATGGGGCGCACGTGCGACCCCTGACTGAGTTGCGCGGCGGCAGGAGCTCACTCGTTGTCCCCGCCATCCACAGAGCTCACAAGGGGTTCCCCCGAACCCCCTCCCCAACCCCTACGACGAGGAGAGGAGTACCACTGAGTCGTACCAGGCGCGCAGACGCCGCTGGACCCGCTGCGCGCGGTCGCGCTCGGGGCCGGTGCGCCGCTCGTTGCGGACCTCGCGGCAGCGCCGCGCGAGCTCGGGCGCCGACGACGTCCGGGCCACGTCGACCCACTCGCTCTGCTCGTCGGGCGCGGCGATCACACCCGCACCGAGCAGCCGAAGCTTGTCGAACGAGAGCTCGCCGGCGGAGAAGGCCTCACCGACCTCGGGGAACTCCCGAGCCACCCCGGCGGCGAGCATGAGCGCCCTCGCGTTGGGGCGGTCGAAGCCGAGGTTGCAGACAACCCAGTCCGCGCAGTCGCGCAGCCCGTATCCGCGCCACCCGTCGAGCTCGTCGAAGCGCGCGAGCCGCGCCGCGAGCCGCGCGGTGCGGGCATGGATCTCCGCGGCCTCAGCGCGGATCTCCGCCTCGAGCGCATCCAGATCGGCGTCAGGTGGAAGGGCTATCACACACAGAATTGTAGTCGAACATCTGTGCGTATGTCAACCCCAAATCCCAACTCCCACAAGGAAAATCGCCCGTGAAACCACTGCGCGCCGCGCCCCGCCCCACAAGACGCCCGAGAACCCTCACCCCTTTGCTGAATCCATGACCACACGCAACCGCGGTGCACCACGCCCTCGCGCGACAGCGCCACGAAACGAGCAGTTCAGCTCGCCGTCGCGCTCGCCGAGGTCTCCCGGATGACCGTCACCTTGATCATCCCGGGATACGTCATCTCCGCCTCGATCTCACGCGCGATCTCCGCGCAGAGCTCCGGCACCTGATCGTCCGGCACCGCGTCCGGCCGCACCGCAACCCGCACCTCGCGCCCCGCCTGCATCGGGAACGCCCGCTCCACCCCGGAGTGCCGGGTCGCGATCGACTGCAGCTGCTCCAGCCGCTGCAGGTACGTCGTCAGCGTGTCCCGCCGCGCCCCCGGACGCGACGCGGAGATGGCGTCGGCGCAGATCGTCAGCATCGCGAGGTCGGTCGCCGGCTCCTCGTCGAAGTGGTGCGCCTTCACCGCGTGGACGATCCCGGCGTCGACCCCGAGCAGGGCGAGGAGCTCTCCGCCGATGATCGCGTGCGAGCCCTCGACGTCGTGGTCGACCGCCTTGCCGATGTCGTGGAGCAGCCCGGCCGACCGCGCCTCCGCCGAGTCGAGCCGGAGCTCCGACGCGAGCATCGCGCAGAGATAGCCGGTCTCCTGGCAGTGGAGCAGCGCGTTCTGCCCGTACGAGAAGCGGTAGTGGAGGGTCCCGAGGAGCTCGGCGAGCTCGGGCCGCCCGTCCATCCGCATCTCCCAGAGCGCCCGCTCGCCGAGGACCGTGATCTCCCGCTGGAGGTCGCGCCGGGTGCGCAGCAGCATCGGCGCCACGTCCTCGGCGCGCAGCCGGCGGTCGAGCGCCTCGATCGACGCCTGGCGGGCGACCTCGCGGCCGATCGGATCGAGCCCGCGCAGGGTCGCCTGGTTGCGCTCGGGGTCGACGCCGAGGTCGGTGGCGGTCGCCTCGGCGACCGCGGAGAGGGCGTCCAGCAGGCGCTGGCGGGAGTCGTCGTCGAGGCCCTCGAGGGCAAGGGGCGTCGCGCGCGGGGCGCCGTCGGCATGGGAGACGTCCATCCGCTGGATCGCGTCGGCGAGCCGCATCCGCGCGGAGGGGACGAGGTCGCCGACCTGCCCGGCGACGGCGCGGGTCACCCGGCCGGCGTGGTCGGTCCCGAGCTCGCCCTCGAGGGCGGCGAGCACCGTGGCGACCGCCCGGGGCCGGTCGAGGGAGGCGACCTCCTCGAGCCGCCGGACGATCCCCTCGCGCGACTCGGCCACCTCGGTCTGCGCGGCCTCGAGCTCGCCGCGGGCCGCCTCGAGTGCCTCCCGGCGCTCCTCGGCGACGCGCCTGCGCTCCTGGAGGGCGCGGCTGCGCTCCTCGAGCGAGCTCTCCTGCTCCTCGAGCGCGGCCTGCCGCGCGTCGAGCTCGTCCATCACCGCGCTCCGCGAGGCGATCGCCTCGGTGCGCGCATGCGCGACCACCGCGGCCGCCTCGCCCCGGGCCTCGACGAGCGCCGCCCGGGCCGCGGCCGCGGGCGCGGCCCCGCGATCGGCCGGGCGGCCGGCCCGCATCCCGCGGGCGGCGATGACCACCGCGACGACGAGCAGGACGGCGGCGAGCGCACCGAGCACGAGCGTGTCCATCGGGCGCGAGTGTACTTCCGCGCCGGCTCAGGCGCTCAACGGCGGGTCGAAGGGCTCGGCGGCCGACGGGGTGAGGTGCTCGGCGAAGAGCGCGGCCGGCGGGGGGAGCACCCGGCGGCGATCCCAGCAGAGCGCCATCGTCCGTGCGATCGGCGGCTGGCGCAGCGGGATGACCGCCACCCGGGTCGAGGGCACCGGCAGGGGCATCGGCAGCAGCGTCGTGCCCAGCCCCGCCTCGACGAGGCCCTGGACGATCGTGAAGTCGTCCCCCTCGTAGGCGACGGTCTCGGTCAGACCCTCTCGGAGGAAGGCCTCGTCGACGACCTTGCGCAGCCCGCTCCGGGAGCGGGGGAGGATCAGCGCCTCTCCGGCGAGGTCGCGCAGGGTGCACGAGCTCCGGCCGACGAGGTGGTGGCCCGCGGGCACGACCACGGCCACGCGCTCGCGGAAGAGGGCGACGATCTCGAGGTCGCGCTGGCCGACGGGCGGAGGGCCGAGGATGCCGAGGTCGAAGTCGCCGTTGAGCACGCCGCTCACGACCTCGGCCGACGTTCCCTCGCGGAGGGTGAAGCGGACGGCGGGGTGGCGGTCGAGGAAGCGTGCGAGACGCTCGGGCAGCCATCGCGCCCCCACGGTGTGGAGGAAGCCGACCCGGACCTCGCCGCTCTCCACCGAGACCGCCCCCTCGGCGTCGGCGATCGCCTCGCGGAGGTCGTGGAGGAGGCGTTCGGCGCGGGGGACGAAGCGGTTGCCGGCCGGGGTGAGGCGGATGCTCCGGCGCACCCGCTCGAAGAGGGCCACACCCACCTCCTCCTCGAGCCGCGCGATCTTCCGCGAGACGGTCGACTGCTCCTGCCCGAGGGCCTCGGCGGCGTGGCCGAGGTGGGCGTGGTGCGCAACCGCCAGAAAAGTCCTCAGTCCGTCGACATTGATGCGATCCATGCATCAATTCGAACCGAATTGTGATGTTGATGTCAACCTTTCTGGTGGGTACTCTCTGTCGAGGCCTCTCGCGGAGATCAACCGGTGACTTCGACGTGGAGGTCTCGCGGAGAATTCAGATGCTGATCGAGAACGCGACCGCAGAGCTGCACCGGGCGCGGCTCCGTCACCAGCGCGAGCTGTCCGAGCGGACCAGGTTCCGCCGGCTGGTCGAGCAGGTCGACGAGGTCATCGAACTGTGTGAGGAGACACACCTGCAGGGCATCAAGGAGGCCCCCCGGGACCTCGCCCAGCAGTCGGGAGAGCTCCTCCAGATCGCCGTCGGGGTGGTCCAGGGTGCGGATGACGAGACTGCGCTGCGCACCGTCACCGAGGCCATGGCGAGGCGGCAGGTCAAGGTCACCGAGATCATGGACGTCCTCTGGACCGTCCAGGAGGTGGTCTTCGACCTGATGCTCCCCTGGCGCACCGAGCTGCCCGAGGACGTCGAGGTGACCCCCGGCGTCGGCCTCTGGCGGTACAACGCCGCCTGACGTCACGGTGAGGCGGCGGGTTCACGCCCGCCGCCCGCAAACCGGGTACACTCGCGACGCCTGCGTGGGATTCATCTCGTTCGTCCCCAGCCGGCGAAAGGAGGTGAGTTCCCTACCGTGTCGGAGGTCAAGGTCCGCGAGGGCGAGACCTTCGAGAGCGCGCTGCGACGCTTCAACAAGAAGATCAAGCAGAACGGCATTCTCTCGGAGGTGCGCCGTCGTGAGCACTACGAGAAGCCGTCGGTGCGGCGGAAGCGCAAGCTGGTCGCCGCCAAGAAGCGTCGTCTCAAGGCCGGGTGAGCCCGGTCCCGGCGCACGGCGCCCGGCGGCACGGGGGCGCGGTCCCCACGCGCCCCGGCGCGGGCCCGGATCGGTGCGGGTGACCGTGGTCGCCGCGGACGGCCTCGACGACCAGGGCAGGTCCGCGGCGCGGGCCGCCGCTCTCGCCCACCTGCTCCGCCGCTGCGGAGATTCCCTCGACGTGCCGGCACGCGCCTCGCTCACCGTCCGTCTCACCGACGACGCCGAGCTCGCCGAGCTCAACGCCCGCTTCCTCGGCGTCGAGGGCCCGACCGACGTGCTCGCCTTCCCCGCGGAGGAGCCGGGACACGTCGGGGACCTCGCCATCTCCGTCGAGCGCGCCCTCGGGCAGGCCGAGGACGGGGTCGCGGAGCTCCGGCTGCTCGCCGTCCACGGGCTGCTCCACTGCCTCGGTCACGACCACGCCGACCCCGCCGGGGCGGCGGCGATGACCGCCGAGACCCGCCGCCTGCTCCCCGACCAACAGGTCCCCGAGCTGGCGTAGTGGCCACCCTGGTGATCGGGCTCGGCAACCCGGGCGGCGAGTACGCGGGCACACGGCACAACGTGGGCTGGCGCACCCTCGCCGAGCTCGAGCGGCGCGGCCGCTTCGGGAAGGAGCGCAAGGAGGGCCCGGCGAAGGTCCGTGACGGCTCGGTCGACGGGCTCGAGCTCGTCCTCGCCCGGCCGCAGACGTACATGAACCTCAGCGGCCGCGCGGGACGCCACCTGACCACGAAGCTCGGGATCCCGCCCGAGGACGTCGTCGTCGTCCACGACGACCTCGACCTCCCCCTCGGCCGGCTGCGACTCCGCCGCGGCGGCAGCGCCGGCGGTCAGCGCGGGGTGCGCCACCTCATCGACTCCTGGCAGACGGACGGCTTCATCCGCGTACGGATCGGGATCGGCCGCCCTCCCGAGGGGATGGACCCCGCCGACTACGTCCTCGAGCCCTTCGACGGCGACGAGCGCGAGCGCGTGCCCGGGGTGATCTCCCGGGCGGCGGACGCCGTCCTCGCGATCGTGCGCGAGGGGCTCGACCCGGCCATGAACATCTTCAACCGTGCCCCCGACGACTGACGCCCCGACGCTCCGCTCCCGGCTCGACGGTCTCCCCGAGCTGCAGGCCCTCGTCCGCGACCCCCGCGGGGTCGTCGCCGGGGTGCCGGCGTCGGCGGTCGGCCTGCTCGCCTGGTGGCTGCGCGAGGCCACCGGCCGCACCGTCCTGGTGCTCTCGCCGGAGGCGGAGACGGCCTGGTCGGACACGATCGCCTGGGCCGGCGACGCCGGGGTGGTGCTCTTCCCCGCCGCCGACACCCTGCCCTTCGACCGGGTGGCTCCCGGTGAGGAGGTCACCCGCCACCGCCTGGCCACCCTCGCGACCCTGGCGTCGGCGGCTCCGGCGATCGTCGTCGCCGCCCCCGGGGGCCTGGTCCGGCCGACCCTGTCTCCAGAGCTCGTGCGGAGAGGGCTGACCCTTCGCAGAGGCGAGACCGTCCCACTCTCCGCGGTCGCCGAGCGGCTCGTCGCCCTCGGCTACCGGCGCGAGCCGGCGGTCTCCGTCCCCGGCGAGTTCTCGGTGCGCGGCGGGATCGTCGACGCCTTCGGCCCGGACCGCGGCCGTCCCTGGCGGGCGGAGTGGTTCGGGGACGAGGTCGAGGGGCTCCGCGCCTTCGACGTCGCCAGCCAGACCTCGGTCGCCCAGCTCCAGGAGGTCACCATCCCGCCGGCGCGGGAGCTCGACCTCTCCCCGGAGTCCGTCGCCCGTGCCATCGCGGTGGTCCGTGAGCTCGACCTCTCCGAGACCCGTCCGGAGATCCGCGACGACTGGCTGCGCGACATCGACCGGCTCGGCGCGGGCGCCTACGGCGAGGGCATCGACCTCTTCACCCCCTACCTGCAGACCGACCCTCCCACGACCCTCGTCGACCACCTCGGCGACCCGATCACCCTCGTGGCCGGCGGCCGCGAGCGCTGGCGCCGGGCCGTCCAGCGCTACCTCGTCGAGGCCGAGGGCCTCCGCGCCCAGGAGGAGAAGCGCGGTGAGCTCCCCCGCGGGGCTCGCAGCGGCCTCCTCCACGCGGACGCCGCGGAGGCGCTCGTCGACCGGCTCGCCCCGGTCGAGCTCGTCCGTGAGGCCGTCGCCGGGGTGGGCCTCGACCTCGGCTGGCGCGGCGCCGACAGCTACGTCGGCCGCTTCGACGCGCTGGCGACCGAGGTGCGCCGCCGCCTCGATGCGGGGCGGTGCGAGCTCGTCCTCTCCCGCCAGGAGCACCGGGTGGCCGAGCTCGCCACCGAGCAGGGCCTCGATCCCATCGCCGCCGAGGACGAGCCGGCGTCGATCCCGCTGCCCGCCGGTGCGCTCGTCACCGTCCACGGCGACATCTCCCAGGGAATCTCCGCCGACGCCGCCGGGCTCGACGTCCTCACCGACGCCGAGCTGTTCGGTGCCGTCAAGCAGCGCGGCTCCCGCCTCGCCCGCGGCGCGCGCCGGGTCGTCGAGTCGACGTCGGCGCGGGGCGCGCGGCGCGCATCCGCCGGCGCCGCCGGGCGCGAGGCGTTCGTCATCCCGTTCCAGCCCGGCGACCTCGTCGTCCACCAGGACCACGGCATCGGCCGCTTCATCGAGATGCGGACCGTCGACGACGACGGCGGCGAGCACGAGTACATGACCGTCGAGTACGCGGAGGGGGACAAGCTCTACGTCCCCGTCGCCCACCTCGACCGGGTCGACCGCTACGTCGGCGGCGCCGAGGGCCGTCCCCAGCTCTCGAAGCTCGGCACCGGAGAGTGGGAGCGCACCAAGCGCCGGGTCAAGGAGCGCACCGAGGAGGTCGCCCGCGAGCTGCTCGCCCTGTACTCCCGGCGGGAGTCGACGCACGCGACGCCGCTCCCCCCGGACGGTGCCTGGCAGCAGGAGCTCGAGGCCTCCTTCCCCTACGTCGAGACCCCCGACCAGGAGATGGTCCTCGAGGAGATCAAGCGGGACATGGAGTCCTCGCGCCCGATGGACCGGGTGGTCGCCGGGGACGTCGGCTTCGGCAAGACCGAGGTCGCGCTGCGCGCCGCGTTCAAGGCCGCGGCCGACGGCCGCCAGGTCGCGGTGCTCGTGCCCACGACGGTGCTCGCGCAGCAGCACTTCACGACGTTCTCCTCGCGGCTCGCCGCCTTCCCGATCACCGTCCGGCAGCTCTCTCGCTTCTGCACTCCGGAGGAGGTGACGAGCACCCTGGCGGGGCTGCGCTCCGGCGGCGTCGACATCGTCATCGGCACCCACCGGCTGATCTCGAAGGACGTCGAGTTCCGCAACCTCGGGCTGGTGATCATCGACGAGGAGCAGCGCTTCGGCGTCCTCCAGAAGGAGCGCTTCAAGCAGCTGCGCGTCGCCGTCGACGTGCTCTCGCTCTCGGCGACGCCGATCCCGCGGACCCTGCACATGTCGCTCGCGGGGATCCGCGACCTCTCGGTGATCCAGACGCCGCCCGAGGAGCGGCAGCCGATCAAGACCTTCGTCACCGCCCACGAGGACGGGCTCATCCGCGAGGTGATCACCCGCGAGCTCGCCCGCGGCGGGCAGGTCTACTACGTGCACAACCGGGTGCGGGGGATCGAGCGCGAGGCCGACCACCTCAAGGAGCTGCTTCCGGGGGTGCGCATCGAGGTGGGTCACGGGCAGATGCCGGAGCGCTCGCTCGCCCAGGTGATGCAG
>DATKEY010000410.1:0-5044 GCA_035544475.1 Candidatus Dormiibacterota bacterium | reverse complement strand
ACTCGGCTCGGATTCGGCGCCCGGGGTAAGGGCGCCTCATACGCCCCGCGACGCGGTGTCCCCCATCCGTCCGCTGCGCCGGCGACGCCGACCTGGCTACGACTCCCGGGGGGCTGAGAGTTTTTCTCTCCTCAGAGGACGTAGCGGCGGAGGTCCTCGTTGCGGACGAGGTCGCCCAGGCGGTCGCGCACCATCGAGGCGTCGACGGTGACGGTGGTGCCGGCGAACTCCTCGGCGCGGAAGGAGACGTCCTCGAGCACCTTCTCGAGGATGGTGAACAGGCGGCGAGCGCCGATGTTCTCGTCCTGCAGGTTCACCTGGGCCGCCTGATGGGCGAGCTCGCGCAGGCCGTCGGGGGTGAACTCGAGGGTGACGCCCTCGGTGCCGAGCAGGGCGGTGTACTGCTTGGTCAGCGAGTTGCTCGGCTCGACGAGGATGCGCTCGAGGTCGTTCTCGTTGAGCGCCCGCAGCTCGACACGGATGGGGAAGCGGCCCTGGAACTCGGGGATGAGGTCGCTCGGCCGGGACATCGTGAAGGCGCCCGCGGCGATGAAGAGGATGTGGTCGGTGTGGACCGCGCCGTAGCGGGTGTGGACCGTCGACCCCTCGAGGACGGGGAGGAGATCGCGCTGGACCCCCTCGCCGCTGACGTCGGGGCCGTGCTCGGAGCCCTGGCCGGCGATCTTGTCGACCTCGTCGATGAAGACCATCCCGCTGTCCTCGACGAGGCGGATCGCCTCGTCGTAGATGCGGTCCATGTCGATGAGCCGGTCGGTCTCCTCGTCGACGAGGGCGGTGCGGGCGTCGGCGACCGTCATCCGCTTCATCCGCTTGCGCGGTGGGGCGAGCTGGGAGAGGAAGTCGGCGAGGGTGGCGCCCATGTCCTCGAAGCCGGCGCCCGAGACGTTCTCGACCATCGGCTGGTAGGGCTCCTCGACCTCGATCTCGATCAGCCGGTCCTCGAGCTGACGGGCCCGAAGGCGCTGTCGCAGCCGGCGGCGCTGGAGCCGGCTCCGGCGGCGGTCGACCTCGGGGTCGGCCACCGGCGTCCCGGCCGTCTCCGCCTCCGGCTCGGGGTCGCCACCGCTCGTGGCGGCCGCGGCGGCGGCCCGACCACGGCCACGCCCCGCCCCCTCCTTCGGCTCGCGGGTCTCGGCCTCGACGAGCGCGTCGAGGATCCGCTCCTCGGCCGTGTCCCGGGCGCTGCCCTCGACCTCGGCGACGCGATCGTTGTGGACCTCGGTGATCGTCTGCTCGAGCAGGTCGCGGACGATCGCCTCGACGTCGCGACCGACGTACCCGACCTCGGTGAACTTCGTCGCCTCCACCTTGAGGAAGGGCGACCGGGTCAGGCGGGCGAGCCGCCGGGCGATCTCCGTCTTGCCGACCCCGGTCGGGCCGATCATGAGGATGTTCTTGGGGAGCACCTCCTGGCGCATCGCCTCGGGGAGGCGCTGGCGGCGCAGGCGGTTGCGGAGCGCGATGGCGACGGCGCGTTTGGCGCTCTCCTGCCCGATGATGAACTCGTCCAGCCGGCTGACGATCTGGGCGGGCCGGAGGTCGTCGACGCTGTGGGGCTGCTCCGGCGGGGTGGCCGCGTCGGCATCGCCGCTGTCGCCGCCATCGGCCGTCACCGGGATCTCGGCGGGTCCCGGGGTCCCCGCGCGGGCGGGATCCGCGACCTCGGCGCCCTCGCGCTCACCGCGCACGGCGGGTGCGACCGCAGGTGCGACCTGTGTCTCGGGGTCGGGGTGGAGACCGGGGCGCCGGTCGTCGTGGGCGCCGCTGGGGCGCGTGTCGCTCATGGAACGGCCTCCGCAGCGGTCTCGCCGGCGGTGCCGGCGGGGGCCTCGTCGATGGTGTCGAGGGTCTGCACGGTGATGATGTCGTTGGTGTAGATGCAGAGGCTGGCCGCGATCTCCAGGGCGCGCCGCGCCACCTCGGGAGCGGGGAGCTCGGTGTTCTGCACCAGGGCGCGGGCCGCGGCGTGTGCGAAGGGCCCACCGCTGCCGATGGCGGCGACGTCGTCGTCCGGTTCGATGATCTCACCATCGCCGCTGAGCAGGAGGAGCTGGGAGGAGTTGGCGACGAGGAGCATCGCCTCGAGGTGGCGGAGATAGCGGTCGGTCCGCCACTCCCGGCTGAGGCCGACCGCGGCACGGAGCAGGTTTCCCTGGTGCTTCTCGAGCTGCTGCTCGAACTTGTCGAAGAGGGTGAAGGCGTCGGCGACCGCACCCGCGAAGCCGACGATGATCTCGTCGTGGAAGAGGCGCCGCACCTTGCCGGCGCGGTGCTTCATGACGACGTCGCCCACGGTGACCTGGCCATCGCCGGCGATGGCCACCTGGCCTCCCCGCTTCACCGCCACGATGGTGGTGGCATGCGGCCGCGCCGCGGACACGCTCACCCGGCGGCGGTTCTCGCCGCCGTCGTCCTGGGCGGTCGATAGCGGCAGCCCGGGTACCCGGAGCAGCTGACGAAGGCCCCGAAGCGCCCCTGGCGGCGGACGAGGGGACGCTCGCACTCGGGGCAGGCTCCGAGCTCCGGGTCGAGCACCACGGGGGCGGCGGGCGCGCGGGCCGTGCCCGCCTCCGCGACGTGGGCGGCCTCGCCGCCGCTCTCCGCGGGAGCGTCGCCCTTGATGTGCTTGCACTTCGGGTAGCCCGAGCACCCGACGAAGGGACCGCGCCGGCCCATGCGGGTGACCAGCGGCTTGCCGCAGTCCGGGCAGCTCTCCCCGGTCGGCTGGGCGGCCGGGCGCGAGCCGGCCTCGCCAGCGCCGCGTGGCTGGATGTACTTGCAGTCGGGGTAGCCGGAGCAGCCCACGAAGGGGCCGCGGCGGCCGCTCTTGCGGGCGAGCTTCTTTCCGCACTCGGGGCACGCGCCGAGGTCCTCGGCGGCCGCGTCTCCCTCCCCCTCCGGCTTCGCCGCCTCGTCGCGGAGGTAGCGGCAGTCCGGGTAGCCACTGCAGCCGACGAAGGGGCCTCGCTTGCCCTGGCGCACGACGAGGGGGCGCCCGCAGTCGGGGCAGGCCTCACCGGTCGCCTCGGGTGCCGGGCCCTCCTTCTTGATGTACTTGCACTCCGGGTAGCGGGAGCAGCCGGTGAACTCGCCGAAGCGGCCCTCGCGAACCACCAGCCGGCCCTCGCCGCACTCCGGGCACTCCTCGCCGGTGTCCCGGGTGGGGACCCGGACCCGTTCGACGTTGGCCTCCGCCTTCGCGAGGGTGTCGGCGAACGGCACGTACCAGTCGCGAACCGTCGGCTCGAAGGCGGCGTGCCCGTCCTCGACGCCGTCGAGCCGCTTCTCGAGCTCGGCGGTGAAGGTGACGTCGACGATGTCCGGGAACTGGGTGCGGAGCACGCCGTCGACCGTCTTGCCGAGCTCGGTGGGGTACAGACGCCGCTCCTCCTGGCGGACGTACTTCCGCTCCTGGATGACGTCGAGGGTCGGCGCATATGTCGAGGGCCGGCCGATGCCGCGCTCCTCGAGCTCCTTGATCAGCGACGCCTCGGTGAAGCGGGGCGGCGGCTGGGTGACGTGGCCCTCGCGGCTCAGCTGCTGCAGGGCGAGCAGCTCACCCTCGCCGAGGGCGGGGAGGCTGCGGTCCTTCTGGTCCTCCTCCCGTCGCCACACCTTGAGGAAGCCGTCGAAGCGGAGCACCGACCCCGCGGCGCGAAACACGTAGTCGCCGGCGTTGATGTCGACCCGGGTGGTGTCGAAGCGGGCCGCGCTCATCTGGCTGGCGACGAAGCGCCGCCAGATCAGGTCGTAGAGCTTGAGCTGGGGGGCGCTGAGAGACTTCGCGACCGAGTCCGGGGTGCGCGCCGGGTCGGTGGGACGGATCGCCTCGTGAGCGTCCTGGGCCGCCACCGGCGCCTTGCTCTTCGCCGCCTTCGCGGTGCCGCGGCCGATGTACTCCTTCCCGTACGCCGCCTCGATGTGGGCGTGGGCGGCGTCTCGGGCGAGGTCGCTGATCCGGGTGGAATCGGTGCGCATGTAGGTGATCAGGCCGACCGGGCCCTCGCTGCCCAGCTCGATCCCCTCGTAGAGGTCCTGGGCGATCTGCATGCTCTTCTTCGGCGCCATCCGCAGCCGGGTGCTCGCGTCCTGCTGCATCGTGCTCGTCGTGTAGGGGTTGGGCGCCGAGCGGCTCGACTCACGAGCGGTGACCTTCGCCACCTCGAACGGCGGGACGCCGGGGCCGGGCCTCCCCTCCTCGTCGACGCCGAGCGCCGCCATCACCGCGAGCGCGGCGGCCTCGTCGGCGAGCCTGAGCTTGACGTCGCCGGGTTCGGCGGGCTTCGCGCTGACGTCGAGCTCCTCGCCGTCGCCGTCGCCGGCCTCACCCCGCCGGGCGTAGAGCCGGGCCGAGAAGGTCGCCCCCTTCGCGGTGGCGAGCTGGGCATCGACCGTCCACCACTCCTCGGGGACGAAGGCGGCGATCTCGTTCTCGCGGTCGACGACGAGGCGGACCGCGACCGACTGGACGCGGCCGGCGCTCAGCCCGGTGCGCACCTTCTTCCAGAGGAAGGGGCTCAGCTGGTAGCCGACGAGGCGGTCGATGACCCGCCGCGCCTCCTGGGCGAAGACGAGGTCGCGGTCGATCGGCCGGGGAGCCAGCAGTGCCGCCTTCACCGCCGAGCGGGTGATCTCGTGGAAGACGACCCGCTGCGGGTCCTTGAGGCGGAGCGCCTCGGCGAGGTGCCAGGCGATCGCCTCGCCCTCGCGATCGGGGTCGGAGGCGAGGATGACCTCGTCGGCCTTCTTTGCCGCGGCGCGCAGATCCTTGATCTGCGCCTCCTTGGTCACCTCGTACTGAGGCTCGAAGCCATGGTCGACGTCGACGCCGAGCTTGGACTTGGGCAGGTCGCGGACGTGGCCCATCGAGGCCTTGATGGTGTAGCCGGAACCGAGGAACCGGCTGAGCGTCCGCGCCTTGCTCGGTGACTCGACGATGATGAGGCGGTTGGCCATGCGCTGAAGTCTCTCCGCGGACGCGCCCAGTCAAACTCGCCGGCCGCGGCGTGCGGCCGATCATAGC
>DATKEY010000409.1:0-34131 GCA_035544475.1 Candidatus Dormiibacterota bacterium | reverse complement strand
CTGGAATGCGAGCACCTGCGGCTGCATCGAGGTGTAGAGGGCCACGGCGTTCTGGACGTTGTAGCCGTGATCCTTGGTGTTGAGCTTGACGGTGCGCCCGCAGACGCCGCCCTTCTTGTTCTGGTCGTTCCAGTAGAGCGTGGCCCCCTGGGTCACGGACTTCCCGAGCGCTGCGAAAACACCGGTGAGGTCGGTGAGGACGCCGAGATCGATCTCGCTCGACGTCACCCCCGGGCCCACGGGGATGCCGGGACTGGACGAGCCGCCACCGCCGCTGCTGCTGCTGCCGCAGGCGGCGAGCAGAACCACACTCGCGGTGGCGACCACCAGGGATCTCCAGATTCGGACGCGTGGCTTCATGCTGCCTCCTTCTGACTTGGTGGATGGGGGGAACGTCGAATTCGGGATGCGAGGCGGGGGATCCGCCGGGCCAGCGCGGCCACACCCCCGGGTTCGAAGACGAGCAGCAGGATGACGGTCGCGCCGTAGATGAACTGGGCCGCCACACCCGCAGTCACGCCACCGGACCCGGTGGGTGCGATGAAGGGAAGAGAGTCACTGTACTTCGCGAGGACCGCGGGCAGTGCGGAGACGAAGAGGGCGCCGACCAGCGCGCCCCCGGGGGAGCCCAGCCCGCCGATCACGATCATCGCCAGGAACGCGACCGTGAGGCTCAGCCCGAAGGTGTCGGGGACGATGTGGTGATAGACGAGCGCGTAGATCGCTCCGGCGAGCCCGGCGTACATCGAGGAGAGGGTGAAGGCGTACGCCTTGTAGCGGACGACGTTCACCCCCAGCACCGAGGCCGCCACCTCGCTGTCGCGCAGGCAGCGCAGCGCCCTTCCCGGGCGCCCGCGGAGCACGTTGACGTAGTAGAGGTACGCGAGCACCACGCCCGCGAGCCCGACGTACCAGAGCTTGCCGTTGCGGGTGAAGGTGACCCCGAGGAAGCTCAGCGGGGTGCTGTCGAAGTTGAACCCGAAGATGTTCAGGTCGAGCACGTCGCGGCCGTTGAAGCCGCCGCTCAGCGGCTGGGCGTTGAAGGCGATGTGCTGGCCGACGAAGACGAGCCCGAGTGATGCGACACCGAGGTAGATGCCGCGCAGCCGTGCCGAGATCGGGCTGAAGAGCAGGCCGGCGAGGCCGGCGATGAGCGCCGCGCCGGCGATGGCCAGGAGCGTCGGGAGGCCCGCGCCCGCCTGGATCGTCGATGCGATGGTGGTTCCGCTGCCGTGCACCGGCGACGAGAGGTAGACGTAGGCGTAGGCGCCGATCGCCACGTAGAAGGAGTGCGCGAGGGAGAGCTGGCCGGCGCCGCCGACGAGGAGGGTCAGCCCGAGCGCGCCGATCATCGCAGCGAAGGCGAAGTCTCCCGACTGCAGCCAGAAGTCCTGGCCCGCGGCGTCGAAGGTTCCGAGCACGAGCGGGAAGAGCGCGACGAGCGCGACCACCCCGACCCTGATCGCGAGCGCCCGCCGGCCCGCGCCGGCACCGGCGGCCGCGACGTCCGCAGAGGTCTCGAGCCCGGCGGCGGCGACCTCAGACACGGGTCGCCTCGCGGGTTCCGAAGAGCCCCGACGGGCGTACGAGCAGCACCGCCACCATCACGACGTAGGGCATGACCTCGTCGAAGCCACGCCCGAGGAAGCTGAGGTTCGACTGGTAGCCGGCGGTGAGGACCTCGGCGACGCCGATGATCAGCCCGCCGACGACGGCGCCCGCGGTGGAGTCGAGGCCGCCGAGGATCGCCGCGGGGAAGGCGCGCAGCGCGACGTCCCCGGTGCCGGAGTCGAGGCCTGCGCTGGGAAACGCGGTGAGGAAGACACCGGCGATGGCGGCGAGAGCGCCGGCGAGCACCCACGCGACCGCTGAGATCCGGCCGAGCCGGATCCCCATCAGCGAGGCGGTCTCGGCGTCCTCCGCGGAGGCGCGCATGGCGATGCCGAAGGGCGAGAACTTGAACCAGAGGAAGAAGCCGGCGAGGAGCACCAGCGCGGTGATGATCGCCGCCAGCCGTGCCGTGGGCAGGAGCAGGCCGGCGAACTTCACGATGTGGTCCTTCCAGGGGTCGGAGAGGGTGAGAATGTCGACCCCGATCCGCCGCGTCGTCTCGGTGCGGACGATGAGGTCCACGCCGATCGTCATGATGCTGACCGCGATCACCGAGCGTCCCGCCATGGTGCGCACCAGCCCGCGCTCGATGATGAGCGCGAGCAGCCCGGCGACCGCCATCCCGAGCAGCACCGACAGGTAGAAGTTGATGTGGCTGTTGAAGCTGAACCGGGAGATCGCATACGCGCCCAGCGCGAGGATGCTGCCGTGGGCGAAGTTCACCACCTCGGTGGCCTTGAAGATCACCACGAAGCCGAGAGCGAGCAGGGCGTAGATCGAGCCCAGCGACAGCCCGTTGAAGACGAACTGCAGGAAGTCCTTCACGAGGGCGGCTCCTTCTTCTCGTTCTCGCGCCAGGACCAGGCGGGGCGCTCGCCCGGGTCGGGCGGCAGCTCGGCCTCCGCCTCGGGAGCGGGGGCGCCCTCCGCTTCAGGGGCGGGGGCGGTTGCGGGCTCGGCCTCGGGGGCCGGAGGCGCCTCGTCGCGGAAGTCGTTGGGGTTGAAGGCCGGGCGCGACTCGGACGCGGGCGGGGACGGCGGCGGGGCCGCGACCCCGGGCTCGTCCACCGCCGGTGCCGGCGGGGCCGCCCCGTTCTGCCGGCCGCCCTCGTGCCCGGTGCCCAGGTAGGCGCGGATCACCTCGGGGTCGGCGCGCACCTCGGCAGGGGTCCCGTCGGAGATGAGCCGGCCGAAGTCGAGCACCGTGACCCGGTCGGCGATCCCCATCACCAGCCCCATGTCGTGCTCGACGAGCAGGATCGAGATCCCCAACCCGTCACGGATGTCGCGGATGGCGGTGGCGACCTCGCCGGTCTCCGTCGCGTCCATCCCCGCCACCGGCTCGTCGAGCAGGAGGATCGCCGGCTCGACGCAGAGCGCACGAGCCATCTCCACCCGCTTCTGGTCGCCGTACGAGAGCTCGCCGGCGGGGAGGTGGAGGAGGCCCTCGATGCCGAGGAACTCGGCGATCTCGGACACCCTGGCGCGATGCCGCCGGTCCTCGCGGACGGCGAAGGGGAGGCGCAGGCCGGCGCCGACGAAGCCGGCACGGGTGAGGTGGTGCCGGCCCAGCATCAGGTTCTCCTCCACCGTCGCCGCGGGGAAGAGGGCGATGTTCTGGAAGGTCCGCGCCACCCCGAGCCCGGCGATCGAGTGCGGGGGCAGCCCGACGAGCTCGACGCCGCCGAAGCGCACCGACCCGGCCGCGGGCTGGTAGACGCCGGAGAGGACATTGAACATCGTCGACTTGCCGGCGCCGTTGGGACCGATGAGCGCGTGGATCGTCCCCGGCTCGACCTGGAAGGAGACGGTGTCGAGGGCGGTGAGGCCGGCGAAGCGCACCGTGACGTCGCTGACCGCCAGGCTGGGCCTGTCCCCCACGGAGCTCACGGCACCCAGGTCCCCAGCCGCCGGCGGGTGCCGCCGCCCGCCGCCGCCGTCGCCGCCGCGACCGCGCGCTCGCCGCTGTGGCCGAGATAGAGGTCGCGCACCTCGGTGCTCGCCGCGAGCTCGGCGGCGGTCCCGGTCAGCGAGACCTGGCCGAGGTCGAGGACGAAGGCGCGCGACGCGACCTCGAGGGCCATCGTCGTGTTCTGCTCGATGAGCAGCACGGTGGTGCCCTGGCGGTTGATCTCGGTGATGATCTCCCCGATCCTCCCGACCACCAGCGGGGCCAGCCCGAGCGACGGCTCGTCGAGCAGCAGCAGCCGCGGTGAGGACATCAGCGCCCGGCCGATGGCGAGCATCTGCTGCTCGCCGCCGGAGAGCAGCCCGGCCCGCTGATCGGCGCGCTCGGCGAGGATCGGGAAGAGGTCGAGGACACGGCGCCGCGCGGTGGCCCGGGCCTGGCGGTCGCGGACGCTGTAGGCGCCGGCACGCAGGTTCTCGTCGACGGTGAGGCGGGTGAAGATCCGCCGCCCCTCCGGGACCTGGACGAGGCCGCCGTCGACGACCTCGGCGGGGGGCAGGCCGTTCAGCCTGCGGCCCTCGAACTCCAGGGTCCCGCCGGTGATGAGGCCGCCGGACATCCGCAGGGTCGAGGAGATGGCGCGGAGCAGGGTCGTCTTGCCGGCGCCGTTGCTCCCGAGCACGGTGACCACCTCGCCCTCGGCCACCGACAGGGAGACCCCCTGGAGCGCCTGGACGACGCCCCCGTAGGTAACCCTGAGCTCGCGTACGGTCAGCATCGAATGCGCCTCGCCCCCAAAGCGCGGCCGGCGGCCGTGCCGAATGCGGCCCGGATGGTAGCCGATGCCACCGTCGTCCTTGGCAGCGCCCAAGATCGTGCGGGGTGGGTTCGCGAGGTGTGAACCTGCAAATGCAGGCTGACGCGCTGGATGCGTTCTGCCTCTAGATGTAGAAGCGCATCAGCGACTCGGCGACGCAGGCGGGCTTGTCCTCGCCGTCGATCTCGAACGTCACCGTCACCGTCGCCTGCAGCCCGCCCTTGACCTCCTCCACCGCCGTGAGCTCGGCGCCGGCGCGGAGCCGGGAGCCGACCCGCACCGGGTTCACGAAGCGCACCCGGTTCAGCCCGTAGTTGATGACCATCCGCACCCCGCCGACGGAGAGCAGCTCGAAGACCATCTCGGGGAGCATCGACAGGGTCAGGAACCCGTGGGCGATCGTGCCCCCGAACGGTCCGGCGGCGGCACGCTCGAGGTCGACGTGGATCCACTGGTGGTCACCGGTGGCGTCGGCGAAGCGGTTCACCTGGTCCTGGTCGATCACCCTCCAGGCGCTGTGACCCAGATGGGTTCCCGCCCCCTCTCGCAGTGCCTCGGGGCTCTCGAAACGCTCCATGCCGCTCTCCATCGCTGCTCGAACTGCAGCGCACAATCTTGCCGGAAGCGGTCCCGCCGTTGTCCGAGACGGTCGACGCGACAGGCGGGCTATCCTCAGGAGGTGGCGCGACGCGTCACCGGGTCGGGAGGTGAACTGAGCGTGGCGATGAGGGAACGGGTCGTGATCGACTCCGCCGCCCCCGCGGTCCCGGGCGGCTCCGCCGGCGCCTCCGGCGGGGTGGTGAGCACCGCCCCGGGCGGGTCGACCCCCTACTGAGAGCGTGCCGACCACGTGATCGCTGCTCTGAACGGCTTCTCGCTGCTGCCCAGCTACACGGTGATCGGGCTCACCCTCGGCGGCGTCTACGCGCTCGCCGCGACCGGGCTCGTGCTCATCTATCGCGTCTCCGGGGTGCTGAACTTCGCCCACGGCGCGGTGGCGATGTTCTCGACCTTCGTCGCCTACCAGATCTCCGTGGTCGCGGGGATCCCGTCGATCATCGGCCTGGCCGCGGCGGTGGCGACCGGCGCCGCGCTCGGCTTCGTCATCGAGTTCCTCACCATCCGTCCGCTCACCGGGCGCCCGCCGCTCACCAAGGTGGCGGTGACGATCGCCTGGCTGCTCGTGCTCCAGACCGCCGCGGGGATCATCTGGGGCTCGACCGGGTACCACCGCCCGGTGCAGCTGGTGGGGAGCAACGGCTTCACCGTCCCCCTGACCAACGTGGTGGTGGGATACGACCAGCTCACGATCTTCCTGGTCGCGGTCGGACTCTCGCTGGGGACGTCGGCGCTGCTGCGCTGGACCTCGCTGGGAGCGCAGATGCGCGCCGTGGCCGACGACCCGCAGGCGGCGCGGCTGTGGGGCATCGACGTCGACCGCGTCTCCGCCGCCTCCTGGATGATCGGCTCGGGGATGGCCGCCGTCGCCGGGGTGCTCATCACCCCGCTGCTCAACTTCGACACCTACTCGCTCACCGTGCTCGTCATCGACGCATTCACCGCCGCGCTGATCGGGCGGCTCACCAACCTCCCGCTCACCGTCGTGGGAGCGATCCTCCTCGGGCTGGTCCAGTACTACCCGAAGGCGTTCTTCAGCCAGGCGGGGCTCAGCGAGCTGAGCACCTTCGCGCTCGCGATCGTCACCCTGGTGGTGGTGTTCCGGCCAGGGCTGGCCTCGTCGCGAGGGCGCGTGTGAGCGCGGCGGCGCGCAGGCGGGTCGTGCTGGCCGTCCTCGTGGCCGCGGTCGGCCTGCTCCCCGCCTTCGAGTCCGACTTCCAGCGCGGGCTCGACTCCGACGCGGTGATCATCGCCCTGCTGGTTCTCTCGGTGGTGGTGCTCACCGGCTTCGTCGGCCAGATCTCGTTCTGCCAGTACTCCTTCGCCGCCATCGGCGCCTTCACCGTCGGCGCGCTCATGGACGGGCACGGCTGGTCGTTCTGGCTCGCACTGCCGGTCGGGGTGGCGGCCGCGGTGCTGACCGGCGTGCTCGTCGGCATCCCCGCGCTGCGCCTCAGCGGCCTGCTCCTCGCCGTGCTCACCATCGCGGTCGCGCTCTTCACCGACCGCTTCCTGCTCGTCACCGGTACCTGGGACGGGTTCAGCGGCGGCGCCGTCCCCTGGCACCCACAGCGCCCCTCGCTCTTCGGCGCGCCGCTCACCGGCTCGTACTCGTACTACCTCTTCGTGCTCGCGATCCTCTGCGGTGCGGTCCTGATGGTCTGGAACCTGCGCACCGGCAAGACCGGGCGGGTGCTCCGGGCGGTGCGCGACTCCGAGCTCGCCGCCGCGACGGTGGGTCTCGACGTCACCGCGTGGAAGCTCGCCGCCTTCGGGCTCTCGGCGGGGCTCGCCGGGCTCGCCGGGGCCCTGCTCGCGGTGCGGATCGGCTCGGTGAGCCCGGGGTCGTACGACTTCCTCCACTCGGTGCAGCTCACCGCCCTGGCCACCGTCATGGGAGTGAGCACGATCGCCTCGGCCCCGGCGGCCGCGATCGGCACCGTCTTCGGCCCCGAGCTGCTCGACAACATCAACATCTCCACCACTTGGTTCCCGCTGCTCATCGGCGGCATCCTCATCGTCCAGCTCGTGCTCGTGCCCGAGGGCGCGGTGGTGCGCACCCGCAACGACATCGCGAAGCTCTCCCGGCTGCTCTCCGGTAGGAGGACGCGCGACCCGGCGGTCGCCGGGGCGGCTCGATGACCGCGCTCCTCGACATCGCCGGCGTCTCCAAGCGCTACGGCGGCGTGCTCGCCCTCGACGGAGTCACGTTCCGCGTCGAGCGGGGCCGGATCAAGGGGCTGATCGGGCCCAACGGCGCGGGCAAGACGTCGCTCTTCAACTGTGTCTGCGGAGTGCTCCGCGTCGACGCCGGGCACATCCGCTACGCCGGCCGCGACCTCAGCGGCCTGCGTCCCCACCGGCGCGCGCGGATGGGCATCGCGCGCACCTTCCAGACGCTCGAGCTCTTCCGCGAGCTCACCGTGCTCGAGAACCTGATGGTCCCGGTGGACGCGCGATCGCCGCGGGGCATGGTCGCCGACGCCCTGCGGCTGCCCGCCGCCCGCTTCGAGGAGCATCGCGCCGACGAGCGAGCCCGGGCCCTCCTCCACTTCCTCGGCATCGGCGACGTCGCCGGCGTGCCCGGCGGCGACCTCCCCATCGGCATCCAGCGCCGCGTCGAGCTCGGCCGGGCTCTCGCGCTGCGCCCCACCCTGCTGCTCCTCGACGAGCCCGCCGCCGGCCTCGACTCGCGTGAGACCGCCGACCTCGCCGGGGTGCTGAGCCGCATCCGCGAGCGCTTCGGCACCACCATGCTGCTCGTCGACCACGACATGTCGCTGGTGATGCGGGTGTGCGACGACATCGCCGTCCTCGACTACGGGCGGCTGATCGCCGAGGGGCCGCCGGAGCGCATCCGCGAGGACCCGACCGTCGTGCGCGCCTATCTCGGGGAGGGCGCGGCATGACCGAGTCGCCGCTGCTCAGCGTCCGCGACCTTCGCGCCGGCTACGGCGGCATCCCCGTCGTCTTCCACCTCGACCTCGACATCGGCGAGGGCGAGATCGTCGCGCTCCTCGGCGCCAACGGCGCGGGGAAGACGACGACCCTGCGCGCCATCTCGGGGATGATCCCGGCGATGGCCGGAACCGTCACCCTGGCCGGCGAGCGGGTGAGCGGACGCCCGGCGCAGCGGATCGCCCGGCTCGGCGTCGTCCACATCCCCGAGGGCCGGGGGATCTTCCCCTCGCTCGAGGTCGAGGAGACCCTCCGGCTCGCCGCGACGATGGCGGGGATCCCGCGCCGCGCGGTCGCCGGCACCGTCGACGAGATGTACGCCACCTTCCCGGCGCTGGCGCGGCGGCGGGGCCAGGCGGCGCGCCACCTCAGCGGCGGCGAGCAGCAGATGCTCGCCCTCGCCCGCGGGCTGATCCACAGTCCGCGGGTGCTGATGATCGACGAGATGTCGCAGGGGCTGGCCCCCACCGTGGTCGACGCGCTCTTCGCACTCGTGGGGACCCTGCCCCAGCGCGGCGTCTCGCTGCTCCTCGTCGAGCAGTTCGTCAGCCGTGCACTCCAGCTCGCGTCGCGCGCCTATGTGCTCGAGAAGGGCGAGGTGAGCTACGCGGGGAGCGCGGCGGCGCTCGCGGCGGACGAGGCCTTCGTCCGCGGCTCCTACCTCGGAGACGCGGGCGAGCCCGCGCGTGATGCGATGATCGGGGGATGAGGGGACTGCGGGCTGCTGTGATCGCCGCACTCGCGAGCGGCGTCGCCCTCGCCGCGGCGGCGGGCACGGGGCTCGGAGTGCGGACGGTCAGCGCGGGGGTCACCCTCGGTGTCGCCAACGGCACCGTCAACGCCGGCGCCGACCACGTCTCGGTCGGCACCGGGCTCTTCCCGAACTTCAAGAGCGGGGCGATCGACAGCTGGGTCCCGCTCGCCCACGCGCACGTCGACAACTCCCCCTTCGCAGAGGGCACCGCCAGCCCGCTCGACACCGGCCCGCTCGGCCAGACCGCCGCCGGCGCGGCGAGCAGGCCCCAGCCGCAGTACGCGGAGGCGCGGTATCCCAAGGCCGACAACACCGCGGACACGGTGGGCTCGCCGGGTGGGCCGTACGCCCACGCGAGCGCGGTCCAGGGATCGGGCTCGGCGACCGCGACGATGGCGGGCGGCACCCCCGCACCCCCGGGCCAGTCGACCGGTCGCGATGCCCGGCTCGCCGCGCTCGACGCCGCTCTGACCGCGTGGCGGGCGCGCTTTCTCACCCCGGCTGCGGCGCTCCTCCACCCCGCCGTCCACCCCGACGCGGGTGAGCCCGACGGCGTGGCCGGCGGGACGGCGACGAGCTCGGTGAGCATCGACCCGTCGACGGGGCTCGTCGACGGCGGCGACGCGCGGGTGGCCACCGCCTCGTTCGGGGGCGGAAGCGTCCTCATCCGCGGTCTCCATGTCAGCGTCACGGTGACCAATGCCGGCACCCCGCATCAGACCTCGAGCATCGACCTCGGCCAGGTGAGCGTCGGCGGGATGCCGGTGACCGTCGGCTCCGGCGGCGTCAGCCTGAGCAACGGGGCGATGGTGCCCGTCGACCAGCTCCAGCAGGCGAGCGAGCAGCTCAACACCGCGCTCGCGAAGGGCGGCCTCGGCCTCCACGCGGTGGCGCCGCTGGTGACGAGCTCGAACAACCAGGTGACCGTCCTCGCCGCGGGCCTCCGCGTCGACGTGCAGCAGCCGCCGACGGCACCCGGGGTTCCCCAGCAGACGGTCGAGCACAGCGTCGGCGAGGTGTTCGCCGACTCGCTCGCGGTTCCCACCGCGCCGGCC
The DNA here is from genome assembly GCA_035544475.1 of Candidatus Dormiibacterota bacterium. Lineage (GTDB taxonomy): Bacteria > Chloroflexota > Dormibacteria > Aeolococcales > Aeolococcaceae > CF-96. Next base: position 24,410 of record DATKEY010000409.1, on the reverse strand, counting down.
CCCGAGCTTCTCCCGCTCCTGCCCCTGGCACCGCCGGCGCCGGTGACCGGCGCGGCGAGTCAGCTGCCGGCGTCGAGCGCCGGCGGCGAGGGCGGCGGCGTGGCGACCTCGTCCTCGACCGGCGGCGGGGGGACGGCCTCTCCCTCGTCGCCCGCGCCGGGCACTGCGCAGGGGAGCGGGACCCGGACCGCGCCCTCGCTGGTGACCACCGGGGTGGCGCGCCAGAAGCCGCTCTGGCTGCTGCTCCTGTACTTCATGTGGCAGGCGCTCATCCTCGGAACCGCGGTCAGCCTGTGGTGGTGGCGGGCGGCCGGGAGGGCGGGCTCGTGAGCGCCGTCCTCGGGCGGCTGCGCCGTCATCCCGACCCGCAGGCGATCTGCCCGGTCGACCAGTGGGCGTTCACGCCCCGCTACACCGAGGGACGCTGCCCGCTCTGCGACTGGGAGGCGCCGGGAGGCGAGGCGTACGCCGGGCACCACGGCACCGACCTGTTCTGGCCAGGGATGGCTGTGCTCCTCCTGGTCTCGCTGGTGATGGGCATCCTCGTGGTGCTCACCTACCTGCGCTCATAGGAGCCGGCCAGGGGATCAGGCTGCGGCGGGAGGATCGTCCTTGCGGGTGCGCCCGAGGAAGCGGCGCAGATCCTCGTCGGCCTCGCGGCTGGCCTGCTCCATCTCGGCGGTCATCTCGAGCAGCTGCGCGAACCGCTCCAGCGCGGTCTTCTGATCGCACGCCGTCAGGTCGTGCCACCGCCCACACTTCGGGCAGTTCCAGCTCGTCACCACCGTGCCTCACCCGTCCCTGCTTCTCTGGGGAGGTGCGGCCGCGGGACGGAGATGCCGCACCCTGCGATCCTCCGCCCGGCCGCTCAAGATCCGGTGAGGATCCTGTGACATGCCTGCACATAGGGAACGCGAATCTGTGGAGTCTCCTGCGGACTCCCTCGGCAACCCCCACCGCGATGGCGGCCCGCGGGCTGCCACCATGAGGGCCGTGACCGCCGCTGTGCCGATCCACCCACCGCTCCGAGCCCGGGTCACGCTCCGCCTCCCCGTCGACCTGCGACTCACGCTCGGCCCCCTGTGGCGCGGCCCGGCCGACCCGTCGATGCGGCTGCGCGACGGCGAGGTGTGGAGGGCGACCCGCACCCCCCTCGGTCCGGCGACTCTCCACCTCCGGCACGCGTCCGGCGGGGTCGACGCGCAGGCGTGGGGACCCGGCGCCGCCTGGGCGCTCGAGGGCGCCCCTGCGCTCGCCGGGCAGCTCGACGACGAGACCGGCTTCCGCCCGGCGGGAGGACTGGTCGCGACGCTGCGGCACCGGCTGCCGGGCCTGCGCCTGCCCCGCACCGGCAAGGTCCTCGATCCCCTGGTCGCCACCGTCGTCGAGCAGCGGGTCAGCGGGAAGGAGGCGCGTGGCGGTCACGCCGCCCTCTTTCGCGCCCTCGGCGAGCCCGCTCCGGGACCGGGCGGGCTGCTCCTCCCGCCTTCTCCCGCGGCTCTCGCCGGCACCCCGAGCTGGGGCTACCACCGCCTGGGCATCGAGCGTCAGCGCGCCGACACCATCCGCCGCGTCGCCCGGGCGGCGGGGCGTCTCGAGGAGGCGGTCGGGATGCCCGGGGAGAAGGCCCGGGAGCGGCTGAGGGCGGTGCCCGGGGTCGGGGTCTGGACCGCGAACTCGGTGGCGCTCAACGCCCTCGGCGACGCCGACGCCGTCCCGATCGGCGACTGGAACATCCCCCACACGGTCAGCTTCGTCCTGACCGGGGAGCCGAGGGGGAGCGACGAGCGGATGCTCGAGCTGCTCGACCCCTTCCCCGGCCACCGAGGCCGGGTGCTCCGCCTGCTGCTGGCCGCCGGGGTGCGAGCCCCCCGCTTCGCCCCCCGGCGGCCGGTGCGTGACTTCCGCGCGATGTAGCTACTGAGCCCGCCGCCGGCGGAGGGCCGAGGAGACCGTGATGGTCCCCGCCCCGCCGAGCAGGAGCAGGAGGCCCAGCCCGAAGGGGACGTCGGCCCCGGTGTTCGGCGCCGGAGGAGCCGAGGCCGCGGTCGGCAGCGCCGGCGCGGAGGCCGGGACCGGGGCCGGGGCGGGAGCGGGAGCAGGCGACGTGACCGAGATGCCGATGTCGCCGCCCGTGGACGACGTGCTCGTCGACGTGGTGCCGGTGGTCTGCGGAGCCGGCTGCGACGTGGTCGAGCTGGAGCTCGAGCTCGAGCCCAGGCTGCCGATCGTGGCGCCGCCGTTGCTGAGGCCGTCCACCCCCGAGGCGCCGTCGGCGCTCGAGGTCCCGGCCGACGAGCTCTGGGTGGAGGTGGAGGTGGAGGTCGAGCTCGACGTCGTCGTCTGCACGAGCGGGGTCCCGTCGCTCGTCGTCGAGCCGGAATCCGAGCTGGTGGTGGTGGCGGCGGCGGTGGTGGTCGTCGTTCCCGCGTCGGTGGTGGAGCTGCTGCTGGTCGTCGTGCCCGCGTCGGTGGTGGTCGTCGTTCCCGCGTCGCTGGTGGAGCTGCTGTTGCCGGTGCTGGTGGTCGTCCCGGAGTCGGTGCTGGTCGTCGAGCTGGAGCTGGAGGTGGTCGTCGAGCTCGAGGTCGTGGTCGTCGTGCCGCCGCCGGTCGACCCGGTGCCGGGGTCGCCGCTCGGCGCCGGGCAGTCCATCCAGAAGGTCTTGGCCTTCTGCGAGTTCTGGGCGAAGTCGATCTTGAAGTGATAGCCGTTCACCGCGGGCGTGTCACCGGCCGCAGCCGCGGCGGCGATGAGGGTCGTCTCGGGGACGACGGCGATCACCTGGGGATCGGTCGTCGAGCTCGAGTAGCTCCAGCTCGCGGAGTAGACGGCCTCGCCGGAGCCGCTCGGGGCGATGCCGGAGATGGTGAAGATCGAGGAGGACAGGGCCAGCCCGCTTCCCCAGAGGTCGATGTCGGCGCAGGAGAGCTTGGGATCGTTGTCGTGGCCGCTCGGCGACGGGTCGCCGGCGTTCGCCATGAAGATGTCGCCGGTGTTGGCGGCGCGGACGGAGATGGCACCGCTCCACGCCGAGACGGCGACGCCGCCGAGGCAGAGGCCGATGCCGGCGGTGCGCAGGCGGTGCAGGGTCGACGTGCGGTTCATGGTCCGGGGTCCTCGAGAGGGTGAGAGGGAGAGGGACAGGCGCACGGGAGTTGCGCCGACGTTCCGATCGGGGACCGGGGTGCGTCCGGCCTGTCGGTGATCGGTCTGTCAGGAGTGGCGACGTCCCCGGACCTCGAAACCTTGCGATCGCCTCAAAACGCAAGATCGCAACAGCCGGCGCCGTTCTGCTGCTGGATGCCGACAGCGGCAGCGCCCTTTCGACCCACGGAGGACCGGCACGGTGGACGAGTTGATCAGGAGGGCCGATGAGCTGATCGCCAAGCAGCGACGGCTGATCACCATCCTGGAGCTCGAGCTCGGCAGGCGGATCGACGACCGCCGTGAGGATCGGCCGGAGGCGCGGAACGCCCGCTGACCCTCGGCCTTCAGCGGCGGCGGTGCACCGACACGGCGTAGTCGCCGCCGGGGCTCCAGGGAGCGCCCTCCCACGTCGCCCAGCGGTCGTGGAGATCGAGCCCGGCCTCGCCGGCGAGCCGGTCGTAGGTCTCGAGGTCGAGACGCCCGGAGATCAGCTGGAACCCGGCGACCAGGGCGCCGGCGCTGACGAGGTGCTCCGCCACGTTGGCGATCACCGCGCCCTCGGTTCCCGGCGTGAGGAAGATCATCACGTTCCCGGCCATCACCGCCACGTCGAACCGCCGGTCGAGGCGGACGGTGACGAGGTCGTCCTCGATCCAGGTGAGCTCGGGCGCCTTGCGCCGCGCGGTGGAGAGCATCTCGGGATCGATGTCGACGCCGACGGTCTCGATCCCTCTCCGGGCGAGCTCGATCGCCACACGGCCGGTGCCACACCCCGCGTCGAGAACGGTCGCCGGCCCCAGCGAGGCCACGAGCGTGGCCTCACCATGGGGGTCCGGGCCGGTGGTCGCGGACTCGGAGAGGCGGCGGTCGTAGTCCTCCCCTCCGGAGGAGCGCGAGCTGAGCCAGCGGTTGGCGCTCAGGGACGACCTACTGCGCGCCCGGGCCGGTGATCAGTGTGCCCCGCCACACCAGCCGCTGGGAGTCGACCCAGAAGGGGGTGCAGGTGATCAGCGTCAGGTCGTAGCCGTCGGTGCTCGTCAGCTGGGTCACGTTCGACGGGTACGCCTGCCAGCGGCCGGTGATCCGGTACGCCCAGGTCTTGCAGCTCCGGTCCTGGACGTCGACGACGTCGCCGACCTTGAGCTGGTCGATGTGCTCGTACTCGGGCTCACGGTGGAAGGCGATGATGTCGTTCCCCTTCTGACCGGGCGCCGCGGTGCCCTTGTAGTGGACCATCGACCGGGTCTTGAGCTCGTCCCAGGTGCCGTCACCCGCGACCCCGGCGTAGGCGTACTCGGGGAGGCTGGGAAAGGACACCCGGGCGTAGTTCGCCGCGGGGTCGCCGGTGCCGCACTGGCCGGTGTAGTTCGTGGCTCCGCCGCCCACCAGGGCCTGAGAGCCGCCCTTGTTCCACTGGCTCAGCGCGTTGTCGTCGACCTTCTTGTGCTGGTAGAGCGTCCAGAGGGGCGGGACGATGAGGGCCAGGCCACCCCCGACCAGGCCGAGGCCGACGAGGACGCCGAGGAGGCGGAACGGGCTGAGGCGGCGGCGCGACCGCGGACGGGTGGCCGCCGGCGCGGGAGTGGAGGACATCGCGCCCCATCATTCCACCACCGGGCCTTCAGCGGCGCCACGGAGCTGTGACCCCGGGCGCGCCCTAGGCGAAGCGCACGTACTCGTACTCGAAGGGGTGGTCGTTGATGCCCACCTTGGGCGGCGCCACCCAGCCCGCGATCTTCCCCGGCTCGTAGACCGGATGCATCAGCGAGGCGACGAAGTCGAGGTCGGCGCGACTGGGGAGCCACTCGTCGCGGCGCCGCCCCCAGGTCGCGTCGTCGAGAACCTCGCCGGTCGGGCTGGCATGGATCGCCGCGAAGGCGCCGACGTGGCGGTTGAAGGCCTGGTGGGGCAGGGTGAGCCGGGGCTCGACGCCCGCCTCCTCGAGGATCCGGTTCCAGCGGGCCAGCCCGCTGTTGCAGTCGCGCAGGTACTCGCGGCGCAGGTCCTGGTTGAGGCCGGTGAGGGCCGGAACCTCGAGTGTGCCCGGCCTGCCGTCGACGATGCTGTCGACCGCGGTCAGCGAGTCGACGAGGCGGTGGTCGTCCTTGCGCCGCGGCTCCTGCCAGCGGCCCTTGATCCCGGCGGTGTAGTAGGCGGCGACGTTGCTCGAGGTCTCGCCGCCGAAGAGGTCGAGCGAGACGCTGAAGTGGAAGTTGAGGTAGCGCTGGATGACATCGAGGGGGATGCCGCCGTGGGGGCGGATGTCGTCGGTGTCGTGCTCGCGCATCAGCTGGGCGGTGCGCTCCACCACCCGGTCGACGCCGGTGGTGCCGACGAACATGTGGTGGGCCTCCTCCCGGAGCATGAACTCGCAGGTGCGCGAGAGCGGGTCGAAGGCGCTCTCCTTGAGGGTGCCGAGCTGGAACTTGCCGTCGCGGTCGGTGAAGTACGTGAACATGTAGAAGGCGAGCCAGTCCGGCGTCGGCTCGTTGAAGGCGCCGAGGATGCGCGGGGCGTCGCTGCTCCCCGAGTTGCGCATCAGCAGCGCCTCGGCCTCGTCGCGGCCGTCTCGGCCGAAGTAGGCGTGGAGGAGGTAGACCATCGCCCAGAGGTGCCGGCCCTCCTCGACGTTGATCTGGAAGAGGTTGCGCAGGTCGTAGAGGCTGGGCGCGGTCATGCCGAGGCGGCGCTGCTGCTCGACCGAGGCGGGCTCGGTGTCCCCCTGGACGACGATGAGCCGGCGGAGCTCCGAGCGGTACTCGCCCGGAACCTGCTGCCAGACCGGCTCGCCCTGGTGGGCGCCGAAGCCGATCGTCCGCCCCGGCTCGCGCTCGCTGAGGAAGATCCCCCAGCGGTACTCGGGGAGGACGACGTGGTCGAAGTGCGCCCATCCGTCCTTGCCGACGGCGATCGCGGTGCGCAGGTAGACGTCCCGATGGGGCAGCGCCGGGCCCATCTCCTGCCACCAGTGGAGGAACTTGGGTTGCCACGACTCGAGCGCACGCTGGAGCCGCCGGTCGTTCGCGAGGTCGACATTGTTGGGGATGCGCTCCCCGTAGTCGATGCTGCCGGCCATCGTGGTCACACTCTCCTCCTGTCGAAGGTGGCGCGCTGCCCTGACCCATACTTTCGCAGGGCGCCCTCGGGGCCCGCAGCATTCGGCCGGGTGAAGATCCAGTTCTGCCAGGCGGTGAGCCGGGCGAAGATCTTCGTCTCGAGGGTCTCGGGGCCGGCGAAGCGGAGGTTCGCCTCCATCCCGGTGAGCGCGTCGGGGCTGAAGCTCGCCCGCTCCTCGATGGCGAGCCGGACCTCGTCCTCCCAGTCGATGTCGTCCGGCGCCGAGGTGACCAGCCCGAGCTCGAGCGCCCGGGCGGCGTCGAGCGGCTCGCCGGCGAGCTCGCGGAGGGTCTCGACGTGGTCGGGGTCGGCGAGGAAGCGCACCCCGAGCCGGCTGAGGCCGTTCCCCATCGGGAGCGCGCCGAAGTTCAGCTCGCCGAGCGCGATCGTGGCCGGGCGGGCGCCGTCGGCGTCCTCGGGGAGGCCGTCGAGCATGTAGCAGCGGTCGGCGGCGAGCGCGAGCTCGAGCAGGGACCCGGCGAAGCAGCTCCCGGGCTCGACGAGGGCGATGAGGCTCCGGCTGCTGACGTCGAGCCGCTTGAGGGTGCGCTTGAGGTAGTGGCGCACCTCGTTGACGAGCCAGTCCCCGCCGTGCTCGGCGAGGAGCCGGTCGTGGGCGAGCACGGCGGCCGCGTCGCCGCGGGTGCGGAGGACCCAGGTGCCGAGCTCGAGCTCGTTGGTGCGCAGCTCGAGGATGAGGTCGTCGAGCTCGCGGGTGACCGCGAGTGGCCAGAACTCGGCCCCCGCGGCGTGGACCCCATCGACCCCCTCCGGGGCGCGCCCCGACGGCCCCAGCACCGTGATCTCGACGGTGGCGGCGTCGCGGTCGAGGCTCGCGCGCACGTGGGGGTAGGTGATGGTGTCACCGGTGACCGTCCTCGCCAGCGGGGGCAGGGTGATTCCCCGCGCGTCCCGGGGCCGGGTCGAGAGCTCCGCCGCCGCGGCGGCGCGCTCGGTGATCACCGCGTCGAAGCGGCTCCGCGGGACGCTCTCGTCGACGAGCCGCCACTCCACCGCGGTCTGACCGCGCACGCCCTCGGCGCGGGTGGCGAAGGTGTCGGCGAGGTCGCGGCGCACCATGCGCTTGTCGACGAGGCGGGTGAGCCCCCCCGTGCCGGGGAGGACGCCGAGCAGCGGCAGCTCGGGAAGCGACACCGCCGAGGAGCCGTCGTCGATGAGGAGGATCCGCTCGCAGGCGAGCGCGAGCTCGTACCCGCCCCCGGAGGCGGTGCCGTTGAGCGCCGCGATCCAGGTCTGGCCGGAGTTCGCGGTCGCGTCCTCGATGCCGTTGCGGGTCTCGTTGGTGAACTTGCAGAAGTTCACCTTCCAGGGGTGGCTGGACTGGGCGAGCATGCGGATGTTGGCGCCGGCGCAGAACACCTTCTCCTTGCCGCCGGTGACGACCACCGCGCGCACCTCGGGGTGCTCGAACCGCAGCCTCTGGACCGCGTCGTACAGCTCGATGTCGACACCGAGGTCGTAGGAGTTGAGCTTGAGCGGGTAGCCGGGGACGAGCCCCGAGCTCTCGTCGACGTCGAGGACGAGCCGGGCGACGGCGCCGTCCAACTCCAGCCGCCAGTGCCGGTAGCGGTCGGGATGGGTGTCGAAGCAGACGCGCGGCGGCGCCTCGGTGGGGTGGGTCGTGACCGGCATGCCCCTATCCTCTACTTTTTTCTCGGTATTCGTCAAGGGTATGTAGCATATACTGGCGTCGCCGCTCCCCCGTCGTACGTGGGATAGTCCCGCCACAGCGCATCATCCGAGCACGGGCGATCCGTATCGATGTCCCAACCACGTTCCGCACCCTCGGCCGCCTCGTCGCCACCCCGGGCACCGCGGCGCGACCCCTCCCGGTCGGACCGCCCGGTGCTGAGCCGGCGCCGCCAGGTCGGCGCCGCGAGCGCGCGGTCGCTGCTGCTGACCCTTCTCGGCGAGTTCGTCCGCCCGCGCAGTGACCCGGTGTGGACCTCGACGCTCGTGTCCGTCCTCGGCCGGCTCGGCGTCGAGGAGAAGTCGGCGCGCCAGGCGCTCGCGCGCACCGCGGCCGAGGGATGGCTGCGTTCCGAGCGGTCCGGACGGCGGGTGCGCTGGTCGCTGAGCGCCCCGGGGCGCCGCCTGCTCACCGAGGGGGCGGAGCGCATCTACGGCTTCAACGCCGCGCTGCCGGAATGGAACGGCGAATGGCTGCTCCTGCTCGTCTCGGTCCCCGAGGCGCAGCGGGCGCTGCGGCACCGGCTGCGCACCCGGCTGACGTGGGCGGGGTTCGGCTCACCGGCGCCCGGCATGTGGCTCAGCCCCCATCCCGACCGCGAGGTCGAGTGCGACGCGGTGCTCCGCGAGCTCGGACTGCGCCCCGCGGCCATGTCCTTTCGGGCCCGCTTCGGCGCCATCGGCGAACAGCGCGCACTCGTCGCCCAGGCCTGGGACGTCGACGAGATCAGCGCGCACTACGAGTCCTTCATCGACGACTTCTCCGAACACTCGCCCGCGCCGGGCGACGCCGTGCTCCTCGCCCAGACGCGCCTGGTCCACGAGTGGCGTCGCTTCCCCTTCCTCGATCCCCGGCTGCCCGCGGAGCTGCTTCCGGCGGGCTGGAGCGGGACCCGCGCCGCCGCCCTCTTCCAGGCACGCCACGCCGACTGGGGCGAGGGCGCCCAGCGCCGCTGGCTCGAGCTGGCCCGCGAAGCCGGCTGAGCGTCCCCGCATCAACCGCCCTGCGGGAGGATCCCGAGGAGCGCGCCGGTGACCGATCGCGCTCCCAGCACCGCGCGGGGCACGGCGGGGAGCGGCGGCAGCAGCGTCGGGGCCGGGGGTGGGGGCGGGCCCGACGTCGACGGGGCGGGGACGGTCGCCGGCGCGGTCTGTCCGACCGTCACCGGCAGGGGCACCGGGGGCGTGCCCGCCGGTGCCCCGGCGGGCGGCGGCGGAGCGCTGCCGCAGGGTCCGAGCACGACGTCGCGCTGGGTGCCGCCGAGGTCGACGGTCGCGGGGATGACCCCGGCCTCGAACGCCGCCTCTCCAAGGGCGTAGGTGAGCCGTGTCCCCGGCGCCGGAGTGCCGATGTGCCCGAGCGGGACGTCGATCTCGACTCGTCCCGGCGATCCTCTGGTGAGGCTGCCGGTGTCGTCGGTGTGCGCCTCGTCCGCCCCCTTGGCGTTCGACACTCCGTCGCCGAAGCCGACCGCTCCGGCGCGGTCGAGCCGCGCCCGGGCGAAGTACGTGGTGCCGTTCTGGGTCCAGTACATCGTCCAGCTGAGCCCGGTGCCCTCGGCCGGCATGTTCGCGTCGAGGGTCGAGACGGTGAGGATGACCCGCAGCCGGGTGCCGTCGGGGCTCAGCAGGAGATCGCCACGGGTCAGGTCGAGCTCCGGGATCTGGTCGCCGGTGATCGGGTCGGCGGCGTTGCCCGACGGGCTCGTCCACACCGGGTCGCACGGGGTCACGAGCGGGGGCGCGGGGACGGCGGGCGGTGGGACGTCGTGGACCGGTGTGGTCCTGCCGTCGATGTCGCGCATGAGGTTGGTGAGGCTCGGGCTGCCGAAGCCGCTCACATAGTCCCAGCCGGGGGTCGCCGCGTAGAGGCCGTTGCTGCCCACGGTGATGTCGTGGAAGTCCTGGGCGTAGCGGGGGCCGGTGCCGACCCGGTAGAGGGTCGGGTTGGCGAAGCCGAGGCCGTGGACCTGGTCGGGCGCGGCCGCCTGGATGCGGGTCCACATCCCCACCCAGAGGGGCGAGCTGAGGCTGGTCCCGCCGCCCGGGGTGCTCTTCATGTCGTTGACGATCGTGTAGCCGTTGCCGGCGACGTCACCGGAGATCGCGGCCACGTCGGGGATGCCGCGGCAGATCGTCGCCGGCGCGTACGGCTTGCCGGTGAAGTCGACCGGACACGGGTGCGAGACCGCGGTGACGGCCTTCTGGTAGTCGGGCCGGTCGACGAATCCCGACGAACCGCCGCCGGTGAAGGTCCAGGCGTACTCGGCGGTCCGCCGCGTCGGCGAGTTCCCCGCCGAGGCGTAGAGGACGGTGCCGCCGACCGCGACGACGTACTTGCTCACCGCCGGGTAGCCCTGGAGCGGGAACGCCTGGTTGAGCACTCCGTTGCCCGCTCCGACGACCGGCAGCGCGAGGATCGGGCAGGAGGAGCCGGTGTCGCCGGTCGAGGCGAAGAGGCTGCGCCCCTCGAGGGTGGCCTGGAGCAGGGTCTGGTCGGCGACCGGCTGGAGGTTGTTCCCCAGGCCCTGGCCGACGTTCCCGGGCGGGTTGAGCGCCGGGTTGCCGCTCACCGGGTTGGTCGGGTTGGTCTCGCACTCCCCGAAGGAGGCGTCGGCCTGCGCCGGCGCGTCGGCGTCGCCCGCCCATCGCGAGAAGGCCGCCTCGACGTCGGCGTCGGCGAGGGTGGAGCCGAAGTAGAGGTCCTCGCGGCGGACGAGCGGCGCCATCCCGGTGCTCGACTGGGTGTCGAGGTCCCACTCGACGGCACCGGTGTTGTCCTTGAAGGCGCCGCCGCCCGCGTGCCGGACGCTCACCGGCACGTGGGGCAGGTGGTTGAGGTCCTCGAAGCGGCGCAGGTCACCGATGACGGAGTCACTGCTTCCCGCGCCGATCACGGCCATCGTCTGCCCCTGACCGAGGTTGTCGGACGGCTGGTCGTAGAGCGCCCAGAGCGCCTGCGGGGTGTAGCTGTCGGTGTAGAGCCCGCCGATGCCCGGGGCCGGGCGCAGCCGCGCCGGCACCGAGAAGCGCTGCAGGGTGTTGAGCCCGACCACCGAGACGACGCCGAGCCCGGGCGGGACCGCGGGACGGCGGTCGTTGGCGACGAAGTCGACTCCCTTCGAGCGGTAGGTGCGCAGGGTGGTGGCGAAGAGGCGGTCGAGCTGGGCGACCGTGCCCGAGGCCTGCACGTAGGTGCGCGCCGCGTCGACGTGGGTGATGGTGAGGCCGCCGCCGAGCAGCCAGCTCTCCACCGCCCGATAGCGTGCGGCGGGGACCCCGAAACGGTCCGCCACCTCGGCGGGGCTCAGGAAGCGGTGGTAGAGGGGGCTGGCGGGGTCGTAGAGCGCGTCGAAGAGGGCGCGCTCGCCGGCGGAGTCGGCCGGCGCGAGGCCGATGCCGACGCGCATCTCGGTGAGCGGCGAGGGGAGCCCGAGTGGGGTGAGCAGGTCGAGGCCGGGGAGGACGTTGGCGGTGAGCACCGGACCCGTGGACGGAGTCGTGGCCGGCATCGCCGCGCGGAGGCCGGCGGCCCCCGAGAGCACAAGGCCGGCGGCGACGGCGACCGAACAGGCGCCACGGGTGATGCGGTTGGACATCGTCAGCTGCTCCTCGGGGGCGGACGCCGCCCTGCCCCCCCTTCGCTGCAGGCGGTTGTCGTCCGGTGCGGCGATTCTCCCATCGCTTCATGGTCGCCCGCAGAGCCGAGGCGGAGGATGACGCCCCCGGTCGGCTGGACGCGCTCCGGCGGAACGCGTAGGCTGGCACCGACCGCGTGAGCGGGAGGAGGGCGGAAGAGAGAGATGGGCTCCGCGTGGCCCTTCGTGGTGGTCGCCTGTGTGGGGATCGCAGCCCTGCGCGCCGGACGGTCGCTGCGGCAGACGTACAAGGGCGATCAGCTCAGCCTGACCCTGCTCGGCGTCGTCCTCGGCGTCGGCGGCGTCGCCATCCTCATCGTCGCCCCCATCGTCATCGGGGTCGCCCTCATCGCCCTCGCCCTCGCCTACGACAACCACCAGCAGCTCGGTGTCGGTATCGTGCTGCTCGCCTCCGGCCTCTTCTGCGAGGCCGTCCGGGACGTCCTCCTGTAGGGGTCACCCCTGAGCCCCGACGACGATCTGGCACTGCGGCTGCGCGACTTCTGCCGCGCCCACGTGGGAGCGGACGCCGAGGTCGCCGGCGTCCGGCCGATGCCCGGGCACAGCGGCCTGAGCTTCGGCTTCGAGGTCCGCGGCGTCGACGGCCCGGCGCGACACGTGCTCCGCCTCCCCCCCGCCGGGGTGCGGCACGAAGGCCCGTCCGACGTCCTCCGCCAGGCAACGGTGCTCCATGCGCTGGCGCCGACCGCGGTGCCGGTCACCCCGGTGTCCTGGGCGGGGGACGACCCGCGCTGGTTCGACCGCCCCTATCTCGTCGCCGAGTGGCTGGACGGGGCGACGGTCGGGCTCGAGGGAGACGCCGGGCTCCCGGGGGGCCTCGACGCCGAGACCGCGGCCCGCGAGGCGATCGCCGCGCTGGGCGCGCTCCGCCGGGTCGACGCCGCCCGACTGCTCCCCGGCTGGGAGGTGGCGACCCCGGTCTCCGACCTGCTCCGCTGGGACCGCTTCGCCGAGCGCGGCGCCGACCCGGCGCTGCTCGCGCTCGCGCCGGAGGTCCGGGCGCGGCTCCTCGCGGCGCCGCCGGAAGGCGGGAGCGTCGGTCTGCGCCACGGTGACTTCCAGTGGTCGAACCTTCTCTTCCACGAGGGGCGGCTGCGGGCGGTCCTCGACTGGGAGCTCGCCTCGGTCGGCCCCGTCCTCCACGACCTCGGCTGGCTCTCCGTCTTCAGCGACCCCGCCTCCTGGGACGGCGAGGGCATGTGGTCGATCACCGTCCCGCCCGAGCGGCTCGCCGAGCTCTACGCCGCCGGCGGAGGCGCCGTCGCCGGCCTCGCCTGGCACCGCGCCTGCGCGGCGTACAGCTTCGCGGTGATCGCCGCCTTCAACCTGATGCTCCACCGCCGCGGCAAGCGGGTCGATCCGCACTACGAGTTGCTCGCGCCGTCGCTCCCGCGGCTGCTCGAGCGCGCCGTCGAAGTGCTGGGGTCCTGACGCGGGGGGTCTACGACCCCCCGTCCAGTTCCAGGCATCCACGGGATGCCTGGAACTACCCCCCCGGGCGCCGGGGGGTAAGCTCCCGCCCCATGCGCATCGGCATCTTGCTCGGCGACACCGGCGGACCCGATCCGCTCGGCAGCCTGCTGACCCGCGCGCGCCAGGCGGCGGAGGACGGCTTCCCCTCGGTGTGGGTCCCGCACATCTTCGGCCTCGACGCCCTGATCGCCCTTGCGGTCGTGGGGCGCGAGGTGCCGGCGATCGAGCTCGGTACCGCGGTGATCCCCACCTATCCCCGCCATCCGCTCCTCATGGCGCAGCAGGCGCTCACCACCCAGGCCGCGACCGGCGGGCGTCTGCTCCTCGGCATCGGCCTCTCCCACCAGGTCGTCATCGAGACGATGCTCGGCTACTCGTACGAACGCCCCGCGCGACACATGCGCGAGTACCTCGACGTGCTCCTGCCGGCGCTCCGACAGGAGACCGTCGACGTCGACGGCGACACCCTGCGGGCGCACGGCGCGATCACCGTCGGCGGCGCCGCCCCCTGCCCGGTGCTGCTCGCCGCGATGGGGCCGCGGATGCTCCGGCTCGCCGGCGGTGTCGCTGACGGCACCGTCACCTGGATGACCGGGGCGCGGACCGTCGCCGACCACATCGTGCCCGCGCTCACCGCCGCCGCCACGGAGGCAGGCCGGCCGTCGCCGCGGGTGGTCGTCGGGCTGCCGATCTGCGTCACCGACGACGTCGAGGGTGTGCGCAGGCGGGCGGCGCGGGCCTTCGCCCTCTACGGGCAGCTCCCCGCGTACCGGGCCATGCTCGATCGCGAGGGCGCGGAGGGACCCGCCGAGGTCGTGGTGTGCGGCGACGAGGCCTCGGTGCGCGAGCAGCTCGACGCACTCGAGGACGCGGGGACCACCGAGTTCCTCGCGTCCGAGTTCGGCGGCAGCGACGAGGAGAGGGAGCGCACCCGCGCGCTGCTCAGCGCCTGGGGAGGGGCGTAGACCCGGCGAGCCGGCCCCTTGACTCGGTGGTGAGTGTTCACTAACCTGGTGAGTGAACGCACACCCACCACGCGGAAAGTGACATGCCGAACCAGGCGCGAGTTCCGAGCTTCACCGCTGTTTTCAACCGGATCGTCCGCGGGCTGACGCGCGCGGGGATCCCCGTCGGCCCCAACGCACTGCTCACCGTCCGCGGACGCCGGACAGGAGAGCCGCGCACCACGCCGGTCGCGGTGATCGCCGTCGACGGCCGGCGCTGGGTGCAGTGCCCGTTCGGCGAGGTGAACTGGGTGCGCAACCTGCGCGCCGCGGGCGAGGCGACCCTCACCACGGGCAGGCGCGCCGAGGCGGTCCGCGCGGTGGAGCTCAGTCGCGACGAGGCGGCGGCCTTCTTCGGGGACGTCCTGGCGCCGTACATCCGGCGCCGGCGGCTGGCCAGGGCGATGGCCGGGATGCTCGGGCTCGGCGACGTGCTCGACGACCCGGCCGGCGCGGCGGCTCGCCATCCCGTCTTCGAGCTGATCCCTGCGCTCCGAGCGAGCGCAGCCTGAACGAGCGCCCCGGGCCGCGAGGTCAGCCGGGTGGCTTCTGCAGCGACAGACCCCGCAGCAGCGTGCGGACCGCGTCCCGCGCGAAGACGTGGTCCGTACTCTCGTCCGCCGGCTCCCCGAGGAAGCTCCTGAGGAACGCCCGCTGAAAGCAGGCGCCGAGGAGCAGACCGGCGGCCACCGCGGGCTTCGCCGACCGCGACAACCGCCCGAGCCGCTGCTCACCCCTGAGGTATCCCGCCAGGAGCTCGTACGCGAGCTGCGGACCCCGGCCGGCCTCCCCCATCCTCTCGCGATGCCGGGCGAGCAACCCCGGATCGGCGAAGAGGGAGGCGGCGATGGGCGTCGAGCGGTCGTAGAACGCGACTGCTGCGCGAGCCACGTCCTCGAGGGTCGTCGCGACCGCGCCCTTCCCGACCCGTTCGGGGAGGTCGTCGAGGAGCGAGATGAGCGGCGGCAGGCGTTCGCTGAGAACGGTGAGGAAGAGGTCCTCCTTGTCGCGGAAGTGCTTGTACAGGGCGGCCTCGGAGAACCCGGCGGCGCGGGCGATCTCCTTGGTGGTCGCTGCGGCGAGGCCCCGCGTGCTCATGACCTGCGCCGACGCGTCGAGGATCCGTTCTCGGGTGTTCGGGAGTCCCATCGACCCCAGGTTAGTGAATACTCACCACGATGCGCTACGGCAGTCCCGCATGAGGGACGTCGACGGTGGTGGTGAGGAGCACCGCCTCGCGCACCTGGCTGCGCATGTGCTCGAAGTAGTCGGGGGCACTGCAGAGCAGCAGCGTGCGGCCGTCGCCGCCGCCGAGCATGCAGGCGAAGACGCCGAGCCCCTGCGGGGCACGCACCTCGTCGACGATCGCGCCGCCGGGGGCGACCCGGATGCAGCGTGCGCCGACCGCGTCCGCGGCCCAGATGTGGCCCTCGGCGTCGAGACAGCAGCCGTCGGGGGCGACGGTGATGTGCGGGAGCATGTCGCCGAAGGGGCCGAGCTCGGGCGTCGGGGCGAGCTGCGCCCACACCCGGCGGTCGCCGAGGCTGCCGTCGGCGGCGATCGTGAACGCGGTGTACCGGCACCCGAGGGTCTCGCCGACGATCAGCGTCGAGCCGTCCGGCGTGATCACCGAGCCGTTGGGGAACTGGATGGCCTCGGCGGCGATGGCGACCGTGCCGTCGGGATCGACACGGGTGATGCACGCGAGCCGCGGGTCCTCCCCGGCCATGAGGTCGAAGCCGAAGTTCCCGACGTAGGCGCGGCCGCGGGCGTCGACCACCATGTCGTTGCTCTGGCCGCCGCAGTGCGGGGTGAGGTCGGCATGCTCGGCAACGTGACCCGCCGGGCTGCGCCGCAGCAGCCGGTGGTCGCGCATCGAGACGACGAGCATCGACCCGTCCGGCAGCCAGCCGATCCCCGAGGGCTGACCGGGCACCTCCATCACCGTCTCCTCCGCGCCCTGCGGAGTCACCGCGAGCACCGCGTGGCGGTAGAAGTCGGAGACGTACCAGCGGCCGTCGTGCCAGCGCGGACCCTCGAAGAAGTGTCCCCCCTGCAGCAGTGTCGCCAGCACGCGCTCAGCCATGCTCACCCTCCAACCCGGCCCGCCGGGGCCATCGGCACCTCGAGGTAGGACGCGTACGTCCCGGTGCGCTGCACCGCGTAGACGCCGCCGGCGAGGCCGGCGATCTGCGCCGGGGTCGGCCCCAGATGGGGCGTGTCCGAGGTGGTCAGCGTGAGCCGCAGGCGGTGGCCGGCGGCGAGCCGCGCGAAGGTGGGGAACACCTCGATGTCGAAGCGGGTGACGGCGCCGGTGGGCACCGGCCGCGCCGACGCGCGGGTGAACGCGTGGTACGGCAGCAGCGGGCGGCCGTCGGGGGCGAACCACGTCCGCGCCGGGTCGAGCGCGCGGAAGGACCCGAGCAGCGCACCGCTGGTGAGCGGCGTCGACGCGCCGTTCGGCGAGACGTCCTCGAGCGTGGCCTCGAGCTCGACCTCGGGGCGGGTCGAGGTCGCGAAGACGGTGACGTCGGCGGGGCCGCCGATCACCGTGTCCTCGGCGAGCGGCGCGGTCGTGTAGGTGAGCGCGCCGGGCCCGCTCTGGATCGCGCGGTCGTCGGCGGCACACGGGTTGGGCTGATGGAGGGCGCCGAGCGACACCGTCGCGCCTCCGGCCGCCCACTGGTCGGTCTGGCGGCCGCAGGGGTTGCTGAGCCCCGTCCAGAGGACGGTGTCGGCACCGCCGGCACCGCCGGGCGCGCTCGCCGCCAGCCCGCCGTCGTTCGCCGAGGGGGCGCCGCCGCCGGGACCGGCGCCGAGGTAGAGCGTCGTCGGGGTCAGCCCGTCGAGCGGGTAGCGGGCGGTGTCGACCCACCGCTGCGAGCCGAGCTGGAAGAGGTGGAGCGGCGTCGTCGTCGTGTCGATGCCGGTGTCGACGCCCTTGAGCCAGCGGTCGAACCACTGCAGCTCGAGACGCTGCAGGTCGAGGCCGCCCCCCGCGTCGAGGTGGTACCACGGTCCCATCAGCAGCTGGTAGCGGCCGGAGACCGGCTGCCCGGGGAGCATCGCGGCCCCCACCGGCCGGCCGTCGGCGGCGTTCTGCAGCCCCGAGTAGTTGAGCGGCGCGCCGCGCTGGAAGAGGTCGAACCAGCCGCCGACGAGGAAGGTCGGGATGCCGAGCGCGGCGATGTGGGCGAGCCAGTCCTGGGGGCGGCGGTCACGCCAGTACCCCTCGTCGTACGCCTCGTCGCCGCCGCTGGTGATGGAGAGGATCAGCCGCGCCTGCAGCGACAGCAGCCCCTGCTCGTGCTCGGCGACGGTGCGCAGAGATCCGGCCAGGTCCTGCGGATTCTCGAGGGGCGCGTCGACGGTGTGCAGCCCGCCGGTCATGAGCAGGTAGGGCAGGTTGAACTCGATCCCCGGGATCCCGCCCATGAAGGCGGTGTCGCGGTAGAGGTCGTCGCCGGCGACGATGGGGAACATCGCCTTCAGCGGCGAGCCCGGGCCGAGCGCGTTCGCGGTCAGGAGCTGGTCGATGCCGAGGTACGACGGACCGTAGGTGCCGACCTTGCCGTCGGAGTGGGGCAGCGCCGCCGCCCAGCGCACCAGGGTGGCGCCGTCCTGCTGCTGGACGGGGTCGAAGAGCCCCCAGCTGCCGCCCGACGCTCCGGTGCCGCGGACGTCGGCGACGACGTCGATGTAGCCGCGGGGCACGAGGTACGAGGAGAAGCCGGTGGAGAGCCCTCCGGTGCGCTCCGCCGCCTGGCGGCCGCCGCTCAGCGATTTGCCATACGGGGTCTGGACGAGGAGCACCGGGAAGGGCCCCGGAGCCGGCGTCGACGTGCCCCGGTCGGTCGGGAAGTAGATGTCGGCGCGCAGCACGGTGCCGTCCGCCATCGTCACCGGCACGTTCGAGGTCTCGCCCACACCGTAGACCGCGGGTCCCGGCTGCCACGCAGCGCGGCCGCCGGAGCCGTGTGCGGCCGACGCGGGGAGCGCGGCAGCGCCGAGGGTGACAACGGCCACGACCGTTCCCGCCACTCGCCGCCGGGCCCGGGGGCGAGGCGACATGCCCCGCAGTCTAGCCGGGCGTCACCGGGGCCCTCTCCGTGGATCTGATGGCGATGGGGAGCGGTCCCTTCCCGTTGCGCGCCTGCTCGGCCTCGGTGCGGGCGATGAGGTCGAAGAGCGCGGTGTTCCCGCCGTGGCGGATCCCGCCGGGGACGGCGACCCGGCCGGTTCGCACCGCCGTGGCGAGGCCTCGGAAGAGCAGCTCGTGCGCCGGGCTCCAGCCGAGCCCGTACCGCCGCCGGACCGCGGCGGGGACGGTTCCGAGCATCAGGAAGTTCAGGACCGCGAGCCCCGGGAGCATGTGGCCCGGGAGCGGGAGGTCGAAGCTGATCTGCGGCGCGAACCGCCGCGCGTGGTCGGTGAGGACGAGCTCGTCGCTGCCGAGCCGTTCCTGCCAGTAGTCGCGGAAGCCCGAGAACGTCGCCGGGGCGGTTCTGCGCGGCATCCCGAAGAGCTCGCCGAAGCGGACGTAGTCACGCCAGAGACCCTCGCGCTCCTCGTCGCCGAGCCGGCGGACGAGGGCCTCGTGGAGGGCGAGGGCCGAGTCCGCCATGCAGGCGACCGTCCAGAGCATGAGCGCCGGGTCGGTCGCCGAGTACACCGAGCCGGCCGGCCAGGGCCCCGCCGCCTCGGGGATCTCGCCGCGCACCCGCGTGTGGACGGCGGCGGTGTAGCGCAGTCCGCGGTCTGCTTCGGCGCGGGTGCCGAAGAAGACGGTCTCGAAGATCCGCCCGGTGTGGGAGAGCCGCTGGAAGGCCAGCCGGTCTCCGTGGTCGTGCATCACGGTGCCGAGGTAGTTGAGCGGCTGGAGCGCGCCGATGAGGAGCGCCCGCTGTCCGTAGAGAAGGCCGACGGCCCTCTCCTCGTGCACTCGGCGCAGGACCGAGCGGTCGCGCGGGAAGTAGCCGTCGGCGTGGCGGCGCGTCGTCATCGGCACGGCCCTCCCCCCGGTGGCACGACTCTGACAAAGCTGCTAGTCAGAATAGGCTACGTGTGGAAGGCGACCCTGTCAACTCCCTCTCCCCGCTCCCGCGGACCCTCACCGGGTGCCGAGAACGCGGGATGTACCACCCCGGTCTCGCGAACGACACTGCCGGTCACGCGTGTCGACAGGAGGATGGCGGTGAAGATCGAGGCGGCTCTGCTCTGGGGTCTGAACGAGCCATGGAGCGTCGAGGAGGTCGAGCTCGACGGTCCTGCCGAGGGCGAGGTCCTCGTCAAGGTGCACAGCGTCGGGCTGTGCCGCACCTCCGACCATCTCTCCACCGGCATCGTCCCCTTTCCGTTCCCCGCCGTGGGAGGACACGAGGGGGCCGGCATCATCGAGGAGGTCGGCGAGGGAGTCCGCGACCTCGAGCCCGGCGACCACGTCGTCATGCTCTGGGAGCCCGCCTGCGGGAAGTGCAGGTGGTGCATCCGCGGGCACACCAACCTCTGCGACCTCGGCGCGAACATCGTCGTCGGGCCTCAGCTCGACGGGACCTGCCGCGTCCACGCGCGCGGTGAGGACGTGAACCAGGAGTTCCTCGTCGGCGCCTTCTCGCCGTACACCGTCGCCCCGGCGATGTCCGTCTGCAAGATCGACGAGGACATCCCGCTCGGCGTCGCCGGCCTCTTCGGCTGCAGCGTCACCTGCGGCTGGGGCTCCGCGGTGCGCACCGCAAAGGTCGAGCCCGGCGACACCGTCGTCGTCATGGGAGTCGGCGGGGTCGGCTCGAACGCGGTGCAGGGGGCGCGCTGCGCCGGCGCGCAGCACATCGTCGCCATCGACCCGGTTCCCTTCAAGCGCGAGAACGCCGAGCGCCTCGGCGCGACCCACACGTGCGCCGACTACGACGAGGCGTGGGAGCTGGTGAGCGAGATCACCCGCGGTCAGCGCGCCGACAAGGTGCTGATCTGCACCAACATCTGCGAGACCGAGTACGTCACCCAGGCGCTCTCGCTCGCCGGCAAGCTCGGCCACGTGGTGATGGCGGGGATCCCCCGGCCCGAGCCCGAGCGCGCCGACATGCCGCTCTTCGAGATGCTGATGTACCAGAAGTCGCTGACCGGGCACATGTTCGGCGGCTGCAACCCGCAGGCCGACATCCCGATGCTCATCGACATGTACCGCCGCGGCCAGCTCGTCATCGACGACCTGGTCACGAACACGTACCGGCTCGACGAGATCAACGACGGATACGCCGACCTCAACGCGGGGAAGAACATCCGCGGCATGCTCACCTTCGCCTGAGGTCATTCTGATGCCGACGACGGTCGACGCCCACGAGCGCGTCAAGGACCTCGAGTGGTCCCCCTCCTACGTGGAGCGCCGCGAGCGCTATCCCACCAAGTACCGGATCCCGCCGCGGACCAAGGATCCCTTCCGCACCCTCATCCGCGAGTACGTCTCGATGGAGGAGGAGAAGGACGACCGTCAGTACGGCGCCCTCGAGGACGTCCTCGCCCGCGTCAACGCCCCCCAGATGGCGGAGCGCCGCTGGCTCGACCTCCTCAAGATCGTCCTCCCCATCGTCAACTTCGCCGAGTACGCGGCGAGCAAGGCGTGCGCCCAGCTCATCGACACCGTCGCCAATCAGGAGCTGCGCCAGGGCTACCAGGCCCAGATGATCGACGAGGTGCGGCACACCCACCAGCAGATGTACCTGAACCGGTACTTCGCCAAGCACGCTCCCGACCCCGAGGGCTTCACCCTCGGCCTCAAGGCCAAGGGCGGCAACATCTTCGGACGGACCGGCCGGACCGCCTTCGAGACCTTCTTCATGGGCGACGTGATCGAGGGGGTGATGAATCTCCAGGTCGTCACCGAGACCGCGTACACGAACGCGCTCTTCGTCTCGATCACCGAGATGGCGGCCGCCCAGGGCGACATGGTGACCCCGGGCGTCTTTCTCAGCATCCAGTCGGACGAGGCCCGGCACATGGCGAACGGGTACAGCACCCTCGCCGCCGTCCTCTCCGAGCCCGACAACCACCAGTACCTCCAGGCCGACTTCGACCGCGGCTTCTGGAGGCAGCACAACTTCCTCGACGTGTTCCTCGGTGCGGCCCGCGACTACGGCCAGGTGAACCGCGGGGCGAGCTACCTCGAACGCTGGAAGGAGTGGATCGCCGAGGACTGGGTCGGCTCGTTCGTCGCCAAGCTCGAGCCCTTCGGGCTGCAGGCGCCGAGGGACCTCGCGCTCGCCGAGCAGCGGGTGCCGTGGATGGGGCACAGCGTCTTCATGATCGCGACCGCCGCCTGGCCGCTGATGTTCTGGCGGCAGAGCCCGCTCTCCGACGCCGACATGGAGTGGTTCGAGGAGAAGTACCCGGGCTGGTACGACCACTACGGGTGGTTCTGGGAGGGCATGCGCGAGATGCAGGAGCCCGGGTCGGGCAACCCGTTCAACCTCCTCACCGAGCTGCCCCCGATCTGCCGGGTCTGCCAGATGGTCTGCGTCCTCCCCCGGCTCGACATCAACGACATCCGCATCAGGGAGCACGAGGGCAGGCGCCACGCCTTCTGCTCGGCGCCGTGCGAGCGCATCTTCAACGAGGACCCGGGACGCTACCTGGGGTTCAAGACGTTCTGGGAGCTCTGGGACGGCTGTGGGCTCGACGAGTTCATCGTCAAACAGGGGCTGCTCCGCGCCGACGGGAAGACGCTGATCGGCCAGCCCCACAACTCGGATGACCCGAAGTTGATGTGGACGATCGACGACATCCGCGCGCTCGAGTACGAGATCAAGGACCCGCTGCAGAACCCCGACTCGACCTTTCTCGTGTAGACGCGGCCGCTACGGGCGCGCCTCGAGGATGAGGTTGAGCGGGGTCTCCGCCGCGCGGCGGAAGCGGGTGAAGCCGGCCTCGCGGAAGACCTCGGCGAGGCGCGCCTCACCCGCCTGGGCGCCGAGCCCGAGGCCGACCTCCTGGGAGAGCGAGTTCGGCGTGCACACCACCGAGGACGCGGTGTAGAGCAGCGCCGCCATCGGGTTGCCGGCGAGGTTGGTGGCGCGCCCGTCGAGGGCGAAGGGCTCGACGAGGAGCACGGTGCCGTCCGGATCGAGGTGCTCGAGCGCGTGCCGGGCGATGCCCACCGGGTCGCCCATGTCGTGCAGGCAGTCGAAGAAGCAGATGAGGTCGTAGGTGCCGGGGTAGTCCTTCGCCGTCGCGACCTCGAAGCTGGTGCGGTCGGCGACGCCCGCCTCGGCGGCGCGCTCGCGGGCGGTGCGGATCGACGGCTCGTGGTAGTCGAAGCCGCTGATCCGCGAGTGGGGATACGCGTCGGCCATCACCACCACCGAGGCGCCGTGGCCGCAGCCGACGTCGGCGACGCGCGCGCCCCGCTCGAGCTTCGCCTGCACGCCCTCGAGCGCGGGGATCCACGTCGTCGGGAGGTAGGCCCGGTAGCCGGTGCGGAAGAACCACTCCGTGCCCTTGAAGAGGCACGGATGGTGCTCTCCCCAGGGCAGCCGGCCGTCCCCGCGATATGCGGCGGTGACCTTGTCGAGGTCCATGAACATCGACCCGATCGCGTTCATCGCCCGGGCGACGAAGATCGGCGTGCTGTCGTCGGCGAGCGCCATCGCCTCCTCGGCACCGAGCCGGTACGAATCGGCGTCGGCGTCGTACACGACCAGCCCGCCCGCCGCCTGGCTGTCGAGCCATTCGCGCACCAGACGCGGATTGCAGCCCGTGCGCTGCGCAACCGCGTCGGCGCTCAGCGGGCCGGCCCCGGCCATCGCGCGGTAGAGCCCCAGCTCGTCACCGATCCACATGCTGAGGCACATCGTGCTGCCCGTCATGTAGCCGATGAGCTTCCCCATCAGCTCCTCGATCCGTCCCTGATCGACCGGAGTGTCCACGCTGGCCATGCTCACGCCTCCAGAGGTGGGTCCCGACGAGGATCGTGGCGGCCGAGTCTCGACCGCGGCGATGACGTCCGGATGAACGCCGATACACAGGCCCTTGGCCGGGTGCCGGCCCCACGATACACTCGGCGCCCGTGCCGCCAGAGGAGGGCAGGAATCATGGCCGCCACCCAGCCGGACCAGATCATCGGGCTGTTCGCCACGCGCTTCAACGCGGGGGATGTCGAGGGGCTCGTCGGGCTCTACGAGGCCGGCGCCTCGATCATCCCCGACCCCGCCGCCGGCGCCGTCACCGGGACCGCGGCGATCCGGGAGGCGCTGCAACCCTTCGTCGCGATGGGAGGGACGCTCACGATCGTCGCGAGCACCTCCGTGCGGTCGGGCGACATCGCCCTCACCCACAGCACCTGGCGCCTCGAGGCGCCCGGCGCCGACCCCATGGAGTCGACGTCCGCGGAGGTCGCACGCCGCCAGCCGGACGGCACCTGGCTCTACGTGGTCGACAACCCGTGGGGGGCGGGCATCCTGGCGCCGGCCGCGGTGAGCTGAGCCGCCGCCCTCAGGCGGCGTCGATGCGGAAGACGGGGTGGTCGGGGGCGATGCGGCGCATCTCCGCGTCCGGCGCGTCGGGACCGACGCCGCCGAAGAAGACGCCGACCTCCATCTTCCACTTGCGCAGGTAGGCACGGAGGATCGGCGGCTTGTCGTCGTCGCCGAGCTCGGTCGCGCGGAAGCGCTCGGCGCGACGGCCGAGGTGCAGCTCGCCCTCGCCCGCGGCGCGGAGGTTGCGCACCCACTGGGTGTGACCGCGCGGCGCGACGAGGTAGCGGGTGCCGTCGATCGTCAGGAGGTTGACCGGGGTCGTCCGGATCTCCCCGCTCGTGCGCCCGCGCACCGCGAGGACCCTGCTGCCGTGGACGCTCAGCCCGGCGCGGGTGAGCACGGCCACCATCGGGTTGAAGACGTGCGCGGTGATCCACCCGGGCTTCTGGAACCGCGGCGCGCTCATTTTCTCAGGGGGGGTGTCCCCCCCCTCGCTGCGGCGGCAGAGCCGCCTACGCTCACCCCGCCCGTTCTGATGAGCAAGCTCATGCTCCGTACATCCGCAGCGCTCGCGCCAGCGAGCCGGGGAGCGCGGGGTCGAGACGGCGGCCCGCGAAGTGGGCGATGAAGGCGGCATCGTCGAGGCGTGCCTCGGCGCCGTCCTCGGTGCTCCGGGCGCGGACTCCGCCGCCCTCGCGGGTCACCTCGACGGGGCGTCCCTCCTCGGCGAGGGACCAGGCGCAGAAGGCGGCCATCCACGCCCTCCTGCCGGCGGCCTCCTCCAGGGCGAGCGGGATGCCCATGTCGTCGCCGTGGATCGCCGCCTCGAAGGC
>DATKEY010000408.1:0-8559 GCA_035544475.1 Candidatus Dormiibacterota bacterium | reverse complement strand
CCCGAGGACGTCCCCGAGATCGTCGAGCACCACCTCGTCGGCGGCGAGCCGGTCGAGCGCCTGCGCATCGTCCCCGACGGCGCGTGGGGCTCCACCGCGCTGACCTGATCTGATACCGTCACTATCAAATCACTCGGGAGGCTCAGCCGTGGGATACATCCGAGGTCTCGCCCACGGGGCCGTCGTGGGAACGGTGATCGGTCTCTGCGTCGCCCCCCAGGAGGGTCGTCGCACCCGCGAGCAGATCCAGGGCATCGCCATCGCCGTCCGCGACGGGGCCCAGCAGGTCGTCGACACCGCCCGGCGGGTCGGCCCGACCGCTCAGACCGCGGCCCGCCAGGTCGGCGAGGTCGTCGGCAACGTCCGCGGCAAGGTGATCCGCCGCCACGACGAGAGCGACGACGGCGCGCTCATCTCGGTCAACGGGAGCGCTACCGTCCGGTAGGCCACCCACCCCGTGGCCGTCCATCGTCGGCCATGATTGTCGGGACTCGACGATGCCGACCGAGGGTGCACGATGGACGCCACCGTCACCGAGCGCGACCCCTACTCCTGGGCCGCCGACCGCCTCGCGGAGGAGCGGAGGCTGGTCGCCCAGGGCGAGTACCTCGAGCCGGTCACCGAAGCGCTGCTCCGCGAGGCCGGGATCGACTCCGCGCGACGGGTCGTCGACCTCGGCTCGGGCGCGGGCGACTGCGCGCTGCTCGCCGCCCGCCTGGTCGGGCCGCAGGGCTCGGTCCTCGGCGTCGAACGCTCGGCGGAACAGGTCGAACTGGCCCGCCGCCGGATCACGGCGATGGGCCTCGACCGTGTCGCCTTCGTGGAGGGTGACGTCGCCGGTCTCGAGGGTCAGCTCGCCGCGCTTCCGGATCCGGTGGACGCGGTCATCGGCCGCTGCATCCTGATGTGGGTGCCCGACCGGCTCGCGGTGCTCGGCGCCTGCGCACAGGCGCTGCCCCCGGGAGCTCTCGTGTGGTTCCTCGAGCCGGACATGGAGGGATGGGAGATGACCCACCCCTCCTGCCCGTTGTGGGAGCGCGTCAGGGGCCTGGTCGTCGACACCGTGCGGACGCTCGGCGCCGAGGTCCGCATGGGCCCCCGGCTGCACCGCGCATTCCGCGACGCCGGCCTCCCGGCCCCCGAGCTCCGCTGCCGCACACTCATCACCGGGGTGGCGACCGCCCCCATGTCGGTGATCGTCAACATCGTCCGGGCGGTGCTTCCGTCGGTGGAGCGGTTCGGCATCGCCACGGCCGCCGAGGTCGACATCGAGACCCTCGAGGAGCGGATGAGGGCCGAGGTGACCGCGGTGGACGGGGTCGTGAACTTCCCACCTCTCTTCGCGGCGTGGACCCGGGTCCCGGGGTAGGCGTCAGGCGGCCTCGGGCTGGTCGGCGAGGGTCAATCCGCCGCTGAAGAGGCCGAGCACCCCGCTCAGCAGGTCGAGGACGTTGACCGCGGTGGGGAAGTGGAGGCCGGCGAAGCCCTTCGTCGCCAGCGCGTCGTCGCCGACGATGAAGCCGGAGACGGCGAGGACGAAGAGCAGCGCTCCGATCAGCACGACGAGGATCGCCGCCGGCTGGCGGGGGATCCGGAAGGTGAACCCGACGAGCGCGAGCGCCGCCGCGATCGCGATGTCGAGGATGTCGCGCGCCCAGGTGAGGTGCAGGGTCAGACCGCCGAGGTTGCCCCCGCCCGTGTGCCCCGCGTCCCCGAGCGCCAGGCCGCCGAGCCCGACGACGGCGAAGACCAGCGTGAAGAGCTGCGCATAGAGACGTGCCATGGCGCCCGGAGTCTAGCCCGACGTCTCAGGTCGTGAGACCCGGACCCTCCTCGGGGATGGCGGCGAGATCCGGGCCCAGGCTGACGATGGCGTTGCGATTGCCGAGGATGATCGTCGGCGGGAGCATGGCCGGACCGATGGCCGGCTCCTCCTCGACGACGAGACCGTCGCGCTGGCGGCGACGCGCCTCCTGGAGGCACGTGGCGGAGCAGTAGCGGCCGCGAGACTCGCGGGACTTGAAGGCGTCGTAGCCCTCCCCGCAGATGCGGCACACCTTCACCAGGCGAGTGAGCCTGCTCCTTGCCATCGCCTCCTCGAATGCCGCTGGGGAGAGTCATCGTCGAGCACGCCGACGTCTACGTCAACACCCATCCACACCTGTTGGTTACGGGTCACCGACCGATCAGTCATCGAGATGCGCCACACGGCACGCGACGACGGTCACGTTGTCCGTCGACCCCGCGGCGAGCGCGCGGTCGCACAGCCCGGCGGTCGCGGCCACGAGGGTCGCGCCCGAGGACATCTCGGCGGCGAGGCGGGCGTCGTCGACCGCGTCCCAGACCCCGTCGGAGCAGAGCATCACGACGTCGCCGGTGACGAGGTCCGCACTGAAGAGGTCGGCGTCGACGGGCTCGCCGGTCAGCGCCCGGGTGAGCATGTTGCGGCCGGGATGATGGAGCGCGCGCTCGGGATCGACGCGGCCGTCGCGCACCTGCTCGGCGATCCAGGAGTGGTCCTCGGTCAGCTGCTCGGCGACGCCGTCGCGGATGCGATAGGCGCGGCTGTCGCCGATGTTGGCGAGCCGTACCCGGTCGACATCGACGACCGCGAGCACCAGGGTGGTGCCGGACATCGCCCCGCTGTGGGCACGGCGGTGAGCGGCGACGGCCTCCGCCGCGGCGGCGACGGCGCCGTCGAGCGCGGCCCCGGGATCGGCGGCAGAGGCGAGATGGCCCGCCGCCGCCTCGACCGCGAGGTGGGCCGCGATCGCGCCGTCGGCGTGGCCGCCCATCCCGTCGGCGAGCACGAGGGCGCAGCCCCCGGGCAGCGGACGCAGCGCCCACCGGTCCTGGTTCTCCTTGCGCACCGTGCCCCGGTCGCTGACGGCGGCGAGCTCGAGGCGCACGCCGGGGAGGTCGAGGAGGTCCGCGCCCGCGTCCCGCGCCGCCGCGCTCACGCGGCCTCCATCCGCCGCAGCACCTCGGCGGCGGTCGCCGGGCCGTCGGCGCAGAGCAACGCGGCCATCCCGAGCTCCCGCGCCGCGACGACGTTGCATTCGAGGTCGTCGACGAACAGGCACTCGACCGGCGCGAGCCCGAGCTCCCTGCAGGTGAGCCGGTAGATTGCGGGGTCGGGCTTGCGCAGGCCGATCTCCGACGAGTCGAGGACGAGGTCGAAGAGCTCGTCGAGAGGGATCAGCGGCCGCCACGTCACCCCCCACTCGCGCGCGTTGTTGGTGAGGAGCGCGGTGCGATGGCCGGCGGCGCGCACCCGGCGCACCGCGTCGACCATCACCTCCGACGCGACCATCGGCCGGCCGAAGAGGATGTCGCGGGCCTCGGCGGGGTCGATGCGGTCGTGGCCGCCGGCTGCGTGACGTTCGCAGAGGCGGACGAAGAACTCCGCCTCGGTGAGCCGGCCGGTCTCGAGCAGGTGGAGGTCGTGATCGCCGGTCGGCAGTGCGTAGACGGCGTTCACCTCACGGAGGAACCAGCCGAGAAAGCCGAGCTGCCGCTCGCCGGCGCCCGGTGGCCGTCGGAAGAGCGGGAGCGTCATCACTCCGCCGAGGTCGAAGACGGCGCCGCGCAGGCCCAGCTCAGAGCTCCAGCAGCTGGGCGACCCGCTCGCGGTGGTGGGAGGCGTCGCCGAGAGTCGCCTCACCCCACTTCGCCCTCTTCAGGAAGAGGTGGATGTCGTGCTCCCAGGTGAAGCCGATGCCGCCGTGCACCTGCAGGCCGAGCGACGCGACGGTGCGCGCCGCGTCGCTCGCGTACGCCTTCGCCATCGCCGCGGCGAGGGGCGCCTCGGGGACGTCGTTGTCGAGAGCCCACGCCGCGTGATACGCGAGAGAGCGCGCGGACTCGGTCATGACGAGCATGTCGGCGCATTTGTGCGAGACCGCCTGGTAGGCGCCGATCGGCCGGCCGAACTGCTGGCGCACCTTGGCGTACTCGACCGACATCTCGAGCACCCGCTGGGCGGTGCCGGTGAGCTCGCCGGCGATGCACACCAGGGCGCGGTCGAGGCCGCGGCGCAGCGTCGCCCAGCCGCGGCCGGTCTCGCCGAGCACGGCGCCGGACGGCACCTCGACGCCGTCGAAGCCGACCACCGCCATCCGCCGGGTGGCGTCCATGGCGCGCAGGGGCCGCACGGTCACGCCCGGCGTGGCGGTGTCGACCACGAGCAGGGTGAGCCCGTCGGCGGGGTCATCACCGGTCCGCGTCGCGACGACCATCCACGACGCCGTCTGCGCATCGGGGACGAACAGCTTCTCTCCGTGGAGCAGCCAGGCATCGCCGGTGCGCCGCGCCGGCATCCGCACCCCGCCCGCGTCCCAGCGTCCGCTCTCCTCGACGAGCGCCACGGTCGCGTGCGCCGAGCCGTTCGCGATCGACGGCAGCAGCCGCGCCGCGTGCGCGGCGTCGCCGCTCGCCGCAACGGTCATCCCGGCGAGGCCGACGGAGGACACGAAGGGCGAGGGCACCAGATGGCGACCCATCTCCTCCAGCACGACGGTGAGGTCGACGAGGCCGAGCCCGAGCCCACCGTGCGCCTCCGCGAAGGGGATCGCCGTCCAGCCCAACTCGGCGATACGCGCGTAGAGCGCCGGATCGTGGCCTGGGTCGCCGTCCATGAGCTGCCGCACCCGCGCCACCGGGCACTCGCGGTCGAGGACGTCGCGCGCCTGGCGGCGGAGGAGTTCCTGCTCGTCGCTGAACCCGAAGTTCATGTCAGCGGCTCCGGGGCAGGCCGAGCACGCGCTCGGCGAGGATGTTGCGGAGGACCTCGCTCGTCCCGCCCTCGATGCTGTTCGCCCGCGAGCGCAGGTAGCCGTGCACCCAGCGCCCGCCGAGCGGCGCCCGCTCGTCGCCCTCGGCGACGGTGCCGTAGGGACCGAGCAGGTCGAGAGCGGTCTCGGCGATGCGCTGGTTGAGCTCGCTCCACATCAGCTTGTTCACCGAGCCCTCGGGCCCGGGCTGCTCGCCCTGGAGCACCCGGGTGAGCCCGCGCAACCCGTTGAGCCGCATCGCCTCGACCTCGATGGAGAGCTGCGCGATCTGCTGGCGCACCAGCGGGTCGGCGGAGCGCGGAACGCCGTCGACGACGGTCTCGCGGGCGAGCGCGCGCAGCGCGTCGAGGGCGATCCGGGCGCGCACCTGGAGCCCGACACCGAGGGTGGCGCGTTCGTGCATCAGCGTCGTCATCGCGACCCGCCAGCCGCCACCCACCTCGCCGAGAAGGTTCGCGCGGGGCACGCGCACCTCGGTGAAGTACATCTCGTTGAACTCGGCGTCACCGGTGATCTGGCGCAGTGGTCGCACCTCGATGCCCGGGCTCTGCATGTCGACGATGAGATAGGTCAGCCCCGCGTGCGCCGTCTCGGAGGCGTCGGTGCGGGTGAGCAGGATGCACCAGCGCGCGACGTGGGCGAAGCTCGTCCACACCTTCTGACCGCTCACCACGAAGGCGTCGCCGTCGACGACCGCCCGGGTGCGCAGCGAGGCGAGGTCGCTGCCGCTGTTCGGCTCGCTGAATCCCTGGCACCAGATCTCGTCGGCGCGGAGCAGCGGCGGGAGGTATCGCTCCTTCTGCGCGCCGGTGCCGTGGGCGAGGATCGTCGGTCCCGCCATGTAGAGGCCGATGACGTTCACCAGGTCGGGCGCGCGCGCCGCCGCCATCTCCTGGTTGACGATCACCTCCTGCATCAGGGTCCCGCCCTGGCCGCCGAGCTCACGCGGCCAGCTCACCCCGGCGAACCCGGCCTCGTACACCCGCCGCTGCCAGGCGCGACTGCGCTCGATGTCGTTGCGGGTCGCGTGCTCCCGGATGTCGTCGTCGAGGTTGTCGCGCAGCCAGCCGCGCACCTCGTCGCGGAAGCGCGTCTCCTCGAAGGAGAGCGAGAAGTCCATGGGCGTCCCATTGTGCGCGAGGGCGCCCGCGGCTTGACGTGGGCGAACATATGTTCTAGGGTGCTGCGGTGAGCGGTCTCCGGCGTCCCGCCACCGACCTCGTCGAGACCACGTGCCGCACCGCCCTGCAGAGGGTGCGGGGGATGTGGTTCGACTGGTCGCTCAATCCGTACGGGGGCTGCATCCACCGCTGCACCTTCTGTTACGTGCGGGCGTTCGAGCGGCGCGCCGACCGCCCGTCGGACGATCGGTACGGGCGCTCGGTCCGGGTGAAGACCAACGTGGTCACGGTGCTCCGCGAGGAGCTGCGCCGTCCCTCGCACGCGGAGGGCCTGGTCTGCATCGGGACCGCCACCGACCCGTACCAGCCCGCCGAGGGGCGGTACCGTCTGACCCGCGGCTGCCTGGAGGCGCTGGTGGCGGCGCGACGTCCGCTCACGCTCACGACGCGAGGGCCGCTCGTCGTCCGCGACGCCACCCTGCTCGCCGAGGCGGCCGCCGCGGGCGGGGCGACGGTCTCCATCAGCCTTCCGTGCATCGACACCGAGGTGGTGCGATGCACCGAGCCGGGCACTGCACCGCCCCGCCAGCGGCTGCGGGCGCTCGAGCGGCTCACCGCCGCGGGGGTGCGCGCCGGCGTGCTGATGGCTCCGGTGCTTCCCGGGATCAGCGACGGCGAGGCCTCGCTCGCCGCGACCGTCCGCGCGGCGCGCGAGGCGGGCGCCGCCTTCCTCCTCGCCGCGGTCCTCCACCTCTCCGCCGGGACCCGCGAGCACTTCCTCGAGGCGCTGGCGCGCGACTGGCCGGAGCTCCTCCCCCACTACCTCGAGCTGTATCGCGACCGCAGCCACCTCCCCCCGGAGTTCACCACCATGGTCGGCGCCCGGGTCGCGTCGCTCCGCGGCGCGGCCGGGATCTCCGACGAGCGCCCACCACGACCGTCGACGCCGCATCGGCCGCGGCAGCTGAGCCTTTCGCTCTGACCGCGGGTGGCGCTCAGGCCGCGCCGCCTCCAGCCGCCGCCTTCGCCGAGCGCCGTCGCGTCCCCGCCGTGCCGCGTCCCTGGAGGACGAGCGCCGGCACTCGCGCGGGCGGCCGCCCCGGGGTCCAGTGCGAATCCGCCGCCACCGAGATCCACGCCTGCGGATCGGCGGCGAGGGCGCGCACGGCCGCCGGTACCCGGCCGCCGATCGACCGCTGCCCGACGAAGGTGCGCCGGATCCGGCCGGAGGTGAGGAGCACCGCGGCGGTCGACTCGCCGGCCTCCACGACGAGGGTCCCGTCCACGGCGACCTCGCCGAGGTACTCGAGCAGGGCGTCGAGATCGCCGAAGCGGCCGCGCAGACCACCGACGAGGGCGAGCCCGGTGAGCAGCTCGGTCGCGGCCTCGGCGCGGTCGTTGTCGAGGGCGACGACGGTCACCCTCCCGTCGCCGCGCTGGGCGCGCCAGTCGAGGCAGCGGAGCGCGTCGCCGGTCGCGTCGACGCCGCCGAGCCGCCCGTTCTGGAATCGAGCGGCGACGACCCGGCCCGCGACGAGCAGCACCAGACCGCTGAAGCCCGGGCCGGCCACGCGGACGTGGCCGGTGAGGGCGTCGTTCTCGAGGGTCCGAACCAGGCGGTCGACGTCGATGAACGCCGTCGGCCCCTCGTAGACGGTCTGCCCGACGAGCACGACGTCGAGCACCCGATCGCCGGCGCCGGCCCCGACCGGCGCGTGCTCCCCCGCCCTCTCTCGCTCCATCCCGCCCTCCAGATCCTCGGAGGATACGCCACACGCGCCATCAAGGTCATTCGTGATGGCCTGTCCTAGAGCAGCCGCTCCTGGCCCATGGCCTCCGCCTGGCGGCGGCGCCGGGCTGCGGCCGCCGTCTCGTCGGGCTGCTCCCGGGCGTCCGATGCGGGGTGCTCGACGAGGGCGACGACCCGCGACTGCATGAAGCGGCCGGTGCGGACCGGCCTGCCGGTGCGGGTCACCTCGGCGACCTCGACCACCCCCCGGACGGTGCTCACCTCCACCTTCCGCCCCGCCCTGGTGGCGTCGATCTCGTAGGTCCGGACCCCGTCGCCGGTGTCGATCACCACCTCGACCCGGTCGCCCTTCACCTCTCCTCCTCCGTGCGGCGGAGCGCCGCCGATCCGATCCTACCCTCCGGGTGACATGGGACTCACCGCGGCGGGTGGGAACTGTCCGCAGCCGGGGGCTTCTGGCGAGCCGGTCCACGCTCCGAGAATGGCGGCATGCCCATCCATTGGCGGAGGTGGAAGGAGTGAGCGCGACAACCCGGCACCGGTGGGTGGCGACCCTTCGCGGGGGGCGCCCTGCTGATCGCCCTGGCGGCGGTGATGATCGTCCTGACCGCAGCCGCCTCGCTGGCGCTCTCCGGTCACTGAGTGGACCCACCGTCCCCGAGGCCCGCGCGGCTCAGGCGTCGCGCCCGAGCGAGAGTTGGTTGAGCAGCAACCCTCCGTCGATCGGGATGCACGCGCCGGTGATGTAGGCGGAGGCCGGTGACGCCAGGAAGGAGACGAGGGCAGCCACTTCCTCCATCGCCCCGAATCGGCGAAGAGGAATGTGGGAGAGGACTCGCTCCTGGATGTGAGCGGGCATCGCCGCAACACGCTCCGTGGCGATGAATCCGGGCAG
>DATKEY010000407.1:0-13346 GCA_035544475.1 Candidatus Dormiibacterota bacterium | reverse complement strand
CTGCTGCAGATCCTCGAGGACGGCCGGCTCAGCGACGCCAAGGGCAAGGCGGTCAACTTCGCGAACACCATCGTGATCATGACCAGCAACCTCGGCGTGTCGAACCTCAAGGCCAACCTGTCGATGGGCTTCCAGCCGGCGATCCCCGACGAGCGGAGCACCACCGCCGAGCACGGCAAGATGCGCGACACGATCATGGAGGAGCTGAAGCGGTCGTTCCGGCCCGAGTTCCTCAACCGCGTCGACGCGGTGGTCGTCTTCGAGCGCCTCTCGATGCCGCAGATGCGGTCGATCGTCGACCTCATGCTCGCCAAGGTGGCCACCCACCTCGCCGCCCAGGAGCTCACCTTCAGCGTCACCGACGAGGCCAAGGACAAGATCGTCGACGAGGGCTTCGACAAGATCTACGGAGCGCGCCCGCTGCGGCGCGTCATCCAGCGGGTCATCGAGGATCCCCTCAGCGAGGAGCTGCTGCGCCTCAAGCACGGCTCCGGCGACACCGTCCTCGTGGAGGTCGTCGACAACGAGGTGAAGATGCGCCTCGTCCCCAAGGGCGGCGAGAAGGGCAAGAAGGAGAAGGCCGAGGCCGCGGCCGGCGCCACTCCGGAGTAGCCCGACGAATCAGGGTTCTGCACGGGCCGGGCGTCTCGCCCGGCCCGTCGTCTTTCTCCCGGGCCCCGGTGCCTCCCACCGGCGACTGGCCCGCGCCCCGAGCGGGTAGGCTAGCGAGCGATGCCGCACGAGTCGATCGTGATCACCGGTGCCCGGGAGCACAACCTCAAGGGGATCGATCTCACGCTGCCGCGGGACCGGCTGATCGTCATCACCGGCCTCAGCGGCAGCGGAAAGTCGAGCCTGGCGTTCGACACCATCTACGCCGAGGGGCAGCGCCGCTACGTCGAGTCGCTGAGCGCCTACGCGCGCCAGTTCCTCGGGCAGATGGAGAAGCCCGACGTCGATCACATCGACGGGCTGAGCCCGGCGATCAGCATCGATCAGAAGGGCTCGAGTCGCAACCCGCGGTCGACGGTGGGGACCGTCACCGAGATCTACGACTACATGCGTCTGCTCTGGGCGCGCATCGGCCACCCCCACTGCCCGAAGTGCGGACGGGAGATCAGCAAGCAGAGCATCGAGCAGATCACCGACCAGGTGCTCGCGCTGCCCGCGGGGACGCGGCTGATGATCACCGCACCGATGGTGCAGGGTCGCAAGGGCGAGCACCGCGAGGTGTTCGAGGAGGCGCGGCGTGGCGGCTACGTCCGCGCGCGCGTCGACGGCGAGCTGCGCGACCTCTCCGAGACGATCACCCTCGACAAGAAGTACAAGCACGACATCGAGATCGTGGTCGACCGCGTGGTGATCGGCCCCGATCTGCGCTCGCGGCTCCACGACTCGCTCGAGCAGGCGGCGAAGCTCGCCGACGGGATCATCCTGCTCATCCCGGTCGACGAGTCCTCCGGCCTGAGTCAGATGCTCTTCAGTCAGGACTACGCCTGCGTGTACGACGGCATCTCGATGGAGGAGCCGGCGCCGCGCAACTTCTCCTTCAACAGCCCGCACGGGGCGTGCACCGCCTGCACCGGGCTGGGGCTGCGGATGGAGGTCGACGAGGACGCGGTGGTCCCCGACGACTCGCTGAGCATCATGGGAGGAGCGCTCTCGGGGTGGACCAAGGGGCCGTCGCAGCGCTGGCTCGCGGACGTCGTGGAGGCGGTCGCGCGGCGCTTCAAGATCCCGCTCGATGCGCCCTGGCGGGACCTGACCGACGCGCAGCGCAAGGTGATCCTCTACGGACTCCCCAAGGACGAGACCGTGCGGATGCGCTACGTCTCCCACTCGGGGACGGTGCGGTACTTCGAGGCCCACTACGAGGGCGTCATCCCCAACCTCGAGCGCCGCTATCGCGAGACCGACTCCGACTGGGTGAAGCAGGACATCGAGCGGCTGATGATGCAGCGTCCGTGTCCGGCGTGCGGAGGACGGCGGCTGAAGCCCGAGTTCCTCGCCGTCACCGTGGACGGGATGAGCATCGCCGATTTCGCCGAGCAGAGCGTGATCGTCGCGCTGCGCCGCATCGACGACCTCCACCTGACCGAGCGCGAGGGATACATCGCACGCCAGGTGCTCAAGGAGATCCGCGAGCGGCTCGGCTTCCTCAACGACGTCGGGCTCGACTATCTCACCCTCGACCGCTCGGCGCAGACGCTGAGTGGTGGGGAGGCGCAGCGGATCCGGCTCGCGACCCAGATCGGAAGCAAGCTGATGGGCGTGCTCTACGTGCTCGACGAGCCGAGCATCGGTCTCCACCACAGCGACAACCGCAAGCTCATCGATACCCTGCTCGCGTTGCGCGACATCGGCAACACGCTGATCGTCGTCGAGCACGACGAGGACACCATCCGAGCGGCGGACTTCGTCGTCGACATCGGACCGGGGGCCGGCGAGCACGGTGGCCACGTGGTCGCGGCCGGGACCCTCGAGGAGGTGCTGGCGACGCCGGAGAGCGTCACCGCGCAGTTCCTCCGCGGCGAGCGTTCGATCGCCGTCCCGCGGCGGCGCCGTTCCGGCAACGGCAAGGCGCTCACCGTACGTGGCGCGCGTGAGAACAACCTGCGGGACATCGACGTGACGTTCCCGCTGGGCACGTTCACCTGCGTCACCGGGGTGAGCGGCAGCGGCAAGAGCACGCTCGTCAACGACATCCTGTACCGGAAGCTCGCGCAGCACCTCCATCGCGCGCGCGAGCGCCCCGGGCGGCACGGGCGCATCGACGGCCTCGACGAGGTCGACAAGGTCATCAACGTCGACCAGTCGCCGATCGGGCGCACCCCGCGGAGCAACCCGGCGACGTACGTCGGCGTGTTCACCTACATCCGTGAGCTGTTCGCCCAGATGCCCGAGGCGAAGGTGCGGGGCTACAAGCCGGGCCGCTTCTCCTTCAACGTCAGCGGCGGACGCTGCGAGGCGTGCGAGGGGGACGGGGTGATCAAGATCGAGATGCACTTCCTCCCCGACATCTACGTCACGTGCGAGGTGTGCAAGGGGCGCCGCTACAACCGCGAGGCGCTCGAGGTGCGCTTCCGGGGGAAGAGCATCGCCGACGTCCTCGACATGACCGTCGACGAGGCGGCGGTGCTCTTCGAGAACCAGCCGCGGATCGCGCGCAAGCTGCACACCCTGCAGGACGTCGGTCTCGGCTACATCCGCCTCGGCCAGCCGGCGACCCAGCTGAGCGGCGGCGAGGCGCAGCGGGTCAAGCTCAGCACCGAGCTCAGCCGCCGCGACACCGGGCGCACCGTGTACATCCTCGACGAGCCCACCACCGGGCTCCACTTCGCCGACGTCGAGAAGCTGCTCGGCGTGCTCCACCGCCTCGTCGACGCCGGCAACACCGTGATCGTCATCGAGCACAACCTCGACGTCGTGAAGACCGCGGACCGGGTCATCGACCTCGGGCCCCTCGGAGGCGACCGCGGCGGCGAGGTGATCGCCACCGGCACCCCCGAGGAGGTGGCGGCCTCGCCGCGCAGCGCCACCGGCCTCCACCTCCGGCCGCTCCTGCCGCAGCGCCCGACGGCCGCCCCCCGGCCACGGGCCGCCCCGCGCCGCCGCCGCGGCTCCGAGCCGGCGGCCGCCGCGGTCTGATCCTCCCGTGGGGTTCCGCCGGGACCTCGGGTATCATCGGAGGGCCGCCGACCGCCGCGGGCCGCCCTTGCGACCCCACCGGGAGACGTCTGCCATGGTTCTCATCCTGGTCGCCGAGCTGCTCGGGGGCGAGACGCGGGTCTCCCCGGGCGGCCCCGTCGACACCGTCACCTGCGCCGCCGACGAGGTCGAGCTCTGGGCCCACTGCGCCCTGGCCGGCACCGTCGAGGAACCGACCGTCGAGGGGGCGGAGCTGACCGGCGCGCGGGCCGCCACCGAGCCTGCCCGGGCATAGGGCCCGGGCTCCGACGATCGAGAGGAAGGGGTGACCCTACAGGAAGCCTGGACGGCGGTCGTGACGCGGTATCGTCTGTGGCCATGAACCAGCCCGTGCCCACCAGCCCGGAGGACGGGGAGCGGCGCATCCGGCTGCGCCGCCTCGACGACTGCCTCAACGTCCTCGAGCAGGCGCACGAGCTCGACATGACCGTCGTCAACGAGAAGGTCGCCGAGCTGGTGTCGGACCGCGTCCCCACCATCCACCCGGGGATGCTCATCGCCGACGCCATCGAGGAGGTCCTCCGCCACCAGGAGCCGTACATGCTCCAGGTGCGCCCGGAGATCGCCTCCCGCCGGGTCCGCCGGCGCCGCGAGCCCTTCGACATCCGGCTCCTGCTCCAGCGCCGCTGATCTCCCGCGGGGGACGCCCGCTCTGGCCCCGGTCGCCGTGCCCTACACTGCGCCGCTGATCGCATGAGCGAGAACTTCCCCGGCTTCGACCCCGCCGACCTCTTCCGCAGACCGCCGGGCCGCCGCGGCCCCCGAACGGTGCGAGGCGGCCCGCTCCTGCCCCGACGGCGGCGGATCCTGCTCGCCATCGCGGCGGTCATCGTCATCGTCCTGATCGTCGCCTTCTCGCTCGTCGACCTCCGCGTCCAGTACCTCTTCCTCGACAACCTCGACCACACCAACGTCTTCTGGACGCCACTCGTGGCCAAGATCGTCCTGTTCATCATCGGCTTCGTTCTGGCCGGGGTCCTCGTGGCGCTCAACATCCCCGGCTTCGCCGCGGTCGGGGCGTCGCTCGACCGCAGCGGCGCCCGGGTGGCGGTGTTCGCGGGGATCGCGCTCGCGGTGGTGGCGGGGATCATCGCCGGGGCGTGGTTCGCGGGCCAGTGGCAGGACGTGCTGCTCTGGCAGCACCACCACGACTTCGGCGCGACCGATCCGGTCTTCCACCGCGATTACTCCTTCTTCATGTTCACCCTGCCGGTCCTCGACGACCTCCAGGGGATCGCCTGGGGGGCGGCGATCGTCGGCCTGCTCGGCGCCATCGCGCTCGCGGTCGTCTGCGTCGTCATCGAGACCGCGCCCGAGGACGTCCCGATCCCGCTGCGGCCGCCGGTCGGCCGGACCCCGCGCGACGGCATGGAGGCGGCGGTGCGCCACGCCGGGATCGTGCTGGTGGGGATCTTCGTGCTCGCGGCGCTCGGCGCCCACTACGGCGTCTTCCATCTCACCACCAGCGATCACGGCAACTTCGTCGGGCTCGACGCGGTCGAGCGCAACGTGCTCCGCCCGGTGCTCGGCGCGCTGCAGTGGATCGCCCTGCTCCTGGCGGTCGTCACCGCCCTGCTCGTCGTGCTCCTCCGCCGCGCGTCCGGGTATCGTGCGGCGGCGGTCTTCGGCGGGATACTCGCGGGCTGGCTGCTCCTCGCCGGCATCGCCCAGGGTGTCCCCACCGCGATCTACCGGGGGACGTCGGTGAACCCCAACGCGCTCACCGCGCAGCGCTCGTCGATCGCCGACTTCCTCACCACCAGCCGCTACGCCTGGCAGCTGCAGGCCGACCACGACGTCATCACCACCTCCTTCGGCACGCCCCAGCCGCCCACGGTTGGCGACATGGTCGCCGACCCGGGGACGACGAAGAACATCCGCATCCAGGACTTCCGGGTGCTCCAGGAGACGTTCAGCCAGATCGACCGCAGCCGCAGCTACCAGACGTTCCCGTCGATCACCGTCGATCGCTACCCGAGCGGCAACGGCGAGACCCAGGTGATGCTCTCGTCGCGCGAGGTCGCCGAGGCGGACATCCCCGCGGGCTCGTTCGTCAACCGCAGCTTCATCTACACCCACGGATACGGGATCACCGCGGTGTCGGTGAACCGGGTCGGCGCCGAGGGCAAGCCCGACCTCCTCGCCGGGCAGCAGCCCCTCGCCCTGGTCGCGCCCGACGCCCCCCCGGACCTCCTGGTGCGGGACCCGCGGCTGTACTGCGGCCTCGCCACCACCCAGCCGGTGGTGGTGAACACCAACCAGCAGGAGTTCGACTACCCCTCCCAGAACGGCGACCAGACCAGCCGCTTCGGCGATCTCCCCGGCGGCATCCGCAACCCCGGCGCGCTCGACCGGCTGGCGATCTCGCTCAGCGCCTTCAAGGGATTCGACCTCTTCCTCACCTCGTCGCTGAATGCGGACAGCCGCGTCCTCCTCCACCGCGAGGTGCGCGACCGGATCGGCGAGCTGGCGCCCTTCCTGCGCCTCGACGGCGATCCCTACGTCGTCGCCGACCGCGACACCGGCCACCTCCAGGTGGTCGCCGACGCCTACGTCGCGAGCGACCGCTTCCCCGAGGCGTTCCACCAGGCCGACGGCACCTCGTACATGCGCAACGCGGTGAAGGCCGTGGTCGACGCCCGCACCTGCAAGACGACGCTCTACGCGGTCGATCTCTCGGAGCCGCTCACCGCCACCTACAACGACATCTACCCCGGCCTCATGAAGCCGCTGAGCGACATGCCGGCGACGCTGCGCTCCCACCTGCGCTACCCCGAGGACCTGTTCAAGGCGCAGGCGCAGGCGTACGCGTCGGTGCACATCACCGACCCCAACGTCCTGTTCAACCGCAGCGACCTCTTCCGCGTCGCCCAGGAGATCATCGGCGGCAATCCCCAGGACACCCAGCCGTATTACGTCGAGCTCACCCTCCCCGGGGACAAGACCGCCTCCTTCGTCCTCCTCCAGGCGTTCTCCCCGGCGCAGAGCGGCGGCGGCGGCCCGGCGAGCAACGTGATGACCGCGCTGATGGTGGCGCGCTGCGACTACACCACCGGCGGCCAGCCGAAGCTCGTCGCCATCCGCCTCAACAACGCCGACAACGTGCTCGGTCCCTTCCAGTTCGACAACAACATCAACACCGACCCGGTGATCAGCCCGGAGATCACCCTGCTCAGCAGCGGCGGCTCGCAGGTGTTCCTCGGCAACGTCATCGTGCTCCCGTTCAACGGTCACTCCTTCCTCTACGTCCGGCCGCTCTACGTCCAGGCAGCAGGCGGGCTCTTCCCCCAGCTGCGCTATGTGTTCGCCGGCACCCAGAACCGGGTCGCGCAGGGGACCTCGCTCCCCGACGCGCTCCAGAACCTCTTCGGCCAGCCGATCCCCATCCCCGGCCTGGGGTCGCCGAGCGCGGCGCCGTCTCCGGGGGCCTCGCCCACTCCGCAGCCCGGGGGCGGTGGTGTGGCCCTCCCGCCGAACGTCCTGCAGCTCGTGAACGACCTGATCACCCACAACACGAACGCCCAGCAGGCGATCGCCAGGGGCGACTACGTCACCTACGGCAAGGAGCAGGACGCGGTGCAGAAGGACCTGGACAAGCTCCGCCAGCTGGTCGGCTCCGGCGCCACCGTCGTCCCGAGCCCCTCCGCCTCGGCGAGCCCCGGAGCCAGCCCGAGCCCCCGCTGAGCCCGGTTGGGTACCCTGGGCTGCCCATGTCGGACACCCTCCTGATCGCCCCGCGGATCCGGCAGATCGACACCCTGCTCGGGGGCCAGGACTGCCTCACCGCCGGCTTCCTCGTCGAGGGTCCGCGGCCCGCCCTCGTCGAGACCGGGGCCCGGACGAGCACCGAGACGGTGCGCCGTCGCCTCCACGAGCTCGGCATGGGTGCCGACGATCTCGCCTGGATCATCCTCACCCACGTCCACCTCGACCACGCCGGTGCGGTCGGGGATCTCGCCGCCGACTTCCCCTCCGCGACGGTGGTCGTCCACGAGAAGGGAGCGCCCCACCTCGCCGACCCCACCCGGCTCGTCGACAGCGCCGGGCGCGTCTACGGCGAGCTCCTCGACTCCCTGTACGGGCGGATGCTCCCGGTCGACCCCGCGCGGATCCTGGCCGCGGGCGACGGGGAGCGGATCGACCTCGGTGGCGGCCACCAGCTCACTCTGGTCGAGTCGCCGGGGCACGCCAAGCACCACCAGGCGGTGCTCGACGAGCAGACCGGCACCCTGATGGTCGGCGACTCCGTCGGGGTGCTCATCCCCGGCGCCCCGGCGCTCCGCCCGGCGGTGCCGCCGCCGGACTTCGACCTCGAGCTCTCGATCGGCTCGCTCCACCGCTACGTCGGGCTGCGCCCCGAGCGCGTCGTCCTGACCCACTACGGCCCCCTCCCCGACCCGGCGGCGGGCCTCGCCGAGGCGGAGGAGGCGCTCCACCGCTGGGTGGAGCTCGCCGAGCAGGTCACCCGCGACAGCCCCGACGCGGGGGTCGAGGAGATCGCCGCCGCCTTCGCCGACGCCTTCGTGCCCCCGGCCGACCGGCTCGCCCCCGAGGTGCGGGCGCGGCTCGAGCTCCTCAACGGCGTCCACAGCAATGCCGCCGGGATCGCCCGGTACCTCGCCAGGCGCCGCTCCCGTGAGGAGGGCGGGGTGGCGCCGAGGTGACGATGGTGGAGGACGGCCTGCCCACCGGCATCGACGAGACCCCGCCGCAGCCCCTCGTCCTCCCCGTCGCCGAGCCGCGGCGGCGGCCGCCGACGCTCGCCATCGTCCTCCTCAGCGCGAGCGTGGGGCTCGTGGGCGGCGCCGCCGCCGCCTGGGGCGTCTACCAGCGGCTCGGCCCGGTCGAGCGCATCGTCGCCACCCAGCCCCCCCAGTACACCGGCGGGCCGGCGGCCCCGTCCTACCCGAGCATCGCCGCCACCGCGGCGCCCTCGGTGGTGAAGATCCTCACCCGCCCGCTGAGCGCCGCCGACCTCGCCGGCCGGC
This sequence comes from Candidatus Dormiibacterota bacterium, assembly GCA_035544475.1. Classification (GTDB taxonomy): domain Bacteria; phylum Chloroflexota; class Dormibacteria; order Aeolococcales; family Aeolococcaceae; genus CF-96. The sequence continues at coordinate 4,650 of DATKEY010000407.1, read as the reverse complement.
CCTCGGGCTTCGCCGTCGGCTTCGTCGCGAGCGCCGACGGACTGGTGGTGACGAGCGCCCACGCGCTCAACGGGGCGACCCGCCTGCGCATCGCCTTCGCCGACGGCCACGCCGTCGACGCCTCGGTCGCGGGGACCGACCTCGTCCACGGCATCGCCGTCCTCCGTGCGGCGGACTCGCGCCAGCTCCAGCCGCTGAGCTTCGCCGACCCGGAGGCGCAGGCGCCGCGTCCCGGCGACCTCGCGATCACCGTCGGGTCGCCGCCGTTCGCCGCCACCAGCGTCACCGCCGGCCAGATCAGCTCCACCGGCCGGGTGGTGCCGGCCGCCGCCGGGGTCGCCGGCGGGGCGGTCGTCGACGTCACCACCATCGACGCCACCGCCGACCCCTCCGAGGACGGCGCCCCCGTGCTCGATGCGGCCGGACACGTGATCGGGGTCGTCCTCGCCGGCGGCGACGGGGCGCCGCCCGGGGTGCTCGCGCTCAGCGGCCGCAGCGCCGCCGACCTCGTCGCTGCGATCGAGCGCGGCGGCAGCGCCCGCCGGCCGACGCTCGGGGTCGACGCGGTCGTGCTCGATCCCGCCACCGCGGTCGCGGTCGGGCTCCGCTCCGGGGCCCTGGTGCGCGCCGTCGTCCCCGGAGGCCCGAGCGACACCGCCGGGCTCGTCGCCGGCGACGTGGTGACGGCCCTCGACGGCATCCCCCTCGACGCCCAGCACCCCCTCGACGCCGTCGCTCTGAACCTGACCGAGGGTCAGCGGGTGGTGCTCACCGTGGTCCACTCCGGGGTGGAGCGCACCGTCAGCGTCGTCGTCGGCGGCGGCTGAGCGGGTCGGCCGGATACCATCGCCAGGACATGGAACTGACCTTCGTCGGGCTCTCCTGCGTTCGGCTCCGCGGCCGCGACGTCGAGGTGGTCGTCGACCCGATCCCGCCGGGGACGAGCAGCCGGCCGCCGCGAGTGAACCCCGACATCGTCGTCCGCACCGAGGGCGACGGCGACGTCTCCCTCCTCCGCGCCGCAGAGGGACGTCCCCAGGAGGTGAGCGGCCCCGGGGAGTACGAGCTCCGCGGGGTGAGCGTCGTCGGCGTCGCCGCCGGGGACACCACGATCATGCGCGTCGAGGTCGACGACGTCCGGGTGTGCGCCCTCGGCCGGCTCCGCCGGCAGCTCGCCGAGCACGAGATCGACGCGCTCGGCCACGTCGACGTCCTCGCGGTTCCGGTCGGCGGCGGCGACGCACTCGAGGCCCAGGCCGCGGCCCGGCTCGTCAACGCGCTCGAGCCCGCGATCGTGGTGCCGGTGCGGTACGCGGTCGCGGGGCTCGCCGGCGACTACGACCCGGTGGACCGCTTCGCCAAGGAGATGGGCCTCGCCGAGGGCTGGGCGCCGCAGCCGAAGCTCAACCTGACCGGCTCGCTCCCCACCAACGAGGACACCCGGGTGGTCATCCTCGAACCCAGGGTGCTCTCCGGCTCCTGACCGCCCAGTCGGGGTCGTTCATCGGTTCCGGTGCTAACATCGGAAAAACCTCCACTGGAGAGCGTGCATGGCAAGGTTCGTGTTCGTCACCGGCGGAGTGGTCTCGTCCCTGGGGAAGGGCATCACCGCGGCGTCGATCGGGACGATCCTCAAGGCGCGCGGGCTGAGCGTCGTCATGCAGAAGCTCGACCCCTATCTCAACGTCGACCCGGGGACGATGTCGCCGTACCAGCACGGCGAGGTGTTCGTCACCGACGACGGCGCCGAGACCGACCTCGACCTGGGGCACTACGAGCGCTTCGTCGACATCTCGCTGAGCAAGGCGAGCAACGTCACCACCGGCAAGATCTACGCGAGCGTCATCGCCAAGGAGCGTCGCGGCGACTACCTGGGGGCCACCGTCCAGGTCATCCCTCACATCACCAACGAGATCAAGGAGCGGGTCCGTCGCGTCGCCGAGGATGCGGCGCCGCGGCCCGACGTCGTCATCGTCGAGGTCGGTGGCACCGTCGGCGACATCGAGTCCCTGCCCTTCCTCGAGGCGATCCGCCAGCTGAAGAACGACGTCGGCCGGCGCAACGTGTGCTACGTCCACCTCACGCTCGTGCCCTTCATCTCCGCGAGCGAGGAGTTCAAGAGCAAGCCCACCCAGCACAGCGTCAACACGCTGCGCAGCATCGGCATCCAGCCCGACGTCATCGTCGCGCGCAGCGAGCAGGCGATCCACCAGGGCCTCAAGGACAAGATCGCGCTCTTCGGCGACGTCGAGAAGCGCGCGGTGATCAACGTCCCCGACGTGCGCACCATCTACCAGGTCCCACTGCTCCTCGAGGAGGCGGGGCTCGGCGACTTCATCGTCGAGCAGCTCGACATCACCGCGCGCCCGCCCGACCTCGCGGAGTGGTCGGAGCTCGTCGCCCGCATGGACGCGCCGCGGCCGAGCGTGCGCGTCGCGGTGGTCGGCAAGTACGTGCAGATGCCCGATGCGTACATGAGCGTCATCGAGGCGCTCCGCCACGCCGGCGCTCACCACGGCGTCGAGGTGCAGCTCAGCTGGGTGAACGCCGAGGACCTCGAGGGCGAGGTCGTCGGCGCGCTCGACGGCGTCGACGGCATCGTCGTCCCCGGCGGCTTCGGCCACCGCGGCATCGAGGGCAAGCTCGCCGCCTCGCGCCACGCCCGGCACCAGCGGATCCCGTACCTCGGTCTCTGCCTGGGGATGCAGTGCGCGGTGATCGACTTCGCACGTGAGGTGCTCGGCACCGAGGACGCCAACTCCACCGAGTTCAACGCCTTCACCGCCAACCCGGTCATCGACCTGCTCCCCGAGCAGCGCGACATCGAGGACAAGGGCGGGACGATGCGCCTCGGCGTCTACCCCTGCCGGCTCGTGCCCGGGTCGAGGGTGGCGGCCGCGTATGGTGAGGCGGTCGTGTACGAGCGTCACCGCCACCGCTTCGAGTTCAACAACCTCTACCGCGAGCCCCTGCAGCAGGCGGGCATGCTGGTGAGCGGGGTCTCGCCCAACGGCCGGCTCGTCGAGGTCGTCGAGCTCCGCGATCACCCCTACTTCGTGGCCTCGCAGTTCCACCCCGAGTTCCGTTCGCGGCCCAACGTCCCCCACCCGCTCTTCCGCGACTTCGTCGGCGCGGTCTGTGTGCGCGCCGGGGTGCACGCCGGCCCCGAGGACTCCTCGGTGACCCCCGCCCCGCGGCTCCAGGTCTGAGAGCGTCCGGAGGTCGATGGCCAGCGTCTCCCGGGTCGCCGCCAGCCGTTCTCGCGCCGGACAGGCACGGGACCGCAACCACGCTCTCGAGCTCCTCCGCGCAACCGAGGCGGCGGCGCTGTCGGTCGGCCGCTGGCTCGGCCGCGGCGACAAGACCGGCACCCGCGAGGCCGCGCAGCTGGCGATGGCCGAGGCGCTCGCGGCGATGCCGTTCGACGGGCACGTCGTCCTCGGTCCCGACGAGCCCTCCGGAGCCCTCGCCGCGGGGCGGCGCATCGGCTCCGGGCGCGAGCGTGTCGACCTCGCCATCGTCCCCGTCGACGGGGTGAGCCTCGTCTCGCGCGGCCTCACCCAGGCGCTGAGCATCGCGGCCGCGGCCGAGCAGGGAGGGATCGCCGCCCCGCCACCGGTCGCCTACATGCACAAGATCGCGGTCGGCCCGGCGGCCCGCGGCTCGGTCGACATCTCCGACACCCCCGAGAACAACCTGCGGCGGGTCGCGTTCGCGATGGACGTCCACGTCCGTGACCTCACCGTCTGCATGCTCGACCGCCCCCGCCATCTCGCCCTCCTCGAGCGGGTGCGCGAGATGGGCGCGCGCGTCGCGCTCATCAGCGACGGCGACATCGGTGCGGCGATGATGGCTGCGGTTCCGGGGAGCGGCGTCGACGTCATGCTCGGCGCCGGCGGGACCCGCGAGGCGGTGCTCGCGGCCTGCGCGCTGCGCTGCCTCGGCGGCGAGCTGCAGTGCCGGCCCTGGGTGCGCCACGAGGAGGAGGCGGTGGCGGTCCGCGCCGCCGGCTTCGACCCCGAGGCGCCGATGAGCATGGACGCGCTCGTGCCCGGGTCGGGGGTCGCGGTCGCGGTCACCGGTGTCACCGGCGGCGGCCTGCTCCGCGGCGTCCTGTACCACAACTGGTGGGCGGAGACCCACAGCATGGTGATGCGCGCGCGCAGCGGGACGCTCCGGGAGATCTCGACCAAGCACCACGTCGCGCTGCGCCCCGAGGACGCCCGCCGGCTGCGCTGAGCCGGCTCCTCCGAGCCGTCAGCGGGTGCGCATCAGCGCGGTGGCGACCGCCTCGACCGGGATCGGCACCCGCACCGAGCCCCGCGCCGCCGTCCGCCTCAGGGCGGCGGTGCCGCGCCGGGCGCCCCGGCCCTCGATCCGTCCGGCGAGCACCCATCCGCCCGGCATCCGGCAGAGGATGCCGACGGCGGCGAGGCTCGCGGCGAGGGTGCCGAGGACGAGCACGAGGTAGGCGGTGATGCTGTGGGCGAGGTCGCCGTCCATCCGCAGGGGGGAGGCGTCGAGCTGGAGCGAGCGTCCGATCACGGTGAGCAGCAGCGGGTGGAGCAGATAGACGCCGAGAGAGCGCTGGGCGAGCATCTCGGCGAGCGCGGCGCTGCGGCGGCGACCCGTGGCGAGCCGCTGTCCCGC
>DATKEY010000406.1:0-3110 GCA_035544475.1 Candidatus Dormiibacterota bacterium | reverse complement strand
GCCAGCCACCGGCGGCGCACGCGAGGAGCAGGACGACCGCCGCTCTCTCACGCATCGAGCCCCCGGACAGGCGCGCTCCCGGCATGCTCACGCGGGTCCCGGCCAAGCCACAGTCAGGCCATCATGCGCGGCGCCCCGCCGCCCTCGGCCGCACGCCCACCGAACCGTCGCCGGATGTGGGCGTCTTGTGACGCGCCGGCCGGGCCGGTCTCAGCCGCGGACGTGCGGCAGCACGACCGCCGAGGGGTGGTCGGGGTCGTGGTGGACCTCCTGACGGGCGATCCTCCACGTCCGCCCGGTCGCGAGCGGAGCGCCCTCGCCGAGGTTGCGGGCGAAGCGCGGATGGGCCCCGCTCGACACCTGGACACGCACCCGGTGGCCGCGCCGGAAGCGGTGCGCGGTCGGCCAGAGCTCGACGTGGACGCGGTGCGGCGCTCCGTTCTCACCCCCGAGGCGGCCGGGGCGCAGCTGGGCGAGCCCGTCGCAGATGTTGACCGACCGGCCCGACGGCTCGACGTCGCAGAGACGCACGAAGAAGTCGGTGGTCTCGTTGCTCGAGCGCACGTGGAGGTCGGCGCTGACCGGGCCGATCACCTCGACGTCGTCGTCGAGCGGCGCGCTCGTGTAGACGAGGACGTCGGCGCGCGCCTCGAGCCGGCGGTTGTCGCGCGCGCCGGCGTGGGGGCCGAGGACGATCCCGCCGACCGACGGCGTCGGGTTCGCCGGGTCGTGGTCGTAGCGGTCGGGCGGGGACGTCGCCGGCGGGTGCGGCGCGAGCCCGCCGCCGCCGTGGAGGTGCCAGCGCGTCGGCGTCGCCGGGGGCGGCCAGTCCTCGAGGTCGCGCCACTGCTTCGCGCCCATCACGAAGATCCGCACCGGCGCGGTGCGCAGCCGCTCGGGACGGCCGCGGAGGTGCGCGTCGAACCACGCCAGCGACTCGCGGAGGCCGACGCCGAGCACTGCCGGGTGGGCGTGGGTCCAGGGACCGACGGTGAGCTGGGGGCGGTGCCCGGCGGCGCGCAGCGCCCGGTAGTCGTCGAGCTGCCGCGGCAGGAAGAGGTCGTACCAGCCCCCGAGCAGGGATACCGGCGGGGTGACCTCGGCGAGCCGCAGGCTGTGATCGACGGCGCCCCAGTAGGGATCCTCGACACCGCTGTGTTCCAGCCAGTCGTGGTAGAAACCCACGCGCCGCCCGACCGCGGCGCGGTCGAGGTCGTCGAGCGGGAGGCGGTCGAAGATGCGGGCGAGAGCGCGCCGCTGGCCGAGCATCGACGCGATGAGCCGCAGCGGCCGCTCCTCCTGGTGATGCACGGTGTGCACCCAGCTCAGCACCGTGTCGAGCGAGAACGAGCCGTCGGGGTGGATGAGGCTGCGGAACTCCGAGGCCGTGACCTGCGGCGCGAGCGCCTTCAGGTACGGGGGCGCGCCGGCGGCGACTGCCCACTGCACGAAGCCGAGGTAGCTCGCGCCGGTCATGGCGACGCTGCCCGCGAACCAGGGCTGGCCGGCGAGCCACGCCAGGGTGTCCTCGCCGTCGGCCGCCTCGTGACGGAAGGGGTCGAAGGCGCCCTGCGAGCCGAAGGTGCCGCGCGTGCTCTGCACGACCGCCTGGTAGCCGCGCTCGGCGAGGACGCGCGCGACCGGCCGCATGTACCGCCGCCGCCCGTACGGGGTGCGGATGAGGACGATGTGCGGGGTCGGCCGGTCGCGGGGGTGGAGGCGGTCGGCGAGCAGCACCGTGCCGTCGCGCATCGGGACCCGGAGGTCGGCCTCGACGGCGATGTCGCGGGACTCCGCCGTGGGGAGCCTGCTGAGGCGGGCGAGAAGGCGGGAGGTGGCGGTCATGGCAGGCGCCCGATCCTATCCGACGTCCGGGACTCGCCCGCCCCGCGGAGATAGCATGGGAGGGTGGCCCCGACGGTCGAGCTGCTCTGGTGGGAGGGGTGCCCGTCGACGGCGCGCACCCGCGCGCTCCTCGCCGAGCTGATGACCGGCGCCGGTCTCGACCCGGAGGACCTCCGCGTCGCCGAGGTGGTGAGCGACGAGGACGCCGAGCGCCTCGCCTTCGTCGGGTCGCCGACGATCCGCATCGACGGCCGCGACGTCGTGCCCCCGTACCCGGACGAGCCTCCCGCGCTCAGCTGCCGTGTCTACCGGCTGCGCGACGGCAGGCCGTCGCCGATCCCCGACGCCGACGACATCCGCGAGGCGCTCCGCGACGCGCTCGGCGCGACCGAGCCCTCGCCCTGAGGAGCGGACGATGCCCGTGACCGGTTCGGTCGCCATCGGCGATCGCGCGCCCGACTTCGAGCTCGTCGACACCGAGGGGGCCGCCCACCGGCTCGCCGTCGACGACCCACCCGCCGCCACGATGGTCGTGGTCACCTGCAACCACTGCCCCTACGCGCTCGCCTGGCACGACCGCATCCTCGCCGTCGCCCGCGACTACGGCGCCCGGGGCGTGCGCTCGCTCGCGGTCAACCCCAACGACGCCGACCGCTACCCCGCGGACTCCTACGAGGCGATGCGGCGCCGGGTCCGCGACGACGGCGGCTGGCCCCTCCCCTATCTCCACGACCCCACCCAGGCGATGGCCCGCGCCTGGGGCGCTCTGGTGACACCCGACGTCTACGTCCTCGACCGCGATCTCCGGCTGCGCTACCGCGGGGCCCCCGACGCGGAGTACTCCGACCCGTCCCAGGACGCGCGCTGGCTGCGCGACGCCCTCGACGACGTCCTCGCCGGCCGGGAGGTCTCCCGCCCGGAGACGCGACCGGTGGGCTGCAGCGTCAAGTGGAGGTCGGGTCCATGATCTCGATGAACGCGGGGGCCGTCAGGGTCCCACACCGAGCGCGGGAGGCCGTCGCGCGCCACGAGGAGGTGGTGGTGCTCAACCGTGGCCGGCCGGTGTACATGATCGTGAACCCCGAGGATCACACTCGCGGCTCCCGGCCGGCGTCTCGGGGCCGTCCGCTTGGCGAGGCCATCGCCATCCTGGCTCAGGCCGCGCTCCCGGACCCGGCCTTCGGGCACGACATGGAGACCGTGCTCGCGTCCATCGGCCGAGTGGCCACCGACCGATGGGCACCGTCCTAGGCACCACGGTGTCC
>DATKEY010000405.1:0-2402 GCA_035544475.1 Candidatus Dormiibacterota bacterium | reverse complement strand
ACCTCGTGCGACCAGTCGAGCCGGTCGGACGCGTTCCACTGCTTCGTCTTCCCCTTCTCGTAGAGGCCGAGCATCCGGTCGCGGCCCTCGTCGTACTCCCAGTTGAAGAGGACCGTCTGCTGCCCGTCGACCTGCCAGCGGGTCTGCTCGACGGGGAGGGCGTAGTGGCGGGTGCTCACCGGCTCAGCATGGCCAAAGTCGACGCCGGCGTCAACGTTGGCCGCGGACCCGGTCGACCCAGCGCTGGGGGGCGCGGAGCTCCGCCATCGAGGGCATCATCTCCGGCCCCTCCCAGACGCGGTTGAGCAGCTTCAGCCCGCCGGCGGCGGTCACCGCCTCGGCGAAGCGCTCGCCCACCTCGTACTGGCGGAGCTTCATGTTCATGCCGGTGACGGCCAGAACCAGCCGCTCGAGGAGGTTGCGCTGCTGGGCCCGTTCGTGGAACGCCTGTTCGAGCCGGTCGAAGTCGGCGAGGTGGCGGCTGCCCACCTGGTGCATCACGAAGTTGCTGTAGCCCTCGCAGACGCTCATCACCGCCTGGATGGTCCCCACCGCGTCGAGCTGCTTGCGGACCGCCGAGGGCAGCGACCGCACCATCGCCTGCGGCGACGGCGGCCTCGGCGCCGCCGGGTCGCCGGTGAGCTCGGACATGAGCATCCGGCTCATCAGCGAGCCGATGTGCTCGCGCAGCCAGGGATGGGCCTCGAACTGCCACGCGTGGGTGAGCTCGTGGAGCACCAGCCAGCGGCGCAGGTTCGCGGCGGGCACGTCGTGGCGCTCCTCGAAGCCGCGGACGTTGGGCTCGACGAGGAAGAGCGCGGCGGGCTCGGCGTCGCCCGGCGCCTCGGCGGGCTCGCCGGCCGCCTGGACCGGGGCGAGCATGAGGACCGGGTCGTACTGGCCGAGCACCCGGCGGCTGAGGAAGCCGAAGAGCTCGCCGACGTAGCGGCTGAGGACGGAGCGTCCGAGGGCCGTCGCCCGAGAGTCGGGGATCTGGCCGCGGATGCGCTCGACCGGGGCGAAGAGCCGCTGGGCGATGACCAGGTTGCGGTCGATGAACCCGTGGCGGTCGAGGACGGTGAACGGCGGGAAGCCGTCGACCGGCGCCCCGGTCACCTCGGCCATGAGCGGCGCCAGCTCGGCGGCCATGGCGTCGTACTCGCTCCCGAGCGCGGCGTAGGTGCCGTCGGCCCGGCGGGGGCCGGAGCGGCTGTGGGCGATCCGGCGGACCTCCTCCCAGTCCAGGAGGCGGCGGTCCTCCACGGGAAGGGGGCGCGCGAGCGCGCGGAGCGAGGCGGCCGCGACGCCGGCCGCCGCGGCCCCCACCGCCAGCAGTCGGAGACCGGGAGGTGCCATGCCCTCGATGATATGGCCGTTCCCCCGGGTTCGGGCTCCCGTCCGTCGCTTCGTGACGGCCTGGCAGTCGGGGGAGCCGATCGCTGGCAGCCCCGGGTCCCCGGCGCTAGCACTCGCCAATGGGGAGTGCTAAACTCGGGCTCGCATCGTTCGCGGACTTCTTTGAGGACCCTGCCCCGCGAGCAGGAGGAGGCATGCATGGCCAAGCAGTTGGTGTTCAACGTCGACGCCCGCGCAGCCCTGAAGCGGGGCGTGGACCGCGTCGCCGAGGCGGTGAAGATCACCCTCGGGCCCAAGGGGCGCAACGTCGTCCTGGACAAGAAGTTCGGCTCCCCCACGATCACCAACGATGGCGTGACCATCGCCAAGGAGATCGAGCTCGAGGAGCCCTTCGAGAACATGGGGGCCCAGCTGGTCAAGGAGGTCGCCTCCAAGACCAACGACATCGCGGGTGACGGCACCACCACCGCCACCGTGATCGCCCAGGCGCTGATCACCGCCGGTCTCCAGAACGTCGCCGCGGGCGCCAACCCGGTCGCCCTCAAGCTGGGCATGGAGAAGGCCGTCGACGTCGTGGTCGAGGCGATCAAGAAGCAGTCGGTCTCGATCAGCGAGCGGTCGCAGATCGCCCAGGTCGCCTCGATCTCCGCGGCCGATCCGGCGATCGGCGAGATCGTCGCCGACGCGATGGAGAAGGTCGGCAAGGACGGCGTCATCACCGTCGAGGAGTCGAAGGGGCTGGAGACCGAGCTCGAGCTCGTCGAGGGCATGCAGTTCGACAAGGGCTACATCTCCCCGTACATGGTCACCAACGCCCAGCGCATGGAGGCCGTCCTCGAGGAGCCCTACATCCTCATCACCGACAAGAAGGTCTCGGCGATCGCCGACCTGCTCCCCATCCTCGAGAAGGTGGTGCAGAGCGGCAAGCCGCTCCTGGTGATCTCCGAGGACGTCGAGGGCGAGGCGCTCGCCACCCTCATCGTCAACAAGCTGCGCGGCACCTTCACCGCCGTCGCCGTCAAGGCGCCGGGCTTCGGTGACCGCCG
>DATKEY010000404.1:0-6295 GCA_035544475.1 Candidatus Dormiibacterota bacterium | reverse complement strand
GGCGGTCTGGCCGAAGTTGCGGCGGAACTGGATGACCCGGACCCGCGGATCGCGCTCGTGCCAGGCGAGGGCCATGGCGCCGGTGGCGTCGGGGCTGCCGTCGTCGACGAGGATGACCTCGGCCGACTGGGGCATGGAGTCGAGCACCTCGAGGAGCTCCGACACCGCGAAGTCGACGTTCTCCTCCTCCCGGTAGAGGGGCACGACGACGCTGAGATCGATGGGGTGCAGCGCAAGCGGTGCGGAGTCGTATTCGGGCGACCCGTCCCAGGCGTGCCTGGCGGAGAAATCCATCCCTTCCTTCCTTGCGGCGATGCCGCGACACCGTCCATCCGAGTATGGCATCCGCGCGGCCACACCCGCGTAAGAGTCGAAGAAGAAACGCGATCAGCCGCCCAGGTCTTGCACGAGCAGCGGCTCGCAGCCGTCGCTCCACAGGCAGCGACGCTCGGTGGTCACCGCGTACGCCGCGTAGCCGGGGATCCCTGCGACCCACGCGACCCCCTCCGGGCCCATCACGAAGGCCGCGGTCGAGTACGCGTCGGCGAGCGCGAGGCTGGGGCCGGCGACGGTCATGCTCAGGAGCCCGCGGGCGGGCGCGCCGCTGCGCGGGTCGAGGATGTGGTCGCCGCGCTCGTAGAGGCCGCTGGTGGCGACGGCGAGGTCGCGCACCGCGAGCACCGCGGCGACGCTGCCGGTGACCTCCGGATGGCGGATCCCGACCCGCCACGCCCGGCCCGGCTCGGGCTCGCCCCGGGCCAGGACGTCGCCGCCGGCGTTGATGCAGAGGTTGCGCGCGCCGGCGCTCTCGAGGAGGCGGGCGCCGCGCTCCACCGACCATCCCTTCACGAGCGCCGACGGATCGAGCCGGCCGTCGGGGTGCCGCACCGCGAAGAGGCCGCCGCTGCACCGGCCGACCTCCTCGCAGAGCCCGAGCACCTCGGGGACGTCGGGGTGGGCGTCCTCGACGGTGAGCTCGCCGCTGCCGATGCGGCTGATCTCGCTGTCCGCCCTGTAGGTGCTGAAGCGGACGTCGACCTCGCGCAGCCAGGCGAAGAAGGCGTCCACGGCCCGGCCCGTCACCCACGGCTCGCGCAGGTCGACGCCGACGGCCGTCCCCATCACCTGCTCGACGCGCACCCGGCGGGCGACGGACTGCTCAGCCACCGGCCTGGTCGAGCGCCGCCTGCACCGACTGCGCGTACGCATCGCTCGTGTACGTCGCGCCGGAGAGGGTGTCGATCTGCGCGCTCTGGGCCTGGAGCACCTCGTCGTGGAGCAGGGGCCCGGCGACCTGGCTGATGTACGCGGAGCGGGCGCGGTCGCTCGGCATCTGGACCGCGACGACGTCGGTGATCCGCCCGCCGGAGACGACGACCTGGACCTGGACGTCGCCGTAGCGCATGCTCACGTCCTCGCCGGTGTAGCGCCCGTTGCGACGACCGCTGCCGCCGGGCGTGGCGGTCGGGGTCGGCGCCGGGGTCGCGGTCGTGACGGAGGGAGCCGCCTCGTCGCCCGCGCCCTGCGGGGAGGTCGGCGTCGGGGCGCCGGAGGGCGAGCTCGGCAGCAGGGAGGTTCGCGGCCCCGGCGCGGCGGGTGTCTTGAAGCTCGCGAGCAACGCCACCGCGCCCGCGGTGGTGATCAGGGCGGCTGCGGCGCGGGCGGCCATGTCGTGGGTCCTCCTCAGGCCTTCGCCTGGTCGAGCGCCGCCTGCACCGACTGGGCGTAGGCGTCGCTGGTGTATGTCGCTCCGGAGACGGTGTCGATCTGCGCGCTCTGCGCCTGGAGGACCTCGCCGCGCAGCTGCGGACCGGCGTACTGGCTGATCTGCGCCGACCGGGCCCGGTCGGACGGCATCCGGAGCGCGACGACGTCGGTGATCCGTCCCCCGCTGATCGTCAGCCGCACCTCGACGTCGCCGTACTGCCCGGCGAACACGTCGCTTCCCGTCCAGCTGCCGTCGTGGAGGCCGGACGCGGCGACCGGGGTGGGAGTGGGGAGCGGCCGCGGTGTGGGCGGCGGCGGCGGCGGAGCGGTGTGGCGCGGCGTGGGGACGGGGGTCCGCGGCGCTCCCGCCGCGGTCGTGGGCGGGGGCGCCGTGGCCGGAGGCGGCGTCGGCGCGGGCGTGGCCGGCGGCGCGGTGGGGGTGGCGGTGGCGGTCGCGGTCGTGGTCGGGGCGGCCGCCGACGGCGGCACGCTCCCCTGCGCGGTGGGCGGAGCCGCCGGCGCCGGCACGCTCGCGGGTCCGCCGAGACCGGCGGTGCGCGGCGGGAGCGCGTCGGGCGTCTTGAAGCTCGCCATCACCACCACCGCGGCGGAGGTGGCGACGAGGGCGGCGAGGGCGCGCCGCGGGACGGCGGCGGAGATCCGGCTCACAGCAGCCCGAACCGCTCGTGGTGGATCTGGGCGTCGGGGACGCGGAGCTCGCGGAGGGTTTCGCGCACCCCGGTGACCATCCCCGGAGGGCCGCAGACGAAGACGTCGCGCTGGGCGACGTCGGGCACGAGCGTGCGCAGCGCCCGCGCCGAGAGTGGGTCGCGGCCGGGGCCGTCGCTCCCGCGTCGGCCGACGAGGTAGTGGACGGTGATCCGGCGCGCGGTCGCGAGCTGGTCGATCTCGGCGCGGAACAGGACGTCGTCCCAGCTCCGGGCGCGGTAGACGAGGGTGACGGCGGCATGCCCGCCGAGCTCCTCGAGGAGGGCGCGAAGCGGGGTGATCCCGACCCCGCCGGCGATGAGCAGGACGCCGGAGCGCCGCCGGCGCTGCGCGGTGAAGATCCCGTACGGGCCCTCGACGACGACGCGCGTCCCGGGCACGAGGCGCTGGACGTCGCCGCTGCCGTCACCGACGGCCTTCACGGTGAGCCGGAGGAAGCGCGGGTTCGGGGCCGCCGAGAGGGAGAAGGGGTGTGCCTTCCACCATCCGTCGCCGGCGAGGAAGCGCCACCGGAAGTACTGGCCGGCGCGCGCGCGCAGCCGCTCGAGGTCGCGTCCGACGACGTAGACGGACACGACGCCCGCGGCCTCCGGCACGACCTCGGCGACCCGCAGCCGGTGGCGGAGCGCGAGGCGGACCGGATGTCCGACGCGGAAGGCCAGGACACAGCCGGCGACGGCGACGTAGAGCGCGATCCAGTAGGCGCGGGCGACCGGGTCGGCGGAGAGGTCGTTGCCGACGGCGAGCTCGTGGCCGAGGCTCAGCGCGATCGCGAGGTAGGCGTAGAGGTGGACGAAGTGCCAGGTCTCGTAGCGCAGCCGGCGTCGCGCGGCGCGCACCGAGGTCACCGCCACCATGAGCAGGCAGACCGTGCCTCCGGCCGCCATCAGCACCCACGGATAGGTGGTGAGCAGCGTCCACGTCTCCGAGGCGAAGCTGCTGCCGTCGCCGAGTGCGTAGCCCGCGGTGGTGAGGACGACGTGCCCGCAGATGAGCACGACGCAGGAGAAGCCCAGCCAGCGGTGCCAGTGGGCGAGCCGGTCGAGGCCTGCGAGCCGCTCGACGAACGGGCTCCGCGACATCAGAAGGAGCTGGACCAGGGCCGCGTAGGTGCCGAGCAGGGCGGTGAGCTCACCCGCCGCGGTGAGGTCGCCGGAGGCGCCGTTCAGCGTCGACAGGCCGCCGTGCCGGACCCACATCCCGACGATGAGGACCGCGTTGACGCCGAGGAGCCCGAGCACCTCGGCGCGGTGGGTTCGCCGGTGGTCAGAGGCCCGCGGGGACGCGGCAGGCGACGAGGCGGGGAGGCGGAGCGTGCTCAGCGTGCGATCTCCTGGGAACCGTCTTCCGGCCGCGCACGCTATCCGTTGAACCTTTCGAAAACCTGACGCCGATCAGCCGCGCCAGGACGGGTCGACCGGGTCGATCTCTACAATGACGCGGCTCATGGCCAGTCTCGAACTGGTGGAGACGGCGCTGCGGCACGGTCAGCAGAGCCTTCTGCTCAGCCGTCTGCGCCGGCGTCACCTCATCCCTGTCGCCGCGCTCCTCGATCGGTGTGGCTTCGCCAGCCTCGACATCTTCGGCGGGGCCACGTTCGAAGCCTGCCTCCGCTTCCTCGCCGAGGATCCCTTCGAGCGGCTCCGGGCACTGAAGCAGGCCGCGTCCTCCACCCCGCTGCTCGCCCTGGTGCGCGGACAGGCCCTCGTCGGGCACCGCCAGATGGCCGACGACGTCGTCGACGCCTTCGTGCGGGCGAGCGCCGAGGCGGGGATCGACATCTTCCGCTGCTACGACTCCCTCAACGACGCGCGCAACCTCGAGCGCATCGTCTCCGCGGTCCACTCCGCCGGCCGCCGCGCCGAGGGGGCCCTCGTCTACACCGAGTCCCCGGTCCACGACGTCGACCGCTTCATCGCCCTCGGCGCGCGGCTGCGCGACCTCGGCTACGACGCCCTCTGCATCTACGACCCCGCCGGGCTCCTCGGGGCCGGGACGGCGACCGCCCTGGTCCGCGGCCTCGTCGCCGAGTGCGGGCTGCCCGTCAACGTCCACTCCGCCGCGCTCACCGGCCAGGCGGGCCTCACCTACCTCGCCGCCGCCGAGGCGGGCGCGGCCAGCCTCGACGTCGCCCTCTCTCCGCTCGCCGACGGCTCCTCGCTGCCCGCGACCGAGGGCGTCATCCACGCCCTGGTGGGAACGCCGCAGGAGACCGCCTGCGACCTCGACACCGTCGCCGCCGCGACCGGGCTGCTCGAGGAGTCGATGTCCCTCTACCGCGCCTTCGCCGATCCCGCCGCCTGGAGGCTCGACACCTCGGTGCTCCGGACCCAGCTGCCGCCGACCGCGGTCGACCACCTCCAGGCGGAGCTCCACGACCGCGATGCGATGGCCCGGCTCCCCGAGGTGCAGCTCGAGATCCCGCGGGTGCGTGCCGAGCTCGGCTACCCGCCGCTCATCACCCCGATCGCCCAGATCGTCGCCACCCAGGCCGTCTACAACGTCTGTGACGGCGAGCGCTACGCCACCATCAGCCAGGAGGTGAAGGACTACTGTCTCGGCCTCTACGGCGAGCCTCCGGGGCCCGTGGACCCCGGCGTACGGCGGGTCGTCAACGGCCGTGAGGAGCCGATCACGTGCCGGCCCGCCGACCTCCTCGAGCCCCAGCTCCCCGTCCTCCTCCGGGAGGCCGAGCGGGAGGGGATCCCGATCCGGGACGAGGGCGACCTCGTCGCCTACGCCCTCTTCCCGGCGGAGACCGCGAGCCTGCTCCGCGGCGAGTCACGGGCCGAGCTGCTCGGCGACGAGCCGCCGCCCGAGCCCGAGCCCGTCCGGATCGAGACCGCGGTGGGCACCGTCGAGCTCGTCGACGACGAGGAGGAGCCGGCCGCAGTGCCGGAGCCGGTGATCGAGGTCCGCGAGCTCACCGTCGAGGTCGACGGCGAGCGCTACACGGTGAAGGTGAGCGCCCCCGCCGGGACCTTCGGCGCCGGCGGCGGGGGGTCCGCCGACGGGGTGCCCGCCGGCGGCGGCAGGCCGGCGATCCGCAAGGGCACGGTGCTGTCGCCGATGCAGGGGCTGATCCTGCGCATCCCCGTCGCCGTCGGCGACCGGGTCGAGATGGGCGACGTCGTCGCCGTCCTCGAGGCGATGAAGATGCAGAACGACGTCACCACGACGAGCGCCGGGGTGGTCAGGGAGGTCTACGTCACCGAGGGGACGGTGGTCTCGCCTCAGGATCCCCTGGTGTACGTGGAGTGATGTTCGACACCGTCCTCGTCGCCAACCGGGGCGAGATCGCGTTGCGGGTGATCCGCGCCTGCCGCGACCTGGGGATCCGCAGCGTCGCCGTCCACAGCGAGGCCGACGCCTACGCCGCCTTCGCCCGTCTCGCCGACGAGGCGGTCGAGATCGGCCCGGCGGCGCCCTCGCAGTCGTATCTGCGCATCGACCGGATCATCGAGGCGGCGCAGCGCACCGGCGCCCAGGCGATCCACCCCGGGTACGGCTTCCTCAGCGAGAACCAGGCCTTCGCCCGCGCATGCGCCGAGGCGGGCATCGCCTTCGTCGGTCCGCCCCCCGAGGCGATGGCGGCGATGGGCGAGAAGGTCCCCGCCCGCGAGCGGATGGAGGCCGCCGGCGTGCCGGTCGTGCCCGGCTCGGGGGCGCTCCACGACGCCACCGACGCGGTCGCGGCGGCGGAGCGGGTCGGATACCCGGTGCTCGTCAAGGCGAGCGCCGGCGGGGGCGGGATCGGCATGCGCGTGGCCCGCGACGAGGCCGAGCTGCGCACCGGCCTCGAGGCGGCGAGGAGCACCGCCGAACGCGCCTTCGGCGACGCCACCGTGTTCCTCGAGCG
>DATKEY010000403.1:0-11401 GCA_035544475.1 Candidatus Dormiibacterota bacterium | reverse complement strand
CTCGCGGTCGACTACTCGCTCCACGGCACCTACTGGGTCGTCGGCCATATCCACTACGTGCTCTTCGGCGGCAGCGTCTTCGGGGTCTTCGCGGGCATCTACTACTGGTTCCCCAAGATGACGGGCCGCTTCCTCAACGAGTTCCTCGGCAAGCTCCAGTTCTGGGTCATGTTCATCGGCATGAACCTCGCCTTCATGCCCATGCACGTGCTCGGACTGCTCGGGATGCCGCGCCGGATCAGCACCTACGCCGACGAGAAGGGGTGGGGCAACTGGAACTCCGTGGTCACGATGGGGGCGTTCCTCATCGCCGCCGCGGTGGCGATCTTCCTCATCAACTTCTTCATCAGCCTCAAGGCCCCGAGGAACGCGCCCGCGGATCCGTGGGAGGGCGACACCCTGGAGTGGGCGACGACCTCGCCGCCGGTGAAGCACAACTTCGACGTCATCCCCGAGGTGCGCAGCTCGAGGCCGGTGCGGGACATGCGGCGCGCCGCGAGGAAGGTCACGGCATGACCTCGGTCCCGCTCGGAGCGGGAAGCGCCACGGGCGTCACCACGGCGGGCGGCGGGGGCTCGGAGCGGTCGCTTCGCGCGCCGACCCGCGGCCTGCGGGTGCTGGCGGTCTGCGCCTCCGTCGCCACCTATCTGCTCATCGTCGCCGGCGGTGTCGTGCGGGTGAGCGGGAGCGGCCTCGGCTGCGGGATCAAGGGCCAGGACTGGCCGCTCTGCCACGGCCGGCTGGTGCCTCCCGCGGACCTGGCCACGGTGATCGAGTTCTCCCACCGCATGCTCGCGACGATCTCGACCTGCCTGGTGGTCGCGCTCGCGGTCGTCGCCTGGACCCGCTACCGTCACCTCCGCCGGATCACCCTGCCGGTGACCGCGGTGGTGGTCCTGCTCATCGTCCAGATCCTCCTCGGCGCGGTGACGGTGGAGCTCCGGCTCCCCGGCGACGTCGTCCTCGTCCACCTCGCCAACGCCCTGCTCCTCCTCGGCGTGCTCCTCTACGCCGCCGTGCAGACCTTCGCGCCGCCCGCCGGCGGTGCGGTCGCGGCCGCCGATCCCGCCCGGGAGCGGGCGGTCCGCCGGCTGACCTGGGCGGCGGCGGCCACCTACCTGCTCGTCCTCAGCGGCGCGCTCGTCGTCGCCAACGGTGCGGGCTGGGCGTGCGCCGGCTGGCCGCTCTGCGGCAACGGCCTCCAGCTCGAGAGCGGCACCTACGCCCACTACAACCTCCTCCACCGTGGCGTCGCCGGGGTGGTCGGGGTGCTCCTCCTGCTCGCCGTCATCGGCGTCGTCCGCACCCACCGTGGCATCCGCCCGGTGCGGATCGCCGCGCTCTGCGTGACCCTGCTCCTCGCCGCCCAGGTCGTCGCCGGCGCCGTGCTCGTCGAGTTGCGGCTGCGTTCGGCGACCCGCGGCATCCACCTCGCCCTCGCCTCGGCGCTCTGGGCGGCGACCGCGGTGCTCGCCATCCTCGTGCGTCCCGGCACGCTGGCGTCCGAGGAGCCGGGGCGCGAGGTCGCCGGCGCCGCCGCCAGACCCGCCCGGGGCGCGGCGGTCGAGGCGGGCGCGCGATGAGCGTCGCGGTCGGCATCGAGACCCCGGTCGCGGCGGCCCCGCGGGCGCTGCGCTCCGTCGCCCGCGACTACCTCTCGCTGACCAAGCCGCGGATCATCGTCCTCCTCGAGGTGACCGCGCTCGCCGCCATGGTCATGGCGGCGCGCGGCTGGCCGGGGACCTGGCGGGTGGTCGTGACCCTCCTCGGTGGGGCGCTCGCGGCGGGCGGCGCGAACACCATCAACATGTGGTTCGACCGGGACATCGACCGGACGATGACGCGGACCTGCGGCCGCCCCATCGCCAGCGGCCGGATCGGCGCGACCGCGGCCCTCGGCTTCGGGATCGGGCTCGGCGCCGGTGGCTTCGCGGTCCTCGCGCTCTTCGCCAACGTGCTCGCGGCGGTGCTGGCGACGAGCGCGCTCCTCTTCTACGTGCTCGTCTACACCATGTACCTGAAGCGGAGCACGATCCAGAACATCGTGATCGGCGGCGCCGCAGGCGCGGCACCCCCGCTCGTCGGCTGGGCGGCGGTGACCGGTCGGCTCGACCTGCCCGCCCTCTTCCTCTTCGCCGTCGTCTTCTACTGGACGCCGCCCCACTTCTGGGCGCTGTCGCTGCTCATGGAGCGCGACTACACGCAGGCCCGGGTGCCGATGCTCCCCGTGGTGGTCGGCTCGCGGAGCACCCGCATCCACATCGTGCTCTGGACGTTGATCCTGCTCATCGTCACCGTCCTCCCCTTCCTCGCCCGCTCCTTCGGATGGGTGTACCTGGCGGGGGCGGTGGTGCTGAACGGCGTCTTCCTCGCCGACGCCGTGCGCCTGCTGTTCGACGACAGCCCGCGCTCGGCCTCACGGCTCTTCCACTACTCGCTTCTCTACCTGGCACTGCTCTTCACGGTGATGGCGGTCGACCGCGTCGTCATCCCCGGCTGAACCACGGAGGCTCCGACGAATGGACAAGAACCTGGCCCGCCGGAACATGCGGCTCGGCATCGTGCTCTTCGTCGTCCTCCTCTGCATGTTCGCCGCCTCCTTCATCTGGGCGGAGATCTACCTCAACGTGATCAGCTAGGAGCTCGCGATGGCGGACACGACTCACGACGAGCACGGGCACGGCGGCCACGACGAGATCCACCTGCCGCCGAACAGCTGGGTGCCGATCTCGACGGCGACGTCGATCACCGCGGTCTTCGTCGGCTTCATCGTCGGCTGGTGGCTGGTGATCGTCGGCGGAGTCTGGTTCATCCTCAGCCTCGCCGCCTGGTTCCGCGGAGCGCGCAACGAGTTCGCCGAGCTCCCCGACTGAGGCCGGGCTCTCGACCCCCCGCGCTACCCTGAGCGATCGTGAAGGCGACCCTCGGATTCCAGGACTGGACGTTGGAGCCGACGGTCACCCTCGGCCTTGCCGCGCTCGTCGCCGCCTACGTGATCGCGATGCGCCGCGGACGGCTGGCGTCGAGCGACGACGTCTCGCCCTGGCTCGGCTCGGTGCGGTGGCGTCCGTGGCTCTTCGGCGCGGGCGTGCTCAGCGCATTCATCGCGCTCGCGTCGCCGATCGACACCGGCGGCGACAACTATCTGCTCTCCCTGCACATGGTCCAGCACCTGGTGCTGATGATGGTTTCGCCACCATTGGTGCTCTTGGGAATCTGCGGGATGCGGCCTCCCGATCCCGCGCGGGCGCGACGGCTGCGGTGGCTCTGGACGGCGATCACCCGTCCGCTCCCCGCGACCGTGATCTTCAACGCGGTGCTGCTGGTGTGGCACATCCCCGCCCTCTACGACACGACCCTGACCGACGAGGGCGTCCACATCTTCGAGCACCTCACCTTCATCGGCGTCGGCGTGGTGTTCTGGTGGGCGGTGGTCGACCCGGTCCGGAGCGAGGCGACCGTGCCGATCAACCCGTTCCAGAAGATCTCCGCGCTCGTCGTCGCCGGGGTGCCGCCGACGGTGCTCGGTCTCATCTTCTCGGTCGCGTCGAGGCCCTTCTACGACTTCTACGCCCGGGCGCCGAGGCTCTGGGGGCTGAGCCCGGTGAACGATCAGCAGATCGCCGGGGTGATCATGTTCGGCCTCGGCAACCTCGTCTACTTCGCCGCCATCTCGGTGATCTTCTGGCGGCTCCTCGGCAACCCGGCCGACGACGACGTCGAGCCGGTCGCCCCACCTTTCATGGGGTGAATACCCTAAGATCCCCAATGCGGTGGCAGTCCGCGAGGAGGTCAGGTCGATGACGAGAATGCGGAGCATCCTGCTCGGTGCCGGCACCTCCCTGGTGCTCGTGCTCAGCGCCTGCGGCAACGGTCCTCCCGCGGGCCTCGCCAGCAGCTCGTCGGGCGGCGGCGGCAGCGGCGGTGGGCCGGGTCTTCAGTCGGTCACCAGTGGGACCGCGGCGTCGGCCGTCAAGGAGACCGACGACCTGAAGTTCGAGCCCGCCTCGGTGAGCGTCAAGGCCGGAGACGTCGTCAGCTTCACCAACAGCGGCACCACCCCGCACAACGTCACCTTCGACGCCGGGGTCGCCTCTCAGACGATGAACGGCGGCGACTCCTTCCTCGTGAAGTTCACGACCCCCGGGACCTACAAGTACGTCTGCACCTTCCACGCGCCGGGGATGGCGGGGACGATCACCGTCGGCTGACGCGGAACCCTCGTCGGCGAAGTGGTCGGGTGGGCGATCCCGCAATTCCCAACAGCACCAGAGGGGGCGGGGCCACTACCCTAAGATCGCCGGAGCCGCGGCAACGCGCGAGGAGATCAGGTCGATGACGAGAATGCGGAGCATCCTGCTCGCTGCCGGCACCTCACTGGTGCTCGTGCTCAACGCCTGCGGCAGCGACTCTCCCGCGGGCCTCGCCGGCAG
This sequence comes from Candidatus Dormiibacterota bacterium, assembly GCA_035544475.1. Lineage (GTDB taxonomy): Bacteria > Chloroflexota > Dormibacteria > Aeolococcales > Aeolococcaceae > CF-96. The sequence goes on along the minus strand of DATKEY010000403.1, from coordinate 6,968 downwards.
CTCGTCGGGGGGCGCGAGCAGCGGCAGCAGCGCTCCCGCGGCCGCCGGCAACTCGTCGGTGGGCGGAAGCAGCGCTCCCGCGGCCGTCGGCACCCCGTCGGGGGGCGGAAGCGGCGCTGCCGCGGGTGCCGCCAACTCGGTGCCGGGCGGATTCCGCGGCGGCGGGCCGGGTGTCGTGGCGGTCAGGAGCGGGACGGCGGCCACCACCGTGAAGGAGACCGACTACCTGACGTTCGTGCCCGCGTTGCTGAACGTCAAGGTCGGCGACATCGTCGTCTTCACGAACAGCGGCGCCGTCCCCCACAACGTCACCTTCCCCTACGCCGGGCTCGGCTCCCCGACGATGAATCGCGGCAACTCCTTCCTCGTGAAGTTCACGAGCGCCGGCACCTACAAGTTCGTCTGCACCCTTCACTTCGCGGGGATGCTGGGGACGATCACCGTCAAGTGAGCGGCGCGCCCGGTCGGCGCGTCACCGCTCCTGGATGAAGTGCGCGTCGCCGGCGAGGAGCCGCACGGTGCCCGCGGCGGTCTCGACGAGCAGCGCGCCGTCGGCGTCGATGTCGACCGCCCGCCCCTCGACCCGGCCGCCGGGGGTCTCGGCGACGACCGGGCCGCCGAGCCCGACCGCCCGCGCGCGCCAGTCCGGCAGCAGCGCGCCGATCCCGCCGCCCTCGAGCGCGCGCAGCCGCGCGGCGAGGGCGGGGAGCAGGACGGCGAGCAGCTCCTCTGGGGTCGGGGGCGGCGAGGGAGCGAGCAGGCGGTGGAGGCTCGCGCCCGCGACGCCCTCGGGGAAGGCGTCGATGCGGAGGTTGACGCCGATCCCGAGCACGACCGCGACCCCCAGGCCGGGGGCGGCGGGCTCGACCTCGGCGAGGATCCCGGCGAGCTTGCCCCCGCCGGCGAGCACGTCGTTCGGCCACTTCAGCCGCGCGTCGACCCCGAGGTGAGCGATGGCGTCGGTCACGGCGAGCCCCGCCGCGAGGGGGACGCCCTCGGCCGAGGCGCGCGGCCGGAGCAGGATCGAGGCGAGGAGCGCCCCCCCCGGAGGCGCCTCCCAGCGACGCCCCTGGCGCCCGCGGCCGGCGGTCTGCTCGCCGGCGGCGACGAGGTGACCGGCCGGCGCTCCCGCCCGGGCCGCGGCCCGGACCAGGTCCTGGGTGCTCGGCGTTCTCGAAATCCAGCGAAACGAGAACCCGGGGAACGCCGTTGCACCTGCTACGAGCAGCGGCCGCGCCGCTCCTCTCAACGTCTCATATCCATTTTTCAGCTGGCAAGCCTCCACTCGTCGTGACCCAGGGCCCGTCTGACCTACCGGATTGTGAGATCAACGCAGTTGACGCGGTAGAAGGACGGGGCTACCATCCCGGTGGCACTGGGCACTACACCCCACAAACAGGAGTATTGCCCCCGAGGGAGCCTAGGGGTCGGATGATCGACAGAACGGTCCTGCAAATCGAACGTCTCAACGAGCACCACGAGCGCGAGCGCGAGCATCGGTACGCGCGTCGCAATCGCATCCGATACATCGACGAGCTTCTCAACGAGTTCGAACTGCTCAATCTCGCCGACGAACCCGACGTTCCGCGTGAGCTGACGGGGAAGGTGTTCCGCCTGGTGGCGGAGGAGGAGCATCCGATCCTCCGACGGCCCCTCCGTGAGGTGCCGATCGCGGACTGGATGGACGCCCTCTACGACCTCCAGGACACCCTGATGCTCACCGTCGAGGACGACATCGACTAGATCGATCCAGGGCTGCTCAGCCCGGGAGCCCGCCGTCACCGGCGGGCTCCAGTGGGTCGATCCCATGGGCGGCGAACGTCGCGCAGCGCATCCGCGCCATCTCGACCGCGCGCTCCGCGATGTCCGCCCCGACGAAGCTGCAGCCGCTGCGCAGCGCGGCGATCGCCGCTGAGCCACTGCCCACGAAGGGGTCGCAGACGACGAAGCCGGGCTCCGCGCTGCCCGCGAGCATCCGCTCGAAGAGCGCGACCGGCTTCTGGGTGGGATAGGGGGCGCGGGTCAGCCGCTTGATCGCCCAGACGTCGGGCAGGTCGCGGCGGGAGAGCTTGCGGTGGCCCTTGGTGGCGAAGAGCACGTGTTCGTGGCGCCGCCGGAAGTAGTGGCCCATCCCCAGGTTCACCTTGTCCCAGACGAGCACGTTCTTGACGTCGAACACCTCGCGCACCACCGCGCCGAGGCTGAGCAGCGAGAAGCTGTCGAACATGATGTAGATGTGCCGGCCGTCGCGAAGCACCCGGTGGCACTCGGCGAGAAAGATCCGGTAGCTCTCGGGATCGTCGTGGAACTCCGAGAACCAGCGGCCGTCAGCGCGCTTCTCCCGGTAGTGCCCGACGATGCGGCCGTGGCCGAACTGCATGTGCTGGTTCATGCCGGAATAGGCAGGATCGGTGACGATGACGTCCACGGACTCGTCGTCGAGGCTGCGCAGGAAGCGGATGCAGTCGTCCTGCCGGATGTCGTACATCATCTCCGCCCCATGCGAACGCTCGTTCGGGAACTGTAGCAGCAGCGGGACGGAAGGATGAGAGTGGTACGCCTGGAGGGACTTGAACCCCCGCTCCCGGCTCCGGAGGCCGGTGCTCTATCCAACTGAGCTACAGGCGCACGCTGGACACCTGAGTATAGCCGCGCCGGCTGCTAGCCCCACTCGAAGGGGCGGCCGTCCCAGGGGTCGAGGACGGGGTAGACGGGGGTCGCGGCGAGCTCGGCGAGGCGGTGGACGAAGGCCTCGACCTCCTCGCCGGAGAGGAGCTGGAGGAGCTGGCGCCGCAGCTTCGTCAGCCGTCGCCGGTCGTTCTGGAGTGCGACGACCGCGGCGGCGGCCTCGTCGGGGAGCGGGCTGCCGCCGAGCCGCAGCAGGACGGTGCGCTGCCGCGGGTAGGGGAGGAAGCTCAGCCCGTTGTCGATGCCCCACACCCGCATCTCCCTCGAGACGAGCAGGTGAGCGCTCTTGCGGTCGGCGTTGTTGATGAGCGCGTCGAGGGTCGCGACGAGCGGCAGCTTCTCCTCGAGGGCCTCGCGCTCCTTCTTCAGCGGCCGGCGCTCGGCGGCGTCGACGAAGAGCTGCAGCGAGCCAGGGCCGGCGGGCCCGTCGCGCAGCACGGTGGGGGGGACGAGCCCGAAGCCGAGGGCGGCGTCGACGCGGTAGCTCGCCACCTCGCGCAGGTGCAGGGTGCCGCGGGGAAAGTCCCAGAGCGGGCGCTCGCCGCGGGCGGGCTTGTACACCCCGCGCAGCGGCTGTCCCGGCGTGGCGGGGTCCTCGGCCTCCAGCTCGAGGAGGAAGACCGCGTTCGAGGCGTAGACGATCCGGCCGATGCCCGCGACCGGCGCGGTGGCGAGGTCGCGGAGGACCGGGGCGTCGGCGGGAGCGCCGCCCTCCTCCGGCCTGCGGGCCGAGGAGCTGCGGAACCGGCGCTCCGGCCCGTGCCGGTCGGCGGCCTCCTCGGGGAGCGAGCGGAGCCGGTCGGCGCGCGCCGGCCACGCGTCGGGGTCGAGGTGCGGCCGGCTCCCCGCGGGCAGCGCCGGCTGCGGCTCGGGATCGTCAGCCCCTGTGGGGGTCCGGCGTCCGCCGTCGTTCACGCCTGCGGCGCGATCGCTCAGTCCGAGCGGCGGACGATGACGGTCGCCGTGACCACGGCGAGTACCGCCGGCACGCCGAAGATGAGGACCACCGACACCACGGTCCGTGCCGTGCCCCCACCGATCGCGACCATGGTCAGCGCCACGGCGACGAGGAGCGCGACCGCCCCGAGCGCCGCGCTCCGCCAGCGGGCGACGCGGTCACGTCGGTGCGCGGAGACGGGGCGGCGGGGCGCCGGGCGCGCCGCCATCGGGCGCGAGGTGCTGTCCTGCACGTCCTCGGGAAGGTCGACGCGCTCGAGCTCGGACCACCAGGAGGGCGCGCCACGATTGCGGCGCTGCTCGTGCCGGTGGCCTTGGGCGGAGCGAAGCTCGTCAGACATCCGTTCGGACGTGTCGACCTGCGAAGGGCGGGAGGGGTCCACCGCCCGGCGGGACATCGTGGGAGCTGGCGGCTCCGTGATCATACGCCTCCTCGGGCGCCCCGCCCTCCGTCGACCTCGTGACAGGCCGGACGCCGGCCGCGCGGCTGCACAATCTCGCCGTGGTCGAGCCGAGCGCGCGCCGTCCGGCGCCGCCGCCGGTCGAGGCGGGAAGCCTGGCTGAGCTGATCGCCGCGCACCGCGCGTGCACCCGCTGCGCCGACGCCGGCCTCATCCCCGTGGCGCGGCCGGTGTTCAGCGGCCGTGCCGGGCAGCGCGTCCTCCTCGTCGGCCAGGCGCCGGGACCGGTCGAGCACGACGTCACCCGCCCCTTCGCCGGCCGCGCCGGCCGCGAGCTCGTGCGCTGGATGCTCCGCGCCGGCTTCGAGAGCGAGGAGGACTTCCGGGCGCGGGTGTGGATCACCTCGACGACCACCTGCTTCCCGGGACGGCGTCCCGACGGCGCGGGCGACCGCCGGCCAGGGCCCGCCGAGGTGGCGCTCTGCGCGGGCTGGCTCGACGCCGTCCTGCGGCTGCTCGCCCCGCGGCTGGTGATCCCGGTCGGCAGCCTCGCGCTCTCACGGCTGCTCGGCGGCCTGCGCCTCGACGACGCCGTCGGCCGCGCGTTCGACGCCGCCGGCACCCCGGTCGAGGACACGAATCCCACCGTGCACCGGGTGCTCGTCCCCCTGCCGCACCCGTCCGGGCAGAGCCGCTGGCTCAACGACCCCGCGCGGCGGCGGCGGCTCGACGACGCGCTGGAGCGGCTCGGCGGGCTGCTCGACTGGACAGTCCGGTGACAGAAGCCTCTGATGCCACATTCCGATGCTAAGATCCCGCGGTTGCTGAACTCCCTGCGCCCGAGAGCCCGTGCCTGACATCACCGAGCCCGAGCCGCCCGTCACCGGGGTGGTGAGCACCACCAAGAACGCCGAGGAGATCCTCGAGCGGATCTTCGCCCCCACCCCCAAGGCCAGTCCCGCCGAGCAGGCCGAGCGCACCCTGCGCCGCCCCCGCCAGCTGGTCTACGTGGGGATGAGCAATCGCAACTTCTTCTGGCGCGCGCACATCACCAAGTTCGTCCTCGACGAGGGCTTCGTGCCGCTGACGCCGTTCATGCTCTTCGACTACTACCTGCTCCACACCGTCCCCAAGGACGTGGTCCGCGAGGCGCTGAACAACCTGATCGTGCGGTGCGACCAGCTCTGGGTGTTCGGCAACCTGTCCCTGGGAGTGAAGGTGCAGATCGGTATCGCCAAACGCCTCGGCAAACCGGTGCGCTATTACGACATCACCGACCTGCCGTATCGGGTCGTGAGCGTGCCGGAGTCGATGGTGAGCGAGGAGCGGCGCGACTAGAGAGGACGGCTGCTCTCGGAGGGTGGGCGGTGCAGAGGATGGGGAACGGGCTCGAGCCTGTGCGTGCGGCGCTGTCGAACGCAGTGGGCCGCGCAGCCGCGCTGGTCGCCTCCATCGACGCCCCCTCGCGCACGGCGAGCTGCCTGACCTGGAGCCTGGGAGAGACCGCCGCGCACATGGTCGTCGGCCTCCGCGCCTACACCGATGCGGCGCGGGGAACCTCCGACCACTGGCAGGAGCACGTCGCCGACACCGCGGTCTTCAGCGAACGGCTCGCGGGGATGACCGCCAGCAGCCTCGACGCCGTCCCGGAGCGCGACCCGGCGACCCTCGCCCGGCTGCTCGGCGAGGCGGCGGAGGAGTACCTCGCCGCCTCCGCCGGCCTCAGCCCCGACCAGCGGCTCGACACCCCCTGGTACGGCGACGGCACCAGTCTCCGGCTCGTCGAGGCCACCGCACTGCTCCTCGGCGAGCAGCTCATCCACGGCCGCGACATGGCCACAACCCTCGGCCGGCCGTGGCCGATCTCGCGCGCGGAGGCGCTGATGGTGACGGTGGCGGCGAGGGCGATGCTCCCCAACGCGGTCCATCCGGACGCGAGTCGCGACGTCGACCTCAACTACGCCGTCCACCTCCGGGGCGGCGATGGCTTCACCGTGCGCGTCGTCCGAGGCACGGCCACCGTCGAGCCCCCCGGCTCTCGCCGCGCCGACTGCCACCTGTGGTTCGACCCGGTCGCCTTCCTGCTCGTCGGCTACGGCAGGATCTCCCCCTGGGCGGCGATCGCCCGCGGCCAGGCGCTCGCGTACGGCCGCCGTCCCTGGCTCGGGACGCGGTTCAAGAAGCTCTTCGTCAACCCCTGAGCGGGAGGCGCGGCGGCTAGGCTGGCGCGGTGACCGCGCTCGTCACGGTGCTCGCCGCGCTCGCCGGCGCCGCACTCTGCTCGTACTCCGGCGTGGTCTCGGCGCGCGGCTGGCGCGGCTCGCTGACCGGCCGCTCCGTCTGTGACTCGTGTGCGCGCGCGCTGCGCGCGTGGGAGGTCGTGCCGGTGGTGAGCTGGGTCGCCCTCGGCGGCCGATGCGCGCGATGCCGGGCGAGGATCCGCGTGTCGCTGCTGGTCCGGGAGGTGGCCGGGGCGGGGGTCGGCGCCGCTCTCGCCCTGCTGATCGCCTGCCGCTGAGGTCGCGCGGCGTCGCGGGTCGGTGGTGATCGTCGTGTCGCCGTGTGAACGCGCCGTGACGCTGAACTCCCGCTGAACCGGGTTTCCGTGGGGGCGTGGGCAGACTTCAGGGATCTTCACATCCGTTGATTGGCGACTCCGCTGGCCTGCCCGAGACTGACGCACGTCAGCCCCACTCACCCGGATCTCATTCATGCAACCGGGCGGGGATCAAGGTCATGGATGGAGTTCTTGTCATGCGTAACCTTTTCACTCGTAGGCGTGTCGCCGTGGCCGCGGCTGCGGCAGCCCTCGTCCTCGGAGCGGGCACTGCACTCGCGTACTGGACCAACGGCGGCTCGGGAACGGGGTCGGGGTCGACCGGTACGTCGAGCGCCACCACGGTCAACGAGGCGGCTCCCGTC
>DATKEY010000402.1:0-2460 GCA_035544475.1 Candidatus Dormiibacterota bacterium | reverse complement strand
AGCCAGTCACTCCCCGTTATCGGCAGCCAGGCGCCGCCGAGAACGCGCGCCGGAATCTCCGCCGCGAGGAGGAGCAGGGCCCCAAGGATGGGAAGAGCGCTCGCAACGTAGATAGGCCAGTCGCGCGTTCGCCACGGGTAGCCACCGCTCACGGCACGAACCCCAGGACCCGAGGGTCGGGCCAGGCGATGGTTCTGGCGTCGACCACGCCCTCGCCGAGGAAGTTCATCTCGCTCACCGTGTACGAGGACGGCGTGACCGCGGTGACGATGGCGACGTGGCCAAACCGCGCGTCGTACCCCTCCCCGGCGGGCCAGACGGCGATGGCGCCGACGGAGGGCGCGACCGCGACCGTGACACCCTGGGCGGCGGCGTTGGCCAACCACTCGCCGGCGTTGCCGGACCACGTGACCCGATGGTTGAGTGCCGCCCAGTACGTGCACTGCCCGTGCGGGAAGCTGTCGGAGTAGCCCCCGGCGGGAACACCGGGAAGGAGATCCGCCGCCGTCCGCACGGCCGCACCGAGGACGGGCGGCGTCACCGTACCGCCCAGCGCAGCGCCGGCGGGCGTCGCCGCGGCGGCGGACGTCGGGCCAGCGCCGAGGAACAGGGGGACACACAGGAGCGCGGCGGCGATCGTCCCCGCCCCGGCGAGGATGCCGTGCCCCGCGGTCACGCCGCATCCCCATCGTCGAACTCGTTCTCATCGACGTCCGAGTGGTCGGTGCGCACGAAGGCCCACTCGTCGGGACCGACCACGTGCTGGACGACGAACGAGCGCTGGCCGACCTGCCACAGCCCTCGCCCGCGCGGGCCCTGGCGGGCGATGTGATCGCACTCCACCTCGGTGAGCTGGACGAGATCGCGCACCGCGTTGAGGTGCTCGCGGCGCTGCCAGTAGAAGATACGGGTCTCGCAGTCCTGAAGGAGGCCCTGGGCGATATGGTGCTGTTCCGTACCGTCCGCACCGGCCCCGAGGAAGTCGGTCGCGCGGTGGGCGATCACTAGGTTGGCGACGTCATAGGCGCGCCCGTACTTCAGCGAGCGGCGCATCCAGCGGGCGCAGCCGAGGTGGGCCATGATCTCCCACGCCTCGTCCCAGACCACCATGCGCCGCACCCCGTCGCGGCGGCGCAGGGCGCGCTGCATCCAGGAGGCGGCACATGTCATCAGCACGCCGAGGGCGTCGCTGTCGCGCACGGCACTGAGGTCGAGGGCGACGATCGGGGCGGTGATGTCGAAGCTCCCGGTCGTGGGCCCGTCGAACATCCCAGCGAGGTCGCCCGTCGCCGAGACCATCCGCCGCAGTTCGAGCGCCGCCTCGCGGCTCGCTGCGGCGAGTGCGGCGGGGGTGGTCAGCACCTCGGCGGCGTCGTCAGGCGAGGGCTCCAGCATGGCCGCCACCACCGCCGGGAGGGTCGGCTCGCCGCAGCGGCGCGCCGCCTCTCGCAGCGCCAGCTCGCACGCGGTCCGCTCCTCCGAGGCGAGTCGGCGCCCCAGCGACGTCTCCAGGATCGCCTGGAGGAGGGCGAGCTGGTCGCGCGCCACCGAGCGACTCGACGCGCGAGGATCGGCGATGCGCGGGTCGAGGGGGTTGAGCCGCACCGCACCACCCGGCTCGAGGCGGATCGGGGTCACCCCGGCGGCGGCGCACAGCGATCCGTATTCCCCCTTGGGGTCGATCACCCAGCACTGGACCCCGAAGACGAGCAGACGCCAGCACAGACACTTCGCCAGCGACGACTTTGCCTTTCCGCCCTGACCGATGAGAGCGATGTGGGGGGCGGAGATGATCCCCCGGCGCATCAGCTCCCACGGGAAGAAGGCGAAGCTGCCTCCGCCGTAGAGGTCGACGCCGACGTAGCAACCGCTTCCCCCGAGCCCGCCCTCGCCGATGAAGGGATACGAGGCGGCGAGCTGAGCAGTCGTCGAGGCGTGTGCGGGATGCCGCGGTGCGATCCGCATCAGCGCAGCCCCCGGCACAGCGGCAGCGTGTAGGTGAAGGCGAGCCCCTGCTCGCCGCACATGCGGCGGAGCTGGAGGCGGGAGTGCACCGCCTGCTGCTCGACGTCGGAGCATGCGTCCTCCAGCTCGTCCGGGCTCGCCGCCGTCACGGTGAGGTAGGCGCTGTACCGGAAGGGGGACCAACCGTCGGCCATCTCGGACTCGCGGCGCGCCGCCTGCTCGGTCTCCCGCTGGGAACGCGCGCTCGTGCGCCACCCGGCGCGTTCGCGCAGGCGCTCGTTGGTCACGTCCTCGGCAAGCGCTCCGCGCACCTCGCGCTCGGCGGCCGCCGCCGAGATTGGCTCCATCGTCACCGCGACACGCAAGTGGCGGCGGCAGCGCACCAGCAGCGGCGCCAGCCAGTCCGGACCCACGTTGCAACGAGGCCACTCCTTGACCCAGTACGTCCGGTGGAAGGCGGTGTCGGTCCGCAGCATCGACCAGAGGTCGTGCGTG
>DATKEY010000401.1:0-12671 GCA_035544475.1 Candidatus Dormiibacterota bacterium | reverse complement strand
TGGGTGGAGTACGCGCGCACCCACTACATGGGCCTCGACCGCCGCGGCGGCATCGACTGGTTCGCCTTCTACCACGACCCGCTGGAGCGGACGTCGCTGGTGCTGCGCGATTCGATGTCCGCGTACGCGTCGCTCTGCATCATCCCCTACGTCCTCCCCCAGAATCGCGAGTTCGGAACGCTGCTCTACGAGTCCTCGATGCGCCGCCTCGGCTGGGACGACCCGCGCGCGCCCTTGCTCCAGCTGCATCCCGACCCGCGCTGGCTGGTGATCGCCCTAGTGATGGCCCGCGAGATCGGCGACCGCGACACCGAGGCGCGGCTGCGCGCCGTCGCCGAGCAGAGCTTCGAACCGCGCGCCTTCGGCCCCGACGGCGACCGCTTCGGCTGGTGGTTCAACCTCGGCGAGGAGTACCCGCGCGGGCAGCTCGCCAGCCTGATGATGCTCGGCGAGATCGGCGAGCCGGGGGCGTGGACCCGGGTCTTCACCCACCCCAACCTCGCCAAGTTCGAGCAGCCGACCGTCGAGGGCGTCGACTACCCCCGGCTCGGCATCGCCCAGGCGTGGAACGACGTGGAGGCCGGGGCGCTCTGGGTGGAGACCGTGGCCGCCACCACCGCGGCGTGCGGCGAGCGCACCACGTGGCGGGTGACCGGGCTGCCGGACGCGGCCTCGGTGGCGGTGCAGTGCGACGGCAGCGACTTCACCGCCTGGCGGGTGCTCGACCCGGGCTCGATCGAGCTGGAGTGCGAGGTCGGCGACCGTCTGTACCGGATCGCAACCGGCCACCACGGCGAGCCGTCCGCGCGTCCCGAGGCGGCACTCCGCTCCTCGCCGGCCCCTCCCCGCAAGACCGTCTACGTCCCCGCCTCCCCCGGCGGCCCCTCCTGCTGCGGTTAACGCCTCGCCGAGGCCGAGATCCGCGGACGGGGTGCGCTCCTACACTTGCGACGATGGGTGTCGACGGGTGAGATTCGACTACGACGTGCTGGTGGTCGGCAGCGGCTTCGGCGGCAGCGTCAGCGCGCTGCGGCTGAGCGAGAAGGGGTACCGGGTCGGGGTCCTCGAGGCGGGGCGTCGCTTCGGGCCCGCCGACCTGCCGACGACGAGCTGGCGGCTGCGTCGCTACCTCTGGATGCCCCGTCTCGGGCTGCGCGGGATCCAGCGGATCACCCTGCTCGACGACGCGATGATCCTCTCCGGCTGCGGGGTGGGCGGCGGCTCGCTCGTGTACGCGAACACCCTCTACGAGCCGCTCGCGCCCTTCTACGCCGATCCGCAGTGGGCGCACATCGCCGACTGGCGGTCCGAGCTGGCGCCGTGGTACGCGCAGGCGCGGCGGATGCTCGGGGTGAACGAGGTCGCGGTCGACACCCCCGCCGACGCGGTGATGCGCACCGTCGCCGAGCGCCTCGGCGTCGCCGGCACCTTCCACCGCACCCCGGTCGGGGTGTTCTTCGGCACCCCCGGCGAGCGCGTCCCCGATCCCTACTTCGGAGGCGCCGGTCCCGAGCGGACCGGCTGCATCCACTGCGGCGAGTGCATGACCGGCTGCCGGCACGGCGCGAAGAACAGCCTCGACCAGAACTACCTCCACCTCGCGGAGCGGCTGGGCGCGCGGGTCCATCCCGACACCGAGGCGGTGGGGATCCGCGCCCTGCCCGGCGGCGGCTACGCGGTCGAGACCGAGCGTCCCGGGGCGTGGGTCCGGCGCCGCCGCCGCACATTCACCGCCGGGCAGGTCGTGCTCTCGGCGGCGGTGCTCGGCACCCTGCGCCTGCTCCTCGACGCCAGGGCGGACGGGAGCCTCGCCCGGCTCTCCGACCGGCTCGGTCACGTGGTGCGCACCAACTCCGAGGCGATCCTCGGCGCGGCGACGCCGAAGGTCGTCACCGACTACTCGCGCGGGGTGGCGATCACCTCGTCGATCCATCCCGACGCCGTGACCCACATCGAGCCGGTGCGCTACGGGAAGGGGAGCAACGCGATGGGGATGCTCGCCACCATCCTCGTCCCCGGCGACGGGCGGCTGCCGCGGCCGCTGCGCTTCGCCCTCGCCGCGGCCCGCCATCCGCGCACCTTCGCGCAGTCGCTCTCGGTGCGCCGCTGGTCGGAGCGCACGATCATCCTGCTGGTGATGCAGAGCCTCGACAACAGCCTGCGGATCATGCTCCGCGGACACCGGCGCGGTCCGCATCTGCGCAGCACCCAGGGCCACGGCGAGCCCAACCCCACGTACATCCCGATCGGGCACCGGGCGGCGCGGCTCGCGGCGGAGGCGATCGGCGGGGTGCCGGGAGGGTCGCTCAACGAGTCCATCCTCGACATCCCGATCACCGCTCACATCCTCGGCGGCTGCTGCATCGGCGACGGACCGGCCGCGGGCGTGATCGACGCCTACCAGCGCGTCTTCGGCCATCCCGGTCTGCACGTCTGCGACGGCTCGGCGGTGAGCGCAAACCTCGGCGTCAACCCGTCGTTGACGATCACGGCGATGACCGAGCGGGCGATGTCGTTCTGGCCCAACCGCGGCGAGACCGACCCACGGCCCGCGCTCGGCGAGCCGTACCGGCGGATCGCGGCGGTGCGTCCGCACACGCCCGCGGTTCCCGCGCACGCTCCCGCGGCGCTCCGCGTCGAGCCCTCCCCCGAGACGGTGTAGGGGTGGCGGGCATCGTCGGCCGCGCCGGCGGCCTGCTCGTCGAGGCGCCCCACCTGCCCGGCCGGCTGATCCGCAGCCTGCGCGGCGGATCGCTCGAGCGCTCGGTCTCGGGGAGGGTCGTGCTCGTCACCGGCGCGTCGTCGGGGATCGGCAGGGCGACCGCGCTGCGGATCGCCGCCGCCGGGGGCACCGTGCTCCTCGTCGCCCGCGGCCGCGACGCCCTCGAGGCGGTCCGGCGCGAGATCGTCGCCGCCGGCGGCGATGCCCACGTCCACCACTGTGACCTCAGCGACCTCGCCGACGTCGAGCGCATGGCCGCCGAGGTGCTCGCCGGGCACGGGCACGTCGACGTGCTCGTGAACAACGCCGGCCGGTCGATCCGCCGCTCCGTCGACGAGTCCTACGAGCGCATGCACGACTACGAGCGGACGATGCAGCTCAACTACTTCGGCGCGGTGCGGCTCATCCTCGCCCTGCTCCCCGGGATGCGCGCGCGGCGCCGCGGGCACATCGTCAACATCTCCTCGACCGGCGTGCAGCTGAGCGTCCCCCGCTACTCCGCGTACGTCGCCTCCAAGGCGGCGCTCGACGCCTTCGCCCGCTGCATCGCGCCCGAGGTGCAGGGCGACGGGGTGCGCATCACCACCGTGTACATGCCGCTGGTGCGCACTCCGATGATCGCCCCCACCGGCATCTACCGGTCCTTCCCCGCGCTGAGCCCGGAGCAGGCGGCGCACCTCGTCGCCGACGCCCTCGCCCACCACCCGCGCCGGGTCGCCACGCCGTTGGGCAACTTCGTCGAGCTCGCCCACGCGGTCGTGCCCGGCGCGGTCGAGAACGTCGCCACCGGCGCCTACCGGCTCTTCCGCCCCTAGATCGTCACCCTGCTGAATCGTCACCCGCGCGCAACAGCGAGAGACGCTTCGCGAACGGGGCTGTCGCCGGGCCGGGGGTACGGTGCCGGCGATGCCGGCGCCCTCGGACCCTCCGAACCAGACCCAGCCCCCGACCCCGTCGCGCGACGATCCGCGCGAGGCGTGGCAGGCCTGGGCGCGGGCGGAGTTCCCGTCCGCGGCGGAGGCCGCGGCCGAGGCGGCGCTCACCGTCATCGACGCGGGCGGCGAGGCCGCCGTCGCCGTCGCCGCCGCCCATCGCGCCGCGCTGCTGCGCTCGGTGAGCGCCTCGCCGCCGCCGCTGCCCGGACCGGTGGTGTCGCCGGACGGACGGCACTGGTGGGACGGCGCCGCCTGGCGCGAGGTCCAGGTCACGCCCGCCACCGCCACCGTGCACGACATCCCTCCCCCGCCGGGCCAGCCCCCGGTGTTCGGGCCGCCGCCGCCTCCCTGGGCGGCACCGCCGGCACCGCCGGCCCAGCCCCATACCGGCCGCCTCCTCGGCGCCGGCCTCGGCGTCGTGGCGGTCCTCGCCGCGGTCGCGGTCGTCGCCATCTCCCTCGTCGTGCACCGTTCGTCGTCGACCGGCGGCGGCGCCGGCGGCGGCACCGTCGCGTTCGCGCCGGGGTCGACGCACTGCACCTTCCGGGTCAGCGCGTACTCGTTCTCGCTCATCGCCGACGCCGCCAACGCGCCGATCGACTGCGGGGCGTTCCAGGCGGGGTTCCAGGCCGCGGAGGAGGGCGTCGGTGCGACCGTCACCCCGATCACCGGGATCCCGAGCGGCGCCACCGTGGCCTGCTCCCATCAGTTCGGGTCGTCGGGCTACGCGGTGACGCTCTACAGGGACCCCAGCTCGGGCCAGGACGGGGACACCGGCCAGGCGTTCATCCAGGCGGCGTGCGGGGCCTTCCTCCACGTCGTCGGGGGCGGCTGAGCCGGGGCTCCTCCCGTCGCGGTCAGCAGGCCGCGATGAAGGCGCAGATCTCCGCGGTGAGGCGGGCCGGCGCGAGGCGCATCTCGAGCAGCGTGCTCGCCTCGAGCAGCCGGGCGTTGCGCAGCTCGCCGGCGAGCATGTCGGCGTCCGAGAAGAGGTGGACGGGGTCGCGGTGGTGGCCGATGATCAGCGCGGGCGCCTCGAGGGTGCGGCGCACGTGGCCGGGCGGCGCCACCCGGTCGAAGAGGATGCCCTGGATGACCGCCCCGCTCGGGCCGGGGTCCTGGCGGACCACGTCGAGGGCGACGTCGATCCAGAAGGGGAGGAGCGCGCCGGGGACCCACCGGGTGAGCAGCGAGACCATCGACATCGCCGGCCGGCCGAGGGTGAGCGCCAGCATGATCGGGGTGAAGACCGCCGCCCCCGCGGGGAGGGCGTGGTCGAGGACCGGCATCTCGATGAGCATCCCGCGCACCCGGTCGGGCGCCTGGGCGGCGACCTCGAGGGTGACGTTGGCGCCGAGTGAGGTGCCGCCGACGACGGCGCGCTCGACGCCGAGGTGGTCGAGGAGCGCGAGCGCCTGGCCGGCGAAGAGCGGCATCGAGTAGCTCGCCATGTCCTCGGGACGGTCGGAGAGGCCGTGCCCGAGGAGGTCGAGGGTGACCACGCGGGTGCCCCGCTCCGCGAGCGCGGTCGCGAGGTGGAGGTGCATCCGCTGGGAGAGGAGCAGCCCGTGCATGAGCAGGCAGGTGCGCTCCCCGTCCCCGTGGACGGTGTACGCGAGGCGGTGCCCGCGGTGGACGAAGGTGGCGCTGCGGTTCATCGCGATCCCATGGTGGCTGTTGACCTCGACACGAAGTATGTGACATCATACCATGACAAGATCACCACGGAGGACCCGCCCCCATGACCCCGACGCTCACCGCCCAGCCGATCGGGCACACCACCCCGGCCGAGTGGCTGTGGGTGGTCGGCACGGTCGCGATCCTCGTCGCCGTCTCCGGCTGGCTCGTCGCCACCGGCGCCGCATCGCGGCGGCCCTGGCCGCTCTCCTGGCTGGAGCGCGCCTCGTCCTCGCTGACCCGGGTCACCGGGTTCCCGGGCTGGTGCGCCGGCGGCCTCCTCCTCCACGGCTGGGCGCTGCTCGCCGCCGGTCTCGGCTTCTTCTGGGACGTGTCCTGGCACATCGACCTCGGTCGCGACAACCAGCTCTTCACCCCGGCCCACGTCCTCATTCTCATCGGCCTCGTCGGCCTCGGCGCGGCCGGGGCCCTCAGTGTCGCGATGGCGACCCTCGACCGCGCCGCCACCGGCTGGTCGGTGGGAGCGCTGCGCCTGCCGCGGGGCGCCGTCGGGCTGCTCGTGGTCGGCGCCGGCGGCGTCACCGGGTTTCCCCTCGACGACCTCTGGCACGCCAACTACGGCGTCGACGTGACGATGTGGGGTCCGACCCACCTGCTGATGATCGGCTCGGCGGTGCTCTCGCCCCTCGCCGTCTGGCTGCTGCTCGGCGAGGCCGGTCGCAGCACCGGGAACCCGCGCTGGCACAGCGCGTTCTGGTACGGGGCCGCGGCCGGGCTGCTCATCGCCTTCAGCGCGATGCAGCTCGAGTTCGACGACGGCGTCCCCCAGTGGCAGGCGCTCTACCAGCCGGTCCTCATCGGCCTCGGCGCCACCCTGCCGATGGTCGCCGCCCGCGCGGCGCTCGGCCCGTGGGCGGCGGTGCGCGCGACGGTGATCTTCCTCGCGGTGCGTGGGCTCGTCGCCCTCACCGTCGGACCGCTGCTCGGGCACACCGCCCCGCACATCCCCCTCTATCTCGGCATCGCGCTCTGCGTCGAGGCGGGATACGCGGTGACCCGGGGACGGCCGGCGCTCACCTCCTCGCTCACCGCCGGCGCGCTCGCCGGCACCGTCGGGCTCGCCGGCGAGTGGGGCTTCAGCCACCTGTGGGGGCGCGAGCCCTGGCAGCCGCAGCTGCTCCACGGCATCTGGGCCGCGTCGGTGATCGCCGTCGCCGGCGCGGTGCTCGGCGCCGCCCTCGCCGGGGCGGTCGCCTGGCGGCGGCCGGTGATCCCCGGCGCGGCCGTCCTGCTCGCCGGCGCGTGCACCCTGGCGATGCTCGTCGTGCCGCTGCCCCGCGACTCGGCGCCGGTCGCGCTCACCGTCCACACCACCGCCGTCGGAGAGCCCGTTCCCACCCTCGACCGCTTCGGCAACGGCGCCCTCGAGCAGGACGTGCGGATCGAGGTGGACGCCACCCCGGCCGCGACCCTGCGCGACGCCGACTTCCTCTGGGTCAAGGCGTGGCAGGGCGGTGGGATGGTGACCGCGCAGCTCGACGAGGTCACCCCGGGCCACTGGGTCGCCCGGTCGGTCGTGCCCTCCGGCGGCACCTGGAAGACGATCCTGCTCTTCGGCAAGGGCTCGCTCGTGATGGCCGCGCCGGTCGCGATGCCCTCCGATCCCGAGTACGGGCAGGCGGCGATCCCCCTGCAGGCGCAGCGCACCCAGCCGTTCCTCCCCGCCTCCAAGGTGCTGATGCGCGAGTCCCACGGCGGCGCCACCTGGCCGGCGGCGGTCGCGTACAGCGCGCTCGGCCTGGTGACCGTGATGTGGCTGGCGGTGCTCGTCGGCGGGGCGGTCTCGCTCGCACGCCCGGGCGGTCCCGGCCGGCCCACGGCGCCGCGGCGCCGGCGCCTGCTCGGCACGGTGGCGCCGTCGTGAGCGCGCGCCTCGATGGGGTGCGGGTGGTGATCACCGGCGCGCAGGGTGGCATCGGCGCGGCGACGGCGGCGATGCTCCGGGCCCGCGGCGCCGCGGTCTGCGGCATCGACCTGCGTGGCGACGGTGAGGTGATCGCCGCCGACGTCCGCGACCCCGAGGCGGTGCGGGCGGCGGTCGATGAGGCCGCGGCCCGGCTCGGCGGGATCGACGTTCTGGTCAACAACGCCGGGATCGGCACCGCCCAGGACGCGGGCGCCGCGCCCGACGCGCACGCCCGCGCCACCCTGGAGATCAACCTCCTCGGCGCCTGGACGGCGACGGCGGCGGCGATGCCCCACCTGCTGCGCAGCGGGAGCGGCCACATCGTCAACGTCGCCTCCGGGCTGGCGGTCGTCGCCATGCCGTACGCCGCGGCGTACTCGGCGAGCAAGCGCGGCCTCGCCGCCTACTCGGACTCGCTCCGGCTCGAGTACCGTGGGCGGGTCACCGTGACCACCGTCTACCCCGGCTACGTGCGCACTCCGATCCACGAGGGCCCGGCGGCACAGGGCGTCGCCCTCGAGGGCCTCGTCAACGCCGACAGCGTCGAGCAGGCGGCTGCCGCGCTGGTGCGCGCCTGCACCCACCGCCCCCGCGAGCTCTCGACCAGCCGCACCACCGCGCTCTCGCTGACCGCCGCCCGCCACTTCCCGCGCCTCGTCGAGACGGTGGTCGCGAGGCGGCTCGACGCGGCCCGCCGGCGCGGACGGATCGAGCCCAGCTTCCTGAAGTGATCCCCTCCCTGGCGCGGCTGGTGCAGGGCTCGGTCCCCACCGCCGACCTCGACGACCGCGATCCCGACTACATCCGCGACAACCTCCCCGGCCTCTGGCTGCTCGCCACGATCTGGCACCGCGCCGAGGTGCGCGGGCTCGAGCACATCCCCGAGCAGGGCCCGGTGCTCCTCGTCGGCAACCACTCCGGGGGCAACGCGAGCCCCGACACGCTGATCTTCACCCTCGCCTTCAGCGCCTGGTTCGGGGTCGAGCGCCGCTTCCACCAGCTCGCCCACAACCTCGTCGTGAGCTATCCCGGGATCGGGGCGATGCTGCGCCGCTTCGGCACCGTCGCCGCGTCGCCCGAGAACGCCCGGCGGGCGCTGCGCGGCGGCGCCGCTGTGCTCGTCTATCCCGGCGGCGACTGGGAGGTCAGCCGTCCCTCCTGGCAGTCGGCGCGGATCGACTTCGGCGGACGCCGCGGCTTCCTCCGCCTCGCCCTCGAGGAGAAGGTGCCGGTCGTCCCCGTGGTGAGCATCGGCGGGCAGGAGACCGCGCTCTTCCTCAGCCGCGGCGAACGGCTGGCGCGGCTGCTGCGGCTGGACCGCGCGTTCCGGCTCAAGACGCTGCCGATCTCGCTCGCGGCGCCGTGGGGACTCAACGTCGGCGACCTGCTCAGCCACATCCCGCTCCCGGCGAAGATCACCATCCAGTGCCTGCCGGCGATCGACCTCGAGGAGTGGTTCGGGCCGAACCCGAACGTCGACGACGTCTACGAGTCCGTCGTCGCCCAGATGCAGGAGGCGCTGACCCGGCTCGCCGCCGAGCGCCGCTTCCCCCTGGTGGGCTGATGCGCATCGAGCTCGTCACCGAGATCGCCGCGCCGCGCGAGGCGGTGTGGGGCGCGATCGCCGACCCGTCCCAGTGGCCGCAGCTCATCCACGGGATCACCCGCTTCGACCACGCCGGTGGACCGGCGACCGGCGCCGGCGCGCGCTTCACGATGCGCATGCGGGTGGGCTCCGCCGACGTCGGCGGGCTGATCGAGATGGTGGAGTGGGACGAGCAGTGCGACCTCGCCTGGACGAGCGTGCTCGGGATCGGGCAGCGCGGCCGCTGGCGGCTGCGCGACGCGGGTCCGTCGCGCACCACGGTGACCCTGCGCTTCGCGTATCAGTCGCCCGGGCTGCTCGGCTGGGTCGCCGACCGCGTCGCCGCTCCGGTGGTGCGGCGCAACCTCGAATCCGGGCTGGAGGAGGTGCGCCGGCGGGCGCTCAGGCTGTCGGTGGTGCCGCCGCCCCGGCGGTCACGGGGAGCTCGCGCTTGAGGACCTTCCCGGTGGCGTTGCGCGGCAGCGCGTCGAGGAAGGTCACGTCGCGTGGCACCTTGTATCGCGCGAGGTGGTCGCGCACGTAGGTGCGCACCTCGCCGGCGTCGAGCGACGCGCCCCTGCGACAGACGACGAACGCCGCGAGACGCTGACCGAACTCCTCGTCGGGGACGCCGACGACCGCGACGTCGGCGACCGCGGGATGGCCGGTGAGCAGATCCTCGACCTCGGCGGGGAAGACGTTCTCGCCGCCCGACACGATCATGTCGTCGTCGCGTCCCTCGACGAAGAGCAGCCCGTTCTCGTCCAGGCGGCCGACGTCGCCGCTGCTCACCAGGGTGCCGATCCGCTCCTTGTCGGCGCCGCTGGTGTAGCCCTCGAAGACCATGTCGTTGCCGACGAAGATGCGGCCGGTCTGCCCGGCGGGGAGCTCGTTCCCCTGGGCGTCGGCGATCCTCACCACCGTGCCCCGAGGCGGCCGGCCGGCGGTGCCCGGGGCCTGGCGGGTGTCGGCGGGCGTGGCGATCGCCGCCCAGGCCACCTCGGTCGAGCCGTACAGGTTGTAGACGACGTCGCCGAACTCGTCCATGAAGCGCAGCGCCAGCGGTCCGGGGAGCGCCGAGCCGCTCACCGCGACGACGCGCAGCGACGACGGCCGCCGGCTCGTCCGCAGGTGCTCGGGGAGGTCGAGGATCCGCTGGAGCATCACCGGCACGGCGACGAACGCCTGGGCGCGGTGCTGGGAGAGCGCGGCGAGCGTCGCCGCGGGGTCGAAGCGCCGCTGGAGCACGACCGTCGACGAGAGCAGCGAGCCGAGCAGCAGGTTGGCGAAGCCCCACGCGTGGAAGAGCGGCGCCGCGATCAGGGTCGTCTGGCGGGCGTGCAGCGGGATGCGCGAGAGGAAGGCGATGGCGGGGTCGATGCCTCCGGGGGCGCCCCGCGACGCGCCCTTCGGCGCGCCCGTGGTGCCGGAGGTGAGGATGATGATCCGGCCGTGGCGCGAGGGCGGCGCGACCGCCTCGCCCGCGTACCGCCCGGCGAGGCGGTCGAGCGTCGGGGTGCTCCGCGGCGGCTCGGTGTCGTGCCAGGCGATGAAGCGCTTTCGCCGCCGGGCTCCCTCACGGAGCAGCTCGGTGAACTCCTCGTCGTGGACGATCGCCTTCGCGCGCTCGCTGCGCATCACCCCGGCGAGCTGCGGGCCGGCGAAGGAGGTGTTGAGCAGCAGCGCGTCCGCGCCGAGCTTCGACAGCGCGACGAGCGCCTCGACGAAGCCGCGATGGTTGCGGCAGAGGAGCGCGACGCGGTCGCCCTCGCCGACCCCCGCCTCCTGGAGCCCGCGGGCGATCGCCCCGGTGCGCCGGTCGAGCTCGCCGAAGGTCACCGTCCCGTTCTCGTCGATGAGCGCCGGCTCGTCGGGGAAGCGCGCCGCCGACGTGACGTAGCCCGCGGCCGGCGTGAAGCCCCAGCGGACGAGCGAGAGCAGCGCGGCGACGAGGCGGTCGGGGCGCGACGGGCGCAGCACCCCCGCCTCGGTGAGCACCCGCACCGCGTCGAGCTGGCCGGCGACGGCGCGCACCCGCTGGTCCGGCCGCAGCAGCCAGGAGATGGCGCCCGCGCCGGGGAGCGAGCGCTCGTGGCGCGGTCCCTCTGCCCCCTCGTCGGTCATCGCACCAGGGATGATGCGCCTCCGGAGCCCCGGGTCGTGGCATGCTCCCGACATGGCACGGGGCGCCGATGGACCGCGGTCGCGCTCGACCGGCACGCGACGTCCGCCGGCGCCGCGGAGGCTGCCGGCGCCGGCGACGCCTCCGCCGCCGCCGCCCCCCGAGCCGCCCTCGCTCCAGGACGCGATCGGAGGCCTGCTCCGCCTCCCCTGGGCGGTGCTCGACCTGCTCAACGCCGAGACCAACGTCCGCCGCGCGCTGGAGGCGCCGGCCCGCATCGAGCGGCTCGCCGTCGCCCTCGAGCGCGCCGCGACCCTGCTCGAGGTCGTCGTCACCGAGGTCGACCCCGAGCGCGTGCGTCAGACGATGGCGCGGATCGACCGTCTCGCCGAGTCCGCGGAGAAGGCGGCGGCGATGATCGACCGCCTCGAGGTCGAGGTCGACGTCGAGCGCCTCGGAGACACCATCACCCGGGTCGCGAAGCTCAGCGCCACCGCCGAGGAGGTCGCCGCGACCCTCACCGACGCCGTCGGCGGCCGGCTCAGCCAGACCCTCTCGATCCTGGACCGGCTGCTCCCCGTCGCCGAGGAGATGAACCGCAACATCCGCCAGATCGAGGGGCTGCTCGAGGGGGTGCGCGGCGTCGTCGGCGCGCCGCTCCAGAACCTGCCGCTACCCGGCGTCCTCCGCCGGGTGCTCCGCGATCCCTCCGCCGAGACCGAGGCGGACTGACCGCGTCATCGGGTCGTCGGGGATCCAGTGGAGCGGTGTCGAGCTCCACTCGAAGCGCACCTGCCGGGGGCGGATCGCCGTCTCAGAGGGCATCGAGCTTCGCCAGTGCGCGCATCACCCCCGGCGCGACGCGGCTCAGCAGCCGCATCGCCCGCGCCTCGACGGTGACCGGCACCACCGCGCGGTCGCGCGCGACCGCGTCGAGGATCGCCGCCGCCACCCGCTCGGGCGGGTAGTTGCGGCGGCGGTAGAGGCGCGTGCTGCGCGCGCGCAGCCGCTCCTCCTCGTCCGCGCTGCGGCCGACGAAGGAGGTGGTGCGGGTGATGTTCGTGCTCACGAAGCCGGGGCAGATCGCGCTGACACCGATCCCCTGGGGGGCGAGCTCGGCGCGCAGGCACTCGCTCAGCATCAGCACCGCGGCCTTGCTCGTGCTGTACGCGGGGAGCGCCTTCGACGGGGTGAACGCCGCCGCCGACGCGACGTTGACGATGTGGCCGCCCCCCCCGCGCTCGACCATGCGCCGTGCGACGAGCCGGCAGCCGTGGAGCACCCCCCAGAGGTTGACGTCGAGGACCCGCCGCCACTCCTCCACCGGGGTGTCGAGGAAGGTCCCCGCCACCCCGATCCCGGCGTTGTTGACGAGGACGTCCACAACTCCGTAGCGCTCGGCGACATCACGGTCGAGCCGCTCCATCGCGTCCGCGTCGGCGACGTCGGCGCGCAGGGCGGCGGCGTCCGCGGCGCCGCAGAGGCGGGCGAGCTCGGCGGTGCGCTCCGCCGCGGCGGCGTCGATGTCGACGGCGAGCACCCGGGCGCCGGCGTCGGCGAAGGCGAGCGCGGTGGCGCGGCCGATCCCGCTGCCGGCGCCGGTGACGAGCACCAGCCGGCCGGTGAAGCGACCCGCGGGTGCGGGTGCGGGCGACCCCTGCAGAGGGTGGGGGGTGGGGGGTGAAGTGGGTGGGGTTCCGGCC
>DATKEY010000400.1:0-4415 GCA_035544475.1 Candidatus Dormiibacterota bacterium | reverse complement strand
GCGACAAGGACGCCACCCGCGCGGAAGCTGGCGCCCCTCTCGCTGAGGTCCTCGAGGACGTCGTGGGCGCGGACTGCTGCCACAGGACCTCCGGGAGAGCGTCCCGGCTGCTCGGCGGACATGGTAGGCCGGGTCGACTGGGCCGTGGGGCAAGGCCGGCCACATGGACGGTCTCTTACGGGGGATTTGACCCCCAGGCTGACCCCCACCGCGGCGCCCGATCGTGCCCTAGAGCGCCGTCCGGCGCCCAGTTTTGAATTCGGCGAGTCCGTCGTCGAACGGCATGTGCCGGGTTCGATACCCGGCGCCTCCACCACCGGGCATGCCTCAGTCCAGCGACAGCGTCATGCAGGTGCTGTTCGGGGTCACCCAGTAGTCGCCGAACGGCGGGCACGGGGTGAACCCGGCGCTCGCGTAGAGCGACCGTGCCGGGGCGAACGCCTCCATCGAGCCGGTCTCCAGGCTCACCCGGCGATAGCCGCGTTCCCGGGCGAGCGCGAGGAGGTGGTCGAGGATCGCCCGTCCGATCCCCCGGCCACGCGCCTCCTCGGCGACGTGCATCGACTTGAGCTCGACGTGCTCCGGCCCGAGCCGCTTCAGCGCCCCCACGCCGAGGAGCACCCCGCCGGAGCGGTAGCTGACGAAGGTCACCTCCGACCCGAGCAGGCCGTCGACGTCGAGCGCATGGACGTCCTCGGGCGGGCTGTGCGAGTTGGCGAAGGTGAGGTGCCTCGCCAGAAGCGCGCGCACGTCCACGGCTCGCGGGTCGTCGACGCTGATCTCGGCGGTGTTCACGAGTCGCACCCCGCCGCGATGGCGAGCGCCGGCAGATCGGGTCGGTCAGGCCGGACCTTCCGCGTAGATCAGCTCCCAGTCGGTCGAATCGTCGAGATCCGGCGCGTCGAGAAGGGCGAGCTCGGCCTCCGCTCCAGTCGGGGGCACACGCCGGTACGCGCCGACGTCGCGGCGAAGCCGCTCCCTCCGGATCAGCCGATCGAGCGCGATGTCCACGGCCTCCGACGGTAGCATCGCGGTCGTGGAGCCTGAGGTGCCGGCGTCGGGGGTCATGGTCGGGGAGGACGGCGTCGCCCGCTGTTGGTGGGCCGGGAGCGACCCGCTCTACCGCCCCTACCACGACCAGGAGTGGGGACGTCCGGTCGACGACGACGTCCGGCTCTTCGAGAAGCTCACCCTCGAGGGCTTCCAGTCCGGGCTCAGCTGGCTGACGATCCTGCGCAAGCGCGAGAACTTCCGGCGGGCGTTCGCGGGCTTCGACATCGAGGCGGTCGCGGGCTTCGGCCCCGGCGACGTCACCCGCCTGCTCGGCGACGCCGGGATCGTCCGCAACCGCGCCAAGATCGAGGCGACGATCGGCAACGCGCGGCGCTGCCTCGAGCTCATCTCCGAGGCGGGCAGCCTCGCCGCCTACGCGTGGAGCTTCGAGCCCGACCCGGCCTCGCGGCCGCCGAGCCTGGACTGGGACGCGCTCCGCGCGCTGAGCTCCGCCCCCGAGGCGGCGGCGATGAGCCGCGACCTCCGCAGGCGCGGCTGGGGGTTCGTCGGGCCCACGACCGTGTACTCCTTCATGCAGGCCATGGGTCTCGTCGACGACCACCTCTCCGGCTGCGCCGTGCGCGCCGAGGTCGAGCGCGAGCGCGCGAGCTTCCGCAGGCCGCGGCGCCTCTAGACTCGCCGGATGAAGGGTAGTGAGGTCGACCGGTTGCGCACCGTCGCAGCCTGGCTCGCGGGCGCGACCGAGGTGCTCGTGTTCACCGGTGCGGGGATCTCCACGGAGTCCGGCATCCCCGACTTCCGCGGGCCCAACGGGATCTGGCGCACCCGCGACCCCGCCCGTTACACGATCCAGAGCTTTGTCGCCGACCCCGAGGTGCGGCGCGAGACGTGGCGCAACCGCGCCGATTCGCCGATCGACTCCGCCCGGCCCAACGCGGGCCACCGCGCCGTCGTCGACCTCGAGCGTGCCGGCCTGGTGCGCGTCGTCGTCACCCAGAACATCGACGGGCTGCACCAGGAGGCGGGCTCGTCCGACGTCATCGAGCTCCACGGCACCACGCGACGGGCCGGGTGCCTGAAGTGCGGGGTACGCATGCCGATCGAGGTCGTCCTCGACCGGGTCCGCGAGGGCGACGAGGACCCGCACTGCGAGCTCTGCGGAGGGCTGCTGAAGTCGGCGACGATCAGCTTCGGCCAGGCCCTCATCGAGGCCGACGTCGAGCGGGCGATGGAGGTCGCCGAGCGCTGCGACGTCTGCCTCGCGGTCGGCTCCACGCTGTCGGTCTGGCCCGCCGCCGGGGTGCCTCTCGCCGCCGCCCGCCGAGGCGCCCGGCTGGTGATCGTCAACGACGGGGAGACCGACCTCGACGAGGCGGCGAGCGCGCTCATCCAGGGCCGCTGCGGCGACATCCTCCCCGCCCTCGTGGAGGCCACGGTGACCGCTCGCGGCTAGGTGGTCACGGAGCGCTGGCGGCCGCCCCACGCCGCCGCACCGACCCGTACTCTATGGCCATGTTGCGGCGGAGACGCGCCAGCCGACCCCCGGAGCCGCCGCCCGCGCGGGAGAGGCGCACGCTCTGGCAGGCCGTGCGGCCCTGGATCATCCCGGTGGTCGGCGGCATCACGCCGGTGCTGCTCATCGTCGTCAACGTCGCCGCCTTCATCGTCCAGAACCTCAGCGCCTTCCGCTGGACGATCTCCATCCTCGCCTTCGTCAGCGGCATCATGCTCGACTCGTGGACGGCGCTGAACATCTACCGCGCCCTGCGGGTGCGCTACCCCGACCACCCCCTCCTCCAGGACCACAACCAGGAGTTGCTCCTGGTCGCGAGCATGGCGGTGATCATCGTCCTCTCCTTCATCAGCGGCTACTTCTGCTACCAGGGCCTCGGCGACGCCTCCAATCTCCCCAACCGTCTGACCTTCATCACCGGTGCGGTCGCGATCGCCACCCCGATCCTCCTGGTCCGGCTCTTCGACTGGCTGAAGAGCCGCGCTCCCGGCCGCCGGCCCACGCTCACCGCCCACGACGGCGGCGCCCACGGCGCCCCCCCGCCGCCGCCCGCGGCGGGATCCTCGAGCTCCGCCTCCGGGTACACCCCGCCACCGCGCTACCTGCCGCCGTCCTGAGCGGCGCCGCCACGCGGCGATGAGGCTGGAGGGCGCGGTCGCCCTGGTGACCGGCGCGTCGAGCGGGATCGGCCGCGCGACCGCCCTCGACCTCGCCGCCGCCGGCGCGACGGTCGTCGGCGTGGCCCGTCGCGAGCCACTGCTCCGCGAGGTCGCCGCCGAGATGGCACGGCGGGGCACCCCGGGGGAGACGGCGGTCTGCGACGTCACCGACGCCGCCGCGGTCGAGCGCACCGTCGCCGGCGTGGTGGAGCGGCACGGGCGCGTCGACGTGCTCGTGAACAACGCCGGCGTCGCGCTCCACCGCGCGCTCGCGGAGTGCACGGTCGCCGACCTCGAAGGGG
Organism: Candidatus Dormiibacterota bacterium; assembly: GCA_035544475.1. GTDB lineage: Bacteria > Chloroflexota > Dormibacteria > Aeolococcales > Aeolococcaceae > CF-96. The sequence goes on along the minus strand of DATKEY010000400.1, from coordinate 927 downwards.
TGATGCGGGTCAACTACCTGGGCGCCGTCACCTGCCTGCTCGCCGTGCTCCCCCACATGACCGCGCGGCGGCGGGGTGTGGTGGTCAACGTCGGCTCCATCGCCGGGGCGATCCCCTGGACCTGGGAGGCGGGCTACTCGGCGTCGAAGGCGGCGCTCATCGCCCTGACCGACGCCGCGGCGCCGGAGCTCGCCCGCCACGGCGTCCACGTCTGCTGGGTGAACCCCGGCGTCGTGCGCACCGACATCTTCACCGCCGAGGCGATCCGCCATCTCCCGCCGAGCGCGGCGCGGACCTGGCTGGAGCCGGAGCGGGTGAGCGCTGCGATCGTCGACGCGGTGCGCCGGGAGCGCGCCTCGGTCACCGTCCCGCGGTCGCTCGCGGTCGCGGCCGCACTGCGCTCCGTCCTCCCGGGCCCCTTCCGCGCGGGCGTGCGCCGCACCTATGAGGCGACCCTGCGCAGGGGGCAATAAGTCAAAAATCATCTACCGATCGCCTGCCGCCCGCCGCAACATCTGTCGCGTATCGCCTATCTCTATATACGAGACGGGAGAGCCGATGATCGGCTTTCCGGGGCGTGAGCAACACTCGATGAGCCGCGAGGAGAACAGATGATCGACCGACGTCCACGTCGGTGGTATGTGCGATGCGGCACCGCCGGCTTCGCCATCCTGATGCTCGCCGGCGCCGCCGGAGTCAGCAGCTCGACGGCGGCGGTGGTGAGGGCCGACAGCGCAGGCGCGCCCGACCGGGTCGGCCAGTGGACGGCGCCCTTCGAAGAGGGTGGCGCCACCCCCCGCTGCACCAAGGGCACCGACGGGCGCATCTTCTGCAAGCCGACGGGAATGTATGAGGGCGCCCTGAAGGACGGCCGCGTCCTCTACTGGAACGGCATCGAGAGCAGCGAGAACGTCGCCGCCGCCGTGG
>DATKEY010000399.1:0-23300 GCA_035544475.1 Candidatus Dormiibacterota bacterium | reverse complement strand
CAGCACCGCCTGACGGGCGATGTTCACCGACTGCTCGCCGGTCTGCATGACGCACCCGAAGACGACGTCGTCCACGCTCGCCGGATCGAGGCGGGCCCGGCTGGTGACCTCGCGGAGCACGTGGGCGGCGAGCTTGACGGCATGGACGTCGCGGAGCTCCCCGTTCTTGAGGTTGCCCCGGCCCAGCGGCGTGCGCACCGCCTCGACGATGACGACGTCGGTCATGCCCTCACTCCCCTTTCCACAGGTTGCCTTGGTGGAACCATAGCAGCGGGGTCGTGAACGGCGTCTTGTATTCCTCAGTCAGCGACGGAACACTGCGACCAATGGCACGACGTTCGAGTCGGGCCCGACGACGGTGACCACCGGCGAGGCGACCGTCACCTGCTCGACGAAGAGTTGCTGCGCGCCCTGCGGCGGTGTGTCACCGACGCCGAGCACGAGCAGGTCGCCGGTGCGCGAGTCGGAGGCCATGCTCTCGGGCGCGTCGACCTTCATCCCCACCACGTCGAGGCCGCGCCGGAGATAGTCGTGGGGATCGGGACGGAGCACGAACAGCGCCATGATGTACGGCTGGTCCAGGCTCGTGGAGAGCAGCACCCGATGCCCGCCGGCGAGGTCGTGGGCGCGGCGGACGGCGTCGGTCTCGCCGGTGTCGAAGGCGCCGAGCGCGCGCCCCGGCCAGTCGACGAAGAGGTCGTGCTCGAAGGCCCCGACCTCGGCGGCCGCGGCGGCGAGCGCGACCATGGCCGCCAGCCGCACCCGGCGGTCGAGGAGCGCGGGCAGGAGCACCGCCCACCCCAGCCCGGCGAGCACGAGCAGGAACGGCACCATCGCGGACGCGCGCAGCGCGTGGGGGGTGCCCTCGGCGGTGAGCGCCGCGGGCACGGGGGCGACGGCGAGGCCGCCGAGGAGCACGCGCGAGAACGGCTCGCGAAGCCGGCGCAGGCAGTGCGCGACGCCGAGGAGGACGGCGGGAAGCGAGGCGATGAGCAGCATCCCGCCGAAGCCGGTGTTGTGGCGTGGGTTGGCGTCGCCGTGGGTCGCGAGGAACGGCGCGCCGACATAGGTGACGTAGTTGCGCACGAAGCGCTCCACGGTCACGAGCATCGACGGGCTGTCCGCGGTGATGCTGAGCGCCGAGAAACGGCCGGTGAGCGCCCCGGGGTGGGCCGACGACCAGGCGGCGAGGAGGACGTACGCGGCGACGACCGGGACCATCAGGGCGACCGCCTCGACGGTGCGGCGGCGAGCGAGCAGCACCCACAGGAGCAGCCCGGCGAGCACGGCGACGAGCAGCCGGCCGGTGCTGTAGCCGTAGACGGAGACCCCGAGCGCGACGCCCGCCCCGAGCGCCCAGCGCACCCCGCCGCCCTCGACCACGTGGGCGAGGCAGAGGAGCGCGAGGGCGAGGCTCAGGACCATCGACGGCACCTCGAACCCGACCCGGCCCTCGACCGTGAGCCACGGCATGAAGCCGGCGGTGAGAACGGTCGCGAGCAGCGCCGGGCGGCTCCGCGTCAGCCGCCAGGCGGTCGCCCCGGCGGCCGCGACCACCCCCAGGCTGCAGAGCGCGGCGGGCAGCCGTTCGACCGTGGAGGTCAGCGGCAGGAACCAGGTGAACGGCGCGAGCAGGTAGACGTAGACCGGGTTCTTGTACTCGCCGAAGGCCTCGAAGTAGAGGGGGAGATGGGCGCCGTGCTCGTCGATCCCGGTGTGCGCGACCGCCCACGCGTTGTAGCCGATCGAGGCCTCGTCACTGTAGAGACCGGGGGGCGCGGTGCCCAGGGCGGCGAGGTGGAGGACGGCGATGAGCAGTCCCGCCGCCCCGAGCGCGGCCGCCCAGGGGTGGCGGCGGACCGCCGCCGCCGCGCTCATCCCCCGACCGCGGAGCGGGGGACCGGGGCGTGGCCGTCGCGCCGGCGGCGGGCGGCGTCGACGAGGCCCGCGAAGAGCCGGGCGGCCCACGGCTCGGTGGCGCTCAGCTCCTCGGGGTGGCACTGGATGCCGAGTACGAAGCAGTGCTCCGGCATCTCCACCGCCTCGCCCAGCCCGGCGGGCGACCTGCCGACCACCCGCAGGCCCTCGCCGATCTCGCGCAGCGCCTGGTGGTGGAGGCTGTTCACTCCGATCGCGGTCGCCAGGATGACGTTGGAGAGCAGGCTGTCGGGCTCGAGCGCGACCGGATGGACGGTCTGGTCCCGCGGGGTCCCGGCGGTCTCGCCGTCGTGGGCGGGGTCGCCGGCGCCCAGGACGGCGATGTCCTGCCAGAGGGTGCCCCCGCGGACGACGTTGAGCAGCTGGCAGCCGCGGCAGATGGCGAGCACCGGGAGGTCGCGCTCGAGCGCCCGGCGGAGCACCGCAGCCTCGGTGGCGTCGAGGTCCGGCACCGCCTCGGTGCGACAGTCGGCCCGGATCTCCTCGCCGTAGCGGCGGGGCTCGACGTCCGGACCACCGGGGAGCAGGAGCCCGTCGCAGAGGTCGAGGAGCGCGACCGCCTGCTCCGGGTCGCGCAGGGTCGGGATCCCGAGTGGCACCGCCCCGGCTCGCTCGAGGGAGTCGGAGTAGGCACGGTTGACGAGCAGCCGCTCGGACTCCGCGGCCACGGGGCGCAGGGTGATCCCGACGACGACCTGCCGTGCCATGTGCCTCCCCTGTGCGTTGACGCGCGCACTCTATCGAGCGCGCAGGCGCCGCAGGTCGCCGACGCGGACGGTGACCCGACCGGCGTCGAGGGTCTCGAGCAGGGGGACGACCACCCTGCGGGTGGCCCCGACGGCGTCGCGGATCTGCGCCACCGTCGCCTCGCCGTGGACCCGCAGGTGCGCCTCGACGCGCTCGCGCAGGCCGGCGAACACCGGGCCGGCGAGGACGACGTCCGCGGAGAGGCGGACGGCGCGGCCGTCGTCGAGCAGGAGGCGGAGCAGCTGCGGGGTGAGGCCCGCGGCGCGGAGCTCGGCCATCGTCGGCGGGTCGAGGCCCCGCTCCGAGAGCAGGGCGAGCACCGCGTCGGCGGCCCGCTGGGCGGTGTCGGAGACGCTGCGCCCGCGACCCGGGAGGGCGAGACAGCCGTCGGTCTCGTCGAGCACGCCCTCGCCGCGGAAGCGGTGGACGACGTCGGCGGAGAGCGGCCCCGGGATCCGCAGCCGGCTTCGCCACTCCTCACGAGGCATGCCCGGGCGCAGCGGCTCGGCGTCGTGATACGCGGCGATCGCCGCCGTCGACACCGCGCGCAGCTCCTCCCATCGCGCCCGGGTGAGCAGCCGCCGCCCCAGCCTCACGAGCTCGTCCCCGAGCCCGGCGATCTCGGCGTCGACCTCCCTGCGCCCGGCCCCGGCGGTGCGTGCGAGCACCGCGGGCTCGGCGCCGAGGCGCTGCCGCGAGAGCAGCTCGAGGAGGAGTGCGCGGAGCCCTCCGGTCCGAAGCCGGTCGAGCGCCCCCGCGACCCGCGGGTCGCGTCGCCGGTGCCGCCGGGGGGCCGCGTCGAGCACCACCCCGCCGCCCAGGGTGGCCTGGGGGGAGGGGCGCCGAACCACCAGACGGTCTCCGGGGGCGGCGACGAGCGGCGCCTCGAGCTGGAGCTGGGCGTACGCGCTCGCGCCCGGCTCGATCTCGGCGCCGTCGAGGAGCCAGACCCGGGCGGCCACCTCCGAGGTGCCGAGGTGGACGGCCACGGTCGCGTTGTGGCGGATCGGAGCGGGGGCGTCGGCGAGCGCCTCGAGCGAGACGTCGAGCCGCTGGGTCGGAGCCATCGCCGCCGGGAGCACGAGCGCCATCCCCCGCCCCAGCTCGGCGCGCTCGACGCCGGCGAGGTTCACCGCGGTGCGGCCCCCGGGCTCGGCGAGCTCCACGCGCTCACCGTGCCGTTCGAGCCCGCGGATGCGCGCCCGCAACCCGGACGGGAGGACGCTCACCTCCTCTCCCGTGTGCAGCGCCCCGGTCTCCAGCGTTCCAGTCACGATCGGCCCGAACCCGGGGAGCGCGAAGGCCCGGTCGACGAAGAGCCGGGGGCGGCCGCGGTCGGCGCGCGCGGGGGCGCGCGCGAGCGCCGCCTCGACGGTGCGTCCCAGCTCGTCGAGACCCTCGCCGGTCAGCGACGAGCACGCGATGAGCGGAGCCCCGCGCAGCGGCGAGGCGGCGATCACCTCCTCCACCTCGGCGCGCGCCAGGGTGAGCACGTCGTCGTCGACGAGGTCACGCTTGGTGAGCGCCACCACCCCGTGCCGCGCCCCGAGCAGTCCACAGATGGCGAGGTGCTCGCGCGTCTGCGGCATCACCCCCTCGTCGGCGGCGACGACCAGGAGCACCAGGTCGATCCCCTGCGCACCGGCCACCATCGTGCGCACGAAGCGCTGGTGCCCGGGGACGTCGACCACCCCGACGCGCGCGCCGGAGGGAAGCGTCCAGGCGGCGAAGCCGAGCTCGATCGTCATCCCGCGACGCTTCTCCTCGGCGAGACGGTCGGGGTCGGTGCCGGTGAGCGCCAGGACGAGCGACGACTTCCCGTGGTCGACATGGCCGGCGGTGCCGACGACGAGGTTCATGACCCCCGACGGTACCGCTGAACGTCAGGCGGGCGCGCAGTTCAACCCGAGCCAGTAGCGGGCGACCTCGTGGACGGCGGAGGTGAAGCGTTGGAACTCGACCGGCTTGACGACGTAGCTGTTGGCGCCGAGCGCGTAGCCGCGGGTGCGGTCGCGGTCCATCCCGGTGGAGGTGAACACGACCACGGGGATGCGCCGCAGCTCGGGATCGGTCTTGATCTCGGCGAGGACGTCGTGGCCGTCGAGGAGGGGAAGCTTGAGGTCCAGGAGGATCATCCGCAGGCCGCAGACGGGGCTGCGGTCGCGGTAGCGACCGGTGCCGCGCAGGTACTCGAGCGCCTCGGCGCCGTCGCGCACCACGAACACCCGGCGGCAGACATCGTCGCGGAGCAGGGTGTGGAGGACGAGCTCCTCGTCGTCGGGATCGTCCTCGACGAGGAGCACCTCGGCGCGCTCGTACGGGGTGACGGTCATGGACTTTCCTCGGAGGGACCGACGGTGAAGCGGACGGTCGCACCCTCGCCGGGCCGCCCCTCGGCCCAGACCCGGCCGCCGTGGCGCTCGACGATCCGGGCGACGATGGCGAGGCCGGCCCCGATCCCCGGGACGCCGGCGTGTTGAGGCAGGCGCTCGAAGAGAGCGAAGAGCCGTTGCCCGTGGCGCGGGTCGAACCCCGCACCGTTGTCGCGCACGTGGTAGACGGGACCGGCGCCGACGCCCCTCGCCCCGGTCGCGCCGACCTCGATCCGCGCGTCCTCGCGGTCGCGGGTGAACTTGACGGCGTTTCCGATGAGGTTCTCGTAGACCTGCTCGAGCAGGACCGGGTCGGCACAGCACCACGGCATCGCTGCGATCTCGAGCTCGGGTGGCCTCGGCTCGAGGTCGAGATGCAGCCGTCCGGCGGCGGCGCGCGCCGCCCGGGCGGGGTCGACCGGCTGGCGCAGCAGCCGCTGCCGGCCGAGCTGGGTGAGCCCGAGCAGCGAGTCGATGAGCCGGCTCATGTGCTCGGCGTTGCGGGTGACGGTGCCGAGGCGGCGCGCCCCGGCGAGGCTCAGCCGCGGCCCCTCCTCCTCGGTGAGCATCGACGAGAAGGCGTGGATGGCGCGCAGCGGTGCACGGAGGTCGTGCGACACCGTGTAGGTGAACGCCTCGAGCTCCTGGTTCTTCGCCTCGAGCTCGAGGGTGCGGGCGCGCAACCGCTCGTCCGAGCCGCGCCGCGAGCTGCTCGCCGCCGCGAGGACCATGGCGGTGAGGCTGTAGCTCACCGTGTACAGCTGGAGGGGGAGCAGCTTGTGGGCCATGCCCCCGATCGCGAAGCGCCCCGAGCCATGCGCCGTGGCATAGGTCGCGACCGAGGCCACGAGCAGGGCGGCGCCGGCGGCGCCGAGCTGCTCGAAGCGCACCCCCGCCCAGATGCCGAGCGGGAAGAGCACCGAGGGCGAGACCGTCGGGCTGAGGAACACGAGGCCGGCGGTGACGAGGGTCAGGATCCCGAGCCCGATCCCCTCGAGGCGGCCGGACGCGGGGCGCCGGCCCGACGTCCACGCCGACCAGAGCGCGAGGCAACCCGAGCCGAACACCAGCACCCCGATCCCGTCGGCGAGCCACCAGCCCGTCCACACCGTGGGGAAGTCCTTCGTCATCGGGAGGTCGCTCAGCCAGAGGCTGTACGTGCCGACCGTGGCGGCGACGGTGGGGGCGACGAGCCCGCCGAGGGCGGTGAAGAGGATGACGTCGCGGATCCGGGAGAGGTCGGGACGGACGTCGGCACGGAGGAGGAGGGTGGCGGCGACGAGGTACTCGCCGGTGCTCCCGGCGGCGGTCGCCGCCGCGAGCACGGGGTCCATCCCGTTGGTGAGATGGGCGAGGAAGGCGGCCGCGGCCAGCGCCGGCCACTGCCGCCTTCCGAGCACGAGGAGTGATGCGACCGCGAGCCCCGACGCCGGCCAGACCGGGGCGACCTCGGTGTGGGGGAACTCGAAGAGCATTCCGAGGTGCGCCGCCGGGAAGTAGGTGCAGACGATGGCGACCGGCGCCCAGAGCTCCCGGAGCCGGCGTCGGGGCCGGCTGCGAACCCTGTCCACCGGCGACGGGAGGCTCATGGCGCGGGGCATCTTTGCCATGGTCCTCTGACCCCTCGGTCGAGGCCAGACGCGTGTGTACAGGGCCCTCACCCCTCATTTGCGAGGGGGGTGCGACGGAGCGCTTCGCGCAGTTCTTCTTTCTAGAGACCGCGACGCCGGGAACCGAGCCGGCGCAGGCGCTCGATCGCGACCCTGGCCCACCGCAAGGTGAAGAACAGGACGTGACGGAAGCCGACCGGTTGGACCCGGTGGACGGGGGGGGCGCCGGCGGCGGCGGCGAGGGCGTCGGCGATCCGGTCGCGATACCAGGGGAAGATCGTGGCCGGCAGCTCCGAGGATCCGACGTAGCGGAGCCGGAGCGCCTCGATGCTCCGGCGGGGCTCGCCTCCGCTGAGGGTGCCCCAGTAGACGGCGTCGCTGGCGCGCCGCAGCCCCCTCCAGGAGTAGACCCCGACGAGGCCGCCGACGGTGGCGCGCAGGCCGGTCTCCTCCTCGGCCTCGCGGGCGGCGGTGACGGCGGGGTCCTCGCCCGGGTCGCAGTGGCCGCCGGGCAGCTCCCAGCCCGGAGGCCAGGGACGGAGCTGGATCAGCACCCGGCCGTCGTGGACCAGGGCGAGCTGGGCGCCCACGACCGGGAAGGCCCGGCCGTCGACGACGACCGTGGGGCGCTCGCCGGCGGGGGCTGTCAGAGCACCCGTCCGGGGCGCGCGCCGTGGACCCGCTCCCAGGCGGCGCGGACCGCGTGGAGGAGGTCGCCGACCTCCTCGGGGGCGACGGTGCGCGGGTCGAGCCAGACCCGGCCCGCCTCGGCGCGGGCGATCACCGGCGGCTCGACGGCGCGGAGCGCGGCGAGAAGGCGCCCGGTCGGACCGGGGAGGGTGACGCAGGTCGTGGAGAGAGAGGTCCCCGGGAGCGAGCCGCCGCCTGCCTCCGAGCGGCCGGGCGCGACGTCGGCGGGGACGCCGTCGGCGCGCAGCGTCCAGGCCCAGGCGCGGGCCTCGGCCTCGATCGCCTCGGGGTCGCGGGCGAGCATCCGCTCCACCGGCACCGCCTCCTCCGCCGTCCCGGAGAGGTGGGACGCGAGGGTGGCGCCGAGGGCGGCGAGCACCATCTTGTCGGGACGGACGGCGCGCATCAGCGGATGGCGCCGCAGCTTCGCCACCAGCTCGGCGCGACCGGCGACCAGCCCCGCCTGGGGACCGCCGCAGAGCTTGTCGCCGCTCGCCGTGACGAGGTCGGCGCCGGCCGCGAGGACGGCGTCGAGCACCGGCTCACCGGCGAGCCCGGGGGCGAGGCGGGCCGGGTCGCGCAACGCCCCGCTGCCCGCGTCCTCGAGGAGGAGGAGGCCGTGCTCGCGGGCGACCGCCGCGCACTCCGCGGTCGAGGGCCGCTCGGTGAAGCCGACGACGCTGAAGTTCGACGGGTGGACGCGGACGATCGCCGCGGTGCGCGGGGTCACCGCGGCGGCGTAGTCGGCGGCGCGGGTGCGGTTGGTGGTGCCGACATCGATCATCCGCGCGCCGCTGAGGCGCATCACCTCGGGGATGCGGAAGCCGCCGCCGATCTCGACCGCCTCGCCGCGGGAGACGAGCACCTCGCGGCCCCGGCAGAGCGCGCTCAGCATGAGCAGCACCGCGGCGGCGTTGTTCGTCGTCACCAGGGCGTCCTCGGCCCCGCAGAGGGTGGCGAGCAGCGGCGCGACGTGGTCGTGCCGGGACCCGCGGGCGCCGCGGCCGAGGTCGTACTCGAGGTCGGAGTACCCGGAGGCGGCGGCCACCGCGGCCCGCGCCCCGGCCCCGAGCGGCGCCCGGCCGAGGTTGGTGTGGACGACGACGCCGGTCGCGTTGAGGACCCGGTGCGGCCCCGGCTCGAGGCGGCGGCGCAGCCAGGCGGCGGCGGCCGCGGCGAGCCCGTCCTCGTCGCCGTGGACCGTGCCCCCGGCGCGCCGGGCGGCGCGCTCCTCCTCGAGCACGGCACGGGCGGCGCGGACGGCCGCGGGACGGGCCTCGCGCCAGCGCTCCAGCAGCGGATGGGCGGTGAGGCGGTCGACCGACGGCAGGTCGCGCGCCGGAGCGGGCCCCGGGGGGGCGTCGGTCATGACGAGAGCGCGTTGAAGAGGCTCGGGAAGCCTCCGACGAGCGGGAAGTCGCGGGTCACGAAATTCCCGTAGAGGAAGTCCTGGACGTGGTTGATCAACGAGCCCAGCGGGTTGGTGTTCCCGCCGGAGATCTGGGGGAGGAGGAACAGCAGGGCGATGGCGCCGAACCAGACGATCTGCCGGTTCTGGTCCATCCAGCGGAAGACGTCGGGGATGACGCCGCCGAGCAGACCGCGGAAGACCATGTAGCCGTCGATGCCGGGGATGGGCAGCATGTTGAAGATGAAGAGCACGACGTTCATGAAGAAGCCCTGGACGAGGAACCAGTACAGGATCGTCTCGGCGCCGCCGTGCCCGAACTGGAAGTTGATGAGCGCCTCCTCGGGGACGTTCGGATTCGCGGCGATCTCCAGGTGCATCGCGATCACGAAGACGACGGCGAGGAACAGGTTGGTGAGCGGCCCCGCGGCGGCGACGACCGCCTGCTGACCTCGGGTGCGCACGACGTAGGGATTGAACTGCACCGGTTTCGCCCAGCCGAAGCCGACGGTGAGCAGCAGCCCGAAGCCGAGAGGGTCGATGTGCCTCCGCGGATCGAGCGTGATCCGTCCCTGCGCGCGCGGGGTGGCGTCGCCGAAGCGCATCGCGACCACGGCGTGGGCGAGCTCGTGGAAGGTGAACCCGAGCACCAGCCCGGGAAGCGCATAGAGGACGAGGCTGAAGTAGAGCTGCCAGCGGTCCATGCGGCTACTCGACCTCGACGCGCACGGGCCGGCGTCGCGCCGCCGCGTCGGCGGACTCGCGATGGCGCATGTGGTGCTCGACGGTCACCTTCAGCGCGAGCAGCAGCTCGCGCTGCGCGTTGAGCAGGTGGATCTGCGCCTCCGGCGGCAGCAGCTCGTTGACGGTGGATCCCATGAGGTGCCCCGCGTCACCGAGGAGGCGGCAGGGGCAGATGCGGCACTGCTCGGTCAGCTCCTGGCACTCCCGAAGACGACTCGGAGCATCCCCTCCTCGAGCTTCGCGGCGGTCACCGTCTTCCCCTTGAGCACGCGCGGGAGCGAGATCTCGCGCTTGTAGGGACCGACGGTGACGTAGAGCTCGCCCTCGCGGTGGGTGACGGCGAGCTCGGCGCGGCTGACGAAGGGAAGATGGAGGAGCAGCTCGTAGTCGGAGCCGGACTTGCGGACCCGCTGCGGCACCTCGTGGTACATGATCGCCGAGGGATCGAGCGGGCCGAAGATGGAGTCCGCCATCTCGGCGAGGCTGTCGAGACCGACCACCTCGTGGTCGAAGAGCCGGGTTCGCAGGATCGGGATGGGCGCGAACGCCGTGTCCACCAGGTCGCTGTAGCGCGCCTGCGCCTCGCGCCACGAGTCGAAGTAGCGGTCGGTCACCTCCGGCGGGAGAACGCGATTCACGACGACGAGGTCGGTGAGGTAGTCGTAGAGGCTCAGGTAGGTGAAGGCGCGCTGCGCCTCCTTGATCACCATCTTCTCGAGGTTGAGGACGATGCGCACGCTGCACACCTTCGGGTCGCCGAGCACACTCTTCATCGCCTCGAGGTCGAGGAGCATGTCCTTGATGCTGCCGAAGACCTCGTCGCCGGGCAGCGGAATGCTGACGAAGGGCTGCACCACCGGGCGCGCCACCTTCATCACCTTGCGCTCGATCGGGAAGATGCGGTTCAGGTACCAGCGCGCGACGTCGGGAAAGGCGAGGAGCTGCAGCGTCTCACCGGTGGGCGCGCAGTCGACGACGAGGACGTCGTACTCGCCGCTTCGCTGATGGTGCTTGATCCACATCAGGCTGGCGACCTCCTCCATCCCCGGAGGCGACGCCAGCTCCTCGGCGACGATCTCGTCGACCCCCTGCGACGCGAAGAGCGTGCTCAGGTAGCGGTGGACCTTCTCCCAGTTCTCCTCGAGCTCGTGGAGAGCGTTGACCTCCTGCGCCCACAGGTTGGGCTCGATCTGGGTGGGCCGGTCGCCGAGCTCGACGTCGAGGCTGTCGCCGAGGCTGTGGGCGGCGTCGGTGCTGATCACCAGGGTGCGCAGGCCATGACGCGCGCACGCGACCGCGGTGGCGGCGGCGACGGTGGTCTTCCCGACCCCGCCCTTTCCGGTGTAGAGGATGACTCGCATGGGAGGACGCCACCGGTTCGGGCGGTGGCCGGAGAAGTCTACCTAGGACTCCTGACGCTCCCGCGCCCTGCCGTCAGCTGCCGACGGTGTGGGTGACCACGATCGCGGCGAGGACGATCAGCACGATCATCATCCCCGCCATGATCGCGACCCGGCGCAGGTCCCCGGGGACGTAGGGGACGCGGTCGAACGGGATCGCCGGGTCCTCGGGGTCGAGCGGCGCGAAGCTCTGCTGCTGCTTCTGCTGCGGCTTGAGCCGGCGGGCGGCGGTCGCCGGATCGATCCGGCCGACGCGGCGGGCCCCGCCGGGCTGGGCCGGACGCGCCACCGGAGCGGCGGCCGCGGGGGCCGGGGCCTCCTCGTCGCCGGCGACCTCGGTGGCGCCGTTCAGGGTGTCGTCGTCGGGTTCGACGGGGGCGCCGACACCGGCCGGGCCGTCCGGGCCACCACCGCTGCCGCCGGGGGGCCGGGGCGGCCCTCCACCCGGGGTCGTCGGGCGGGGCTGGGGTCGGCGGCGCGCCGCCTGCTGGCGGGACGCGCGGGTTCTCTTGGTCATCGCGAAGGCGACAGGGTAGCAGGGAGGCCGCCTGCGCGCGGCCGTCTTCCTCAGGCCGTCACCCCGTCGAGACCGGCGGGTGCGAGGACCTCGCGGAAGCCCGCGGCGAGGGCCGCGGCGAGCTCCTCCCGGGTCACCGGCCGCCCGAGGAGCTCACGGACTCCGGCGCCCCGGCGCTCTCCGGGAGGTGGCCGGCGCAGATACGCCGCCGCCCGGGGCGGCTCGAGCAGGACGCTGCCGTGCTGGAGCAGGGCCCGGCCCCGGCGCGCCTGAGCGCTGCCGACGAGCTTGCGCCCGTCCAGGCTCACGAGCTCGTGGGACGCGGGACGGGCGAAGCAGTCGGCGACCGCCGCCCGTTCCCGGGCCGCGGCGCGCTCGTCGGCGGCCGCCGCGTGGGCGCGGACGGCGATCCCGAGGGTTGCGAGGCCCCGGATGACCGCCTCGTGGATGCGCGCGCAGGAGGTGAGCACGTCGCCGCCGAGCAGGGGGTGGTCGGCGGCGCAGACCACCGCGTAGGTGACCTCCTCGTCGTGGAGGACGGCGACCCCGCCCGTCGGGCGGCGGACCACGTCGACGCCGTCACGCGCGCAGGCGCCGTCGTCGACGTCGGCGGCGTCCTGGAGCCGTCCGATGCTGAGGCACGGCGGCGAGAACCCGTAGAGCCGGACCGACCCCGGCGCTCCCGCGGCGGCCGCGGCGAGCAGTCCGGCGTCGAGACGCATGTTCTCCGCCCCCGGCCGCGGGACGTCGACGACAAGAGTGAGGGGCGGCACCTCGCGCATCGCGGACATTGTCCGCGACACCCGGGGGGTGCCGCCCCTCGCGTTGGGAAAGGAGATCGCGTCAGGGACGCGGTGTGTCAGTGAGCCGCGTAGTACTCGTCCGAGCCGACGAACAGGTTGATGATCGTCTCGTCCCGAGCGCCGTTGCCGAGCTGGCCGGCCCAGTAGGCGAGGTCGCTCTGGGGCGCCGTGCGGTTGAGGATGTTCTGGTAGAAGCCCTGGACGATGCGCTCGCGGCTCTCCTCGCTGGAGAGGATGCTCGCCGCCAGCTGCGAGAAGGTCATCTGACCGCTGCTGATCTGCTGCACCCAGTAGGCCTCGCCCGACGGGTCGACGCTGCGGCCGAGCACGTCCTTGTAGAGGGCGTCGACGGCGCCCTTGTCGGTCCCGCCGTGGAGCTGGAAGTACTCGGGCGAGCCGATGAAGGAGAGCTCGACCTGCTCGAAGGTGGCGCCCCTGCCGATCTGTCCGACCCAGTAGCTCACGCCGGCGCTGTCCGCGGCGCGGTGGAGGTAGGTCGGGTACATGTGGCTGACCACGTCGGTGCGGAACTCGCTGCTCGAGCTGAGGATCGACGCGAGCTGGGCACGGGACATCCCGTTGCGGATCGCGTTGCCCCAGTGGGCGAGACCGTTGGCGTCGACGTTGCGGTGGAGGATGGTCTGGTAGGCCGCCTTGACGAAGGTCGCGACGTGGTCCTGGTCGGTGAGGGTGAGCGAGACCGTGGCGCCGAGCGCGCTGTTGGAGACGTCGGTGGCGGTGATCGTCTCGGTGCCGGTCGTGGTCCGGGCGCGGGCGGTGGTGACCGCGGTGCCGGTGGCGTCGGTCGTCGCGATCGCCGGGCTGAGGCTGACCAGCCCGTTGGCGGCGGCGAAGCTCACCTGCTCGTTGGGGACCGGGTTGCCGTTGACGTCCTTGACCACCGCGCTGACCGCGACCGTGCTCATGCCGTCGTCGAAGAGGTTCTGCGCCGGCACCGAGGCGGTGACGGAGGCGGGAGGTCCGGCGTTCTCGGTGAGGGTCGCGGCGCCCTGGACGTTGGTGGCGGTGTCGGTCGCGGTGATCGTCTCCTTGCCGGCGATCTTCGAGGCGGTGACCAGGGTGCTGGCGGTGCCGTCGGAGCCGGTGGTGAGCGAGGTCTTCGCGAGGGTCGCCGCGCCGCTCGCCGCGAGGCTGATGGGCGCGCCCGCGACCGGGTTGCCGTTGGCGTCGGTGACGGTGACGGTCACGGTGCGCTGATCGCTGTCGTTGGCGGTGACCGTGGAGTTCGGCGTGAGCGCGACCCCGACGATCGCGGCCGGCCCGGCGACCTGGGTGACGGTGGCGCTCGCGGTCGTGGTCGGGGTGGCGGTGGTGCCGCCGCCGATCGCCGGATCGGTGACGGTGACGGTCTCGACGTCCGCCTTCCTCCCGCTGGTCAGGGTGATGGTGTAGGTGCCGTCTCCGTTGTCGGCGACCGCACTGGTGATGCCGGCGGTGCCGCCGCCGTTCACCGCGGAGGTGACGCCGAGGGTCTGGCCGGGGACGCCGTTGTGGTTCCTGTCGGTGACCGTGGCGAGCAGGGTCATGGTCGAGGTGCCGTCGGCGACCATCGGGCCGGAGGGCTGGGCGAGGGTCAGGCCGACCGGCGCGCCCGGGGTCTCCACCAGGGTGGTCTGGCCGGAGACGCCGCTCACCGAGGTGTCGGTGGCGGTGACCGTCTTGGTCCCGTCGGTGGTCGACGGGGTCGCGGTGGCGGTGTAGGTGCCGTCGCCGACGATGCTGGTGCCTCCGAACGTCAGACCGCCGGTGCCGGCGAAGGTGACGGTGTCGTTCTTCACCGGGTTGCCGTTGACGTCGGTGACGGTGGCGGTGAAGGTGACGCCGCTCGTCTGGTCCGAGGAGATCGTCGGGGTCGCGGTGGTGACGGCGACGCCGGCCGCGGGCCCGGCGGTCTCGGTGATCCGAGCCGAGCCGCTGAGCGCCGGGTGGGCCGCGTCGGTGATCGTGATCGTCTCCACCTGTGCCGTCTTCGAGGCGGTGAGGGTGACGGTGTAGGTGCCGTCGCCGTTGTCGACGACCGCCGACCCCATGTCGCTGGTGCCGCTCACGGTCAGGCTCTCGCCGTAGACGCCGTTCGCGTTCGCGTCCTCGATGTGGACGGTGAGCCTGGTGGTCGAATGGCCGTCGGCGACCACGCTCGCCGCTCCCGGGGTCACCGAGAGGGCGGTCGGAGCGCCGGGGACCAGCTTCAGCACGGCCGTCCCGGAGATCGGGTGCGCCGAGTTGCTGCTGTCGGTGGCGGTGACGGTGTACGAGCCGGCGACCTTCGAGGCCGTCGCCGTCGAGGTGTAGGTGCCGGTCGACGGGTCCGCGGCGACCGGGCTCATCGCGATGCCGCCGGTGCTGCTCATCGAGACGTGCTCGCCGCTGATCGGGTTGCCGTTGACGTCGGCGACGGTCGCGGTGAACTGCACGGTGGACGCGCCGTCCGCGGTCGCGCTCCCCGGGTTCGGCGACACCGTCACCGTGGTGGCGGGGCCGGGCACCTCGTGGAGCGACGCCGTCGCCGTGAGGTGGTACGAGGCGTCGCCCGCGGTGAGCGTCTCGGTCTGCGCGGTCTTCGAGGAGTGGACGCTGAAGGTGTACGTGCCGTCGCCGTTGTCGGTCATCGGGTCGATGGCGGCGCCGGTGTCGGAGCGGCCGAGGGTGACGTTCTGACCGGGGACGCCGTTCCCTCCGCCGTCGGTGACGGTGACGGTGGCGAGGGCGGTGCCGGCACCGTCGGCGGTGATGGTCGACGGCGAGACGGCGACCTTCATCGACGACGGGGTGCCGTAGCCGACGAGCGTCGCGGTCGTCGTCATGTTCGCGGCGGTGACGTAGATCGTCTGCGGCCCGGCGCTGGTGACGCCGCTGACCTGGACGTGCGCCTGACCGTTCGCGTCGGTGGTGCCGGTGCCGTTGTTGCTGAAGTTGAGGACGCCGCTGTCACTGCCGAAGGTGACGGTGACGCCGGGCACACCGTCGCCGGCGACGTCGCTGACGGTCACCGCGGCGATCGAGTAGTTGCTCGGGTCGACGTGGATGTGGGTCGGGTTCAGGGTCAGCGTCAGCTGCGTGGGGGGCCCGATCTCGGTGAGCGGCGCGGTGGCGGTCTTCAGGCTGCCGTCCGCGTTCTTGAGGTTCGCGTCGGCCGCGGTGATCGTCTCGGGGCCCGGGGCGCCTGCGGTGATCGTCGCCGTGTAGGTGCCGTCGCCGTGGCCGGCGACCGAGCCGATCTGCGCGTGCCCGTTGGTGGTGATCGTGACCGGGTCGTGAGGCACCGCGTTGCCGTGGACGTCGGTGACGGTCACGGTCGCGGTGGTGCTGTCCGGCGGGCTCTGCGACGTCGAGAGCGTCGACTTGCCGAGGCTCAGGGTCATCGCGTACGCCGGACCGGGAGTGACCGTGAGGGTCACCGCGGGGGAGCTGACGCTCCCGTCGACGGCGGTGAGGTGCTCGACACCGGCGACCGTGGAGGAGGTGACCGTGCTCGTGTAGAGGCCGCCGCCCTGGTTGACGGTGGGACCGAAGGTGACGTGTCCGTCGGTGTGGAAGGCGACCGTGTCGGAGGCGCGACGGTTGCCGAAGGCGTCGCTCACGGTCGCGCTCGCGGTCGTCGTCGACGTGCCGTCGGACGGCAGCGTCGCGGCCCCGAGGCTCATCGTCATCGACGCGGCGGGGCCGGGGATCTCGGCGAGCGAGGCGCTCGCGGTCATCGCCCTGTCGGCGGCGGTGATCGTCTCGTTGTCGGCCTTGGTGCCGGCGGTGATCGTCGCCGAGTAGGTGCCGTCGCCGTTGTTGGAGACGGCGCCGATCTTCACGCTGCCGCCGTTGTCGCTCGCGGACGAGAAGGTGACCGTGTCGACCGGAACGCCGACCCCGGCGGAGTCGGTCGCGGTCGCGGTCGCCACCGACGTGGACCTGCCGTCGGCGGTCACCGTCTGTGGGCTGAGGGCGATGGTGAGGTGGGAGCTCGTCCCGTACTGGTTGATCACCGCGGTGCCGGTCTGGCCGGTCTGCTCGTCGGTGACGACGAGCTCCGGCTTGCCTGCCGAGGTGCCGGCGACGATGGTCGCGGTGGCGCTGTCGAGGAGCCCCGTGTCGGTCGGCGGGGTGCCCTGGAAGGTCGCCGTCGCCGGGCCCTGGGCGAGGATGCCCCACTCGATCTGGCGCAACGCCTGGGTGGTCGTGCCCGCGAGGACGCGGACGTTCGCCGTGAGCGAGGTGTGGCCGTCGTCGGGCACGAACGAGCGGGACAGGGTCACCTGCACGGTGATCTGCGAGGCCGTCGACGCGAACGCCTGGGACACGACCTTCGCACCGGCGGCGATCGCCGCCAGCAGCATCACACACAGGACGAGCCACTTCCGCGCAAACATGTGTACTCCCTCTCAGTGCGCGGGAATGCAACATGTGGGCGTCGGTGCCCGGTTCGGAGGAATCGGCCGTCGACTCCCGCGGCTGGTCTCCAGCACGAGAACGTAACGAACGCATCAAATCCTGCGATGCCCTCGGGCACCACGGAGACGACGAACCTCCCGAACGCCTTGCCGGGCTACCGCGGGGTCAGGGCCGGGTCAGGCCGCCTCCATCGCCGTGGTGTAGCTCGCGTCGCGGGCGGCGCCGTTGTTCCGGGCCCGCCGGGCGAGCTGCTCGCGGCCGGCCTCGACGTTCGCGGGATCCCCTCCCCACGCCTTCAGCGCCGGGTCCTGGAGCGCGCGTCCGTAGGAGAAGGTGAGCGCCCAGGGCAGGTTGCCGGCGGCGTTCATCGCCTGGAGGTGCTCGGTGGCGAGCTCGGCACTCTGCCCGCCGGAGAGGAAGGCGATGCCCGGTACCGCCGGGGGCACGCACCGGCGCAGGGTGGCGATCGTGCGCTCGGCGACCTCCTCCACGCCCGTCTGCCGCGGCGCCTTCTTGCCTGCGACCACCATGTTCGGCTTCAGCACCATCCCCTCGAAGGCGATCCCCTGGAGGACGAGCTCGTCGAAGACGGTGTGGAGGGTCTCCTCGGTGACCTCCTGGCAGCGCTCGATGCTGTTGTCGCCGTCCATGAGCACCTCGGGCTCGACGATCGGCACCAGCCCCCCCTCCTGGCAGAGGGCGGCGTAGCGGGCGAGCGCGTGGGCGTTGACGGCCAGGCAGGCGCGGCTGGGGATCCCCTCGCCGATGGTGATCACCGCCCGCCACTTGGCGAACTTCGCCCCGAGCGCGACGTACTCGGCGATCCGCCCGCCCAGCCCGTCGAGGCCCTCGGTGACCTTCTCCCCGGGATGGAGGGCGAGGTCCTTGGCGCCGAGGTCGACCTTGATGCCGGGGATGACCCCGATCTTCGTCAGCAGCTCGGGGAACGGGGTGCCGTCGAGCGCCTGCTGGCGGATGGTCTCGTCGTAGAGGATCGTCGCGCTGATGTGCTCGCCGAGGTTCGGGGTGTTGAAGAGCATGTCCCGGTAGGCGCGCCGGTTGGGCTCGACGTTCTCGATCCCGATGGACGCGAACCGCCTGCCGATCGTGCCGGTGCTCTCGTCGGCGGCGAGGATCCCCTTGTGGGGGGCGACCATCGCTCGCGCGATGGCGTTGAGCTCCGCGACCCGCATCTCCTCATCCTCCTGACCTCGAAACGGCGCCCAGTGTACGGATCGAGGCCGGGCGAGGCGAGGGGGACCGGCGGCTCCCCCGCCGGGGGGAGGCTAGACGTTGAAGCGGAAGTGGACGACGTCGCCGTCCTGCATCAGGTAGTCCCGGCCCTCGAGCCGCAGCCGCCCCTGGTCGCGCACGGTTGCGTACGACCCGGCCGAGATCAGGGTCGGGGCGTCGACGACCTCGGCCCGGATGAACCCGCGGGCGAAGTCGGTGTGGATCGTGCCGGCGGCGTCGAGGGCGGTCTCGCCGGCGCGCAGCGTCCAGGCGCGCACCTCCTTCTCCCCGGCGGTGAAGAAGGAGATCAGGCGCAGCAACCCGAATGCGGAGCGGGCGAGCCGGTTCAGCCCCGGCTCGGTGAGCCCGAGCGTCGCGAGGAACTCCTCCTGGTCGGCGGGGTCGAGCTCGACGATCTCCGACTCGATCCGCGCCGACAGCCGCATCGCCTCTCCTCCGCTCTGACGCGCACGCGCCTCGAGGGCGGCGGCGCCGTCGCTCGAGCCGGCTGCGGACTCGTCGACGTTCACCACCACCAGAAGCGGCTTCATCGTCAACGGGAAGAGGTCGCGCAGGTGCTCGCGCTCCTCGGCCGCGAACCCGGCGGTTCGCAACGGCTGTCCCGAGTCGAGGTGCTCGCGCGCCCGCCGCAGGGTTTCGATCACCTCCTGTTCCTTCTCCTTCGCGAGCCGCGCGGTGCGCTCCGTCCGGTCGAGGCGCCGCGACACCGTCTCCATGTCGGCGAGCACCAGCTCGAGCTCGAGGAGGTCGATGTCGCGCACCGGGTCGACCGATCCCTCGACGTGGGTGACGTCGGGATCGTCGAAGGCGCGCACGACGAGCGCGATGGCGTCGGTCTCGCGGATGTGGCCGAGGAACTGGTTCCCCAGTCCCTCGCCGCGGCTGGCACCGCGCACCAGGCCGGCGATGTCGGTGAACGTCACCGTCGCCGGGATCACCTTCGGCGGCACGAAGATCGCCGCCAGCGCGTCGAGCCGGGGATCGGGCACCGGCACCACCCCGGTGTTCGGCTCGATGGTGGTGAACGGATAGTTCCCGACCGCGGCGCCCGCGCGGGTCAGCGCGTTGAACAGCGTCGACTTCCCCGCGTTGGGGAGCCCGACGATCCCGACGCTGAGGCCCATGCGCTCAGGTGCCCGTGGAGTCGACGCCGCCGATCAGCTCGCGCACCCGTCCGCGCAGCCGCTCGCGGCTCAGCACCACCCGGGCCCCGCACCCCGCGCAGGAGAGACGCACGTCGAGCCCGAGCTGGGTCACGACCATCCGGTCACTGCCGCAGACGTGGGCCGCGCGGAGCGCGATGAGGTCGCCGACCCGGGGCGAGTAGTCGACCCGGCCGTCGGGGCGCCGCGCGGCACGCTCCTCCGGCATGGAGAGGTCACAACTCGTCGAGCTGGTACGCGCGGTGCAGCGCGCGCACCGCGTCGCCGACCTGCTCGCGTGCGACCATGCAGGTGATCCGGATCTCGCTCGTGCTGATCAGCTGGATGTTGATGCCGGCCTCGGCGAGGGTGCGGAACATCGTCGCCGCGATGCCCGGGTAGTTCAGCATCCCGGTGCCGACGATCGACACCTTGGCGACGTCGCTCGCGGCCTCGAAGCCGTCGGCGCCGACCGCGGACGCGATCGACTCCACCAGCTTCGAGGCCTGGCGCAGGTCGGACTCGGCGATCGTGAAGGAGAGGTCGGTGCTGCCGTCGTGGCCGACGTTCTGGACGATGACGTCGACGCTGATGTGCTCGTCGGCGAGCGGGCCGAAGATCGCCGCCGCGACCCCGGGGCGGTCGGGGACGCGCAGCAGCGTGACCTTGGCGACGTCGGTCTCGTGGGCGATGCCACGGACCTTCTGGCGATCTTCCAATTGCGGGTGCCTGCAGATGACCGTGCCGGGGCTCTCGTCGAACGAGGATCGTACCCAGATGGGAGTGTCGTACGCCTCGCCGATCTCCACCGCCCGCGGGTGCATCACCTTGGCGCCGACGGCGGCGAACTCGAGCATCTCCTCGTAGGAGATCTCGGGGATGGGCCGCGCCTCGGCGACCAGGCGCGGGTCGGCGGTGTAGACGCCGCGGACGTCGGTGTAGATCTCGCAGTGGTCGGCGCGGAGCGCGGCCGCCAGCGCGACGGCCGTGGTGTCCGAGCCGCCGCGGCCGAGGGTGGCGATGTCGAGCGCCTCGGTCACCCCCTGGAAGCCGGCGACCACGACCACCCGGCCGCGGGCGAGCTCGTCGACGATGCGCTCGGGGACGATGTCGAGGATCCGCGCCTTGCGGTGGGCGCCGCTCGCCCGGATCCCCGCCTGCGGGCCGGTCAGCGAGACGGCGTCGACGCCCATGCCGATGAGGGTCATCGCGAGCAGCGGTGCGGTCACCGTCTCGCCGGTGGCGAGCAGCTGGTCCATCTCCCGCGACGGCGGCTCCTCGTTGAGCTCGTGGGCGAGGGCGACGAGCTGGTCGGTGGTCTTGCCCATCGCGCTGACGACGACCACCACGCCGTCGCCGGCGTCGCGCGAACGGCGCACCCGCTCGGCGACCGCCCGGATGCGCTCCGGCGTCGCGACGCTCGTTCCCCCGTACTTCTGCACGACGTTGCTCACCGGCGCATCCTCAGGCGGACAGGTCGACGCGAGCGCCGAAGTTCCGTACCCGGCTGACGAAGGACCGGCCACGGAGGTCGCAGCGCGACGCGGCGCGCATGAAGCCCTCCTGCACCGCCTCGGGGGCGCCGGCCACGAGGGCGATCACCGCAGGGCCCGCGCCGCTGAGCGCCGCCCCGCAGGCGCCACCCTCGATGGCCCCGGCGATGAGCTCGGGCATCGCCGGGTAGAGCGCCGAGCGCGGCGGCTGGTGCCAGCGGTCCTCCATCGCCCAGCGCAGCGTCGGCCAGTCGCGGGTGGCGATCGCACGGACGAACAGCGCGCAGCGGGCGGCGTTGTGGACGGCGTCGGCGCGGGTGAACGCCCCTGCCACCACCCGCCGGGCGAGCGCCGTCTCGAGCTCGAGGTCGGGGACGAAGACGACCGCGCAGAGCTCCTCGGGGACCTCCATCGTCACCGCCGGCGCCCCCGGGGTGACCACCACCAGGCCGCCGAGGAGCGCCGCCGCGGCGTTGTCCGGATGGCCCTCGAGACCCGAGACGAACTCGATGATCGAGCGCTCGTCCCATGGCGCCCCGTTGAGCGCGGTGGCGACCAGCGTCCCCCCGAGCGCCGCCGCGGCGCTCGAGCCGAGCCCGCGGCGGAAGGGGATGCGGTTGACGCAGCGGATGTGCACCCCGTCGGCGGGGGCGCCGAGCTCGGCGCAGGCGGCGGTGTAGGCGCGGACGACGAGGTTGCGGGCGGGATCGCGGAGCTCCGCCGGCGCCCCCGGCCCGGGATCGACGGAGATCCCCGCCTCACCGGTGCGCTCGGCCTCGACCTCGTTCTGGAGCTCGAGCGCGAGGGCGAGGACGTCGAAGCCGGGGCCGAGGTTGGCGGCGGTGGCGGGCACGGCGATGCGGACGCGCACGGAGAGCGATGGCCCCTACAGCTTCAGCAGGCGGGCGATGTTCTCGACGTCCTCGTCGACGGGGACGGGGGCGGCGAGGTCGCGGCGGGCCGCGTCCGGGTCCTTGAGCCCGTTGCCGGTGAGCACACACACCGCGTGGGTCCCAGCGGCCACGATTCCCGCCCGCACCGCCTTGCCGAGCACCGCGAGCGAGGCGGCGGACGCGGGCTCGGCGAAGATCCCCTCCGCCGAGGCGAGCCAGCGCTGGGCGGCGATGATCTCGCCGTCGGTGACGGAGTCGATGAGGCCCTCGGACTCGTCGCGCGCGCGGATCGCCTGCTCCCAGCTCGCGGGGTTGCCGATGCGGATCGCCGACGCCACCGTCCTCGGCCGTTCCACCGGCCGTCCCAGGACGAGCGGCGCCGCACCCTCGGCCTGGCCGCCGACCATCCGCGGCAGCCGGGTGCAGAGCCCGTCGGCGTGGTACTCGCGGAAGCCGCGCCAGTAGGCGGTGATGTTGCCCGCGTTGCCGACCGGGATGGCGAGCACCTCGGGGGCGTCGCCGAGCTGGTCGACGATCTCGAAGGCGGCGGTCTTCTGGCCCTCGATGCGGTACGGGTTGACGCTGTTCACGAGGGTGACCGGGTAGCGCTCGCAGAGCTCGCGCACCGCCCGCAGCGCGCGGTCGAAGTTGCCCTTGATCGCGAGCACCTTGGCGCCGTAGATCTGCGCCTGGAGCAGCTTGCCCTGGGCGATCTTGCCGCTCGGCACGACCACGATGGCGCGCAGTCCGAAGCGCGCCGCGTACGCCGCCGCCGAGGCGCTGGTGTTCCCTGTCGAGGCGCAGATGATCGCCTGGCTCCCGGCCTCCATCGCCTTGGCGACGGCGACGACCATCCCCCGGTCCTTGAACGACCCGGTCGGGTTGAGACCCTCGAACTTGAAGTGGAGCGAGCCGAGGCCGAGCGTCGAGACGATGCTGTGGGACTCGATGCAGGGCGTGCTCCCCTCGTTGAGGGTGATCCGTGGGGTCGCGGCGGTGAGCGGGAGCCGCTCGGCGTAGCGGCCGATGACGCCCTGCCGGCGCCTGTCGTCGCCGTACGCGTGGTCGCGCTCCGTCACACCGACCTCCGTCTGCAGCTCGGTCACATCGCCTCCTCCGGGGTGAGCGCGCGGAGGAACGCGGGGACGGCGTACACGGTCTCGAGCGCGGCCAGGCGTTCGCGAGCGGTGCGCAGGTCGCCCTCGCGGGCGGGGTGGGTGAGGATCACCAGCTCGGCGGCGGCGTGCTCGACCATCGCCTGCTTCTGCACCACCGCGCTGATGCTGATGTCGAGGTCGCCGAGGATGCGCGCCACCTCGGCGAGGACCCCGGGGCGGTCGGCGACGTGGAGCCGGAGGTAGGCGGCGGTGCGCACGTCCTCCATGGCGCGCACCCGGCGGGGACGGGCGATGTCGACGGCGATGCGGTTGTCGACGCCCTTGCGCATCGACAGCACGAGGTCGATGACGTCGCCGACCACCGCGCTCGCGGTGGGCCGGCCGCCGGCGCCCTGCCCGTAGAGGAGCACGGAGCCGACGAGGTCGCCCTCGATCACCACCGCGTTGTAGGCGTCGTGCACCGCCGCGAGGAGATGGCTCTGGGGGAGCAGCGCGGGATGGACGCGGAGCTCGACGTCGTCGCCGTGGTCGCGCGCGTAGGCGAGCAGCCGGATCGCGTAGCCCATGTCGCGCGCGTAGCGGAAGTCGACGGGGTCGAGCCCTCGGATGCCCTCGCGGTGGACCTCGTCGGGGTCGATGCGGCCGCGGAAGGCGATCGACGACATGATGGTGAGCTTGAAGGCGGCGTCCCAGCCCTCGACGTCGTAGGTGGGGTCCGCCTCGGCGAACCCCAGCCGCTGCGCCTCGGCGAGCGCGTCGTCGAAGGC
>DATKEY010000398.1:0-11445 GCA_035544475.1 Candidatus Dormiibacterota bacterium | reverse complement strand
GACGGGAGTGGGACCAGCGAGGTAGGCGCGTGACACGCATCGGCCTGATCGCCGCCGGACTCCTTCTTCTTTCCTTCGTGGTCACCCTGCTCACGCTGACGGCACTGGGCGACCCGCGCCGCTTCGTCGCGCTCCTCCTGGGATCCCTGCTCGTGCCCGGGGCGCTGTTCGCCGGCGGCGCCGCGATCCGGGGGCGACGCCGGCCGTCGGCGTGAGACCCGTCCTGTACGCGATGCCCGCGCTCCTCCCGGAGCACGCCAGCCCGGCGACCTGAGCCTCGTCTGAGCCGCGACCCGTCTCACGGCCACACTCATACACCCTGAACACGCACGAGCCGGCCAGATGGGGTATCGCGATGCGGAAGGTCATCCTGATGATGTCGGTGTCGATCGACGGGTTCTTCGAGGGGCCGGGCGGCGAGCTCGACTGGCACCTCATCGACGAGGAGATCCACACCCACTTCAACGAGGAGCTCGGCGCGATGAGCGCCTTCCTCGAAGGGCGGATCACCTATGAGCTGATGGAGGGGTACTGGCCGGCGGCCGACGCGGATCCGTCCGCATCCCGCCCCGTGGCCGAGTTCGCCCGGATCTGGCGGGGCATGCCGAAGATCGTCTACTCGCGGACTCTGGAGACCGCCGGCTCGAACTCGACGGTGGTGCGCGAGGTCGTCCCCGAGGACGTCCTCGCGCTCAAGGCGCAGCCGGGTGGCGACATGGTGGTCGGCGGCGCGAACCTCGCCGCGAGCTTCATGCGTCACGACCTCGTCGACGAGTACCGGCTGTACGTCCATCCGGTCGTCCTCGGACGGGGTCGGCCGCTGTTCCCCGGGTCGTCCGCGCCGATCGCGGTGCGGCTCGCGGAGACTCGCACTTTCGGCAGCGGCGTCGTGCTCCTCCGCTACCTCCGCGGGTGAACGTCAGCCGCGAACGGGGCCAGGTCGGAGGCTCTCCGTCGAGGTGGCTCGTGACGAACAGCGTACGGTCTGGCCTCCCAACGCTGCCCCCGCGGTAACGCTATGGTCGCTCACGGTCACCTGGTACAGAGGAGGCGCAGATGGACGTGACAGTCCTGGACGGCACCGTGGCGCTGGTGACCGGCGCGTCGAGCGGCATCGGCGAGGCGACAGCGCGGGCACTGGCCGGGCAGGGCGCCGCTGTGGCACTGGTCGCCCGCCGCAAGGACCGGCTCGGTGAGGTGGCGGCGGCGATTCACGAGCGAGGAGGCACCGCCCTCGTCATCGAGGCCGACGTGACGGACGAGCACCAGGCGACCGGCGCGGTGGACCGGACGGTGTCCGAGCTCGGGCGGCTCGACACGCTGGTCAACAACGCCGGGATGATGCTGCTGGGCCCCGCGGTCGGCGCCCCGCTCGAGGAGTGGAAGCGGATGGTCGAGCTGAACGTCCTCGGCCTCCTCTACTGCACCCACGCCGCGTTACCGCATCTGCTGGAGGCGGTCGATCGGGAACCGCGACGCGTCGCGGATGTCGTGAACATCAGCTCGGTCGCCGGCCGCTTCGCGCGCACAGGCAACGGCGTCTATGCGCTCACCAAGTTCGGCGTCGGCGCCTTCAGCGAGGCGCTCCGCCAGGAGGTGACCAGGCGGTACTTGCGGGTGTCACTCGTCGAACCGGGTGCGACCGCCACCGAGCTCGCGAGCCACAACCGTGCCGAGATTCTCGAGAGCATCCGCGGCCAGTTCGGGCAGAGGATGGCGGCGGACGACATCGCCGATGCCATCGCGTACATCGTCACGCGGCCCCGTCATGTCACCGTCAACGAGATCCTGATCCGGCCGACCGAACAGGAGCGCTGACCGGGACGTCGCGTCAGCCGGCCGTGGCGCGGCGCCGTGGCGAGGCCCCGGGGCCCCGCCACGGCCACGGATCACCGCACGGTGACCGTCCCGGTCATGTCCGGGTGGATGGCGCAGTAGTACGCGAAGGTCCCCGCCGTCGTGAAGGTGTAGGAGAACGTCCCTCCCTGGCTCATGCTCGAGGACTTCAGCGGCCCCCGCCCCGAGGACGTCACCGTGTGGCCGTTGCCGGGGGTGGTGTCCACGTTGGTCCAGGTCACGGTGTCGCCCACGGCGACGGTGATCGCCTGCGGTGTGTAGGAGTCCTTCAGGATCTGTACGGACGGCGTCGCGGCGCGGGCGTGCAGGACCTGCGCGGGGGCCAGGGACCCTGCGAGCACCCCGAGGGCCAGCAGTCCGAGGGCCGGCCGGCTCACCGTCAGCAGCCGCCGATCAGCGCGGTCCTGGCAGGCTGGGTCATGTGCTCGAGGAGCACCGTGTGCAGCTTCACGTAGTCGTCGGTCTGCTGAGCGTCGGAGACCTGCTGCTGCGCCGGCCGCTGGATGTGCGCGTACTTCATGTGCTCGACGAAGGGGGTCAGGCTGTCCTCGGGGACGGCGCCGAGCGCGTCCTCGCCGGGCTTCGCCATGCTCTGGACGAGCACGGCGTGCGTGTTCACGTACTGGCCGGTGCTCTGGATGTCGGACGCCTGCTGCTGCGGCGACCGCTCGAAGTGCGCGTGGTTCATGTGCTCGCTGAAGGGCATCAGCATCGCGGACTCCACGCTGTCCTCACACTGCCCGGAGGGAGCGGGCATGTCGTGCGCGACGGTGGAGGAAGCGACGGGCGCCGCCGCGACAGGCATCGCCAACGCCAGTCCTGCGGCGAGCGCGAGCGGCGCCGCGAGCCACCGGCGCGAGAAGTGCTCGGATCCCATGACCATGGACAGTTCCTCCTCGACGCGATGTGCGGAGCGTGCAACCGTGGGCGCCTCAGCACGTCGATTGCACGGGCAGACGCGCCGGCGTCGAGTGTGGCCCGCCTCCGGAAATCCACCCTACGGACCGGGATTCGCGCACCACAATGGTGGTCCGCACAACGAAAGGCCGCTCGCATCGCGTGTCTGCCACAAACGCGCGCGCGCCTGTACAGGCCGCGAAGAACCCGCGGTCCCCGGATTGGGCGACGACCACCCCGAGGAGGGCCACCTTCGTCCGTCCGTCCGGACCGCCGGCCCCTCCTTCGTGCGCCGGCACCAACCGGATGGGGAACGTCGTCGGTCGCGCAGGGAAACCGTTCTCTCGAACGTAGTGACCTGTGCCGGGTGTCACTGACCCGGGATGCGTGAAGTTGGAGGGGGGATACACGTGGCCGACCCTGGCGTTGTCACCGTTGGTTCGCGGGCGGGATGCGGATGATGCGCACCGCCCGGCTCGCCGCCCTCACCGCCGCCGCGGTGCTGGGTGGCTCGGCGATCACCGTCACCGGCCACGCGAGCGCCGCAGGCGGCGCATCGGGGCACGCCACCTCGACGAGCGGGGCCGCCGGCCACGCCTCGGCGGCCGGAGGCAGGGGCGGGTCGAGCACCGGCGGCACCGGCGCCGCCTGCGGCGGCGTCGACCTGATCATCGCCGTCACCCAGCTGCCGCTCCACGCCAACGGCCTCAACAACCTCGGCGGCGGCCAGCTCCAGCTCGGCAACGCCCTCGGCGGGCTGAACAACCTCGGAGCCCCGGTCGGTGCCTCCGCGGCCGGCGGGAGCATGCGGACGAGCCAGGGCGTGACCACACAGACCGGCAGCCGCGGCGCCGGCGACAGCGCGGACAGCGGCAACGTCGCCTGTGGGGGCGCGGGCGACGGCGGCGACGGCTCGCGCGGGGGCAGCGCGCATGGCGGGCGCGGCGGGGCCGCGGGCTCTGCGCGGGCGCGCGGGGGCTCCGCCCACTCGCGCACCTCGGACTGATCTCTCCCGACCGCTGGGGTCGGTCCTGCGGGAGCGGGGGGGTGCGGACACCCCGCTCCCGCTACCATCTGCCCCACCGTGCATCCCACCCGAACCACCGAGGAGGCGCTCGAGAAGGGGCGGGCACTTCACGAGACCGTCCCCCGGTCGAGCCATGCGGGCTGGAAGGCGCCCGCCGATCGCCCCGACCCCATCGCGCTCCTCGACGCGCAGAACCGCGACCGGGTCGCCGAGCTGGTGCCGATCCGCTGGGGCCGGATGCTCCAGTCGCCGTTCGCGTTCCTGCGGGGATCGGCGGTCGTGATGGCCAGTGACCTCGCGACCACGCCGTCGACCGGGATCATGGTGCAGGCGTGCGGCGACGCCCACCTCGCCAACTACGGCGCCTTCGCCTCGCCCGAGCGCGCCCTCCTCTTCGACGTCAACGACTTCGACGAGACCCTCTGCGGTCCGTGGGAGTGGGATCTCAAGCGCCTGGCGGCGAGCGCGGTGGTCGCCGGGCGTGATGTCGGCCTGCCCGAGGACGCCTGCTCCGGCGCGGCGCGGGCGGCGGTCCGCTCGTATCGCACCCGGATGGCGGGCTACGCCGAGATGCCGGTGCTCGACGTCTGGTACTCGCGCGTCGACGCCGAGGCGGCGAGCACGCTCTTCCAGCGAGCCGGGCGCGAGGAGTACAAGCAGGTCCTCGCCCAGGCGCACAAGCACACCTCGCAGCGGGCGGTCCCGCATCTCACCGAGCTGACCGCTGAGGGCGGCCGCCGCATCGTCGACCATCCCCCGCTCGTCGTCCACGACGAGCTCAGCGAGGATCACGACCGGGTTCTGGCCGTTCTCGACGGCTACATGGAGACCCTGACCGACGAGCACCGGACGCTGCTCTCGCGGTTCTCGCTCCAGGACGTCGCCCGCAAGGTCGTCGGGGTCGGCAGCGTGGGCACGCGCTGCTACATCGCGCTCCTCGCGACCAGCGCGGGTGAGGCACTGCTCCTCCAGCTGAAGCAGGCGATGGACTCGGTGCTCGCGCCCCGATGGGCGAGCGCTCCGGTCGCCCACAACGGCCGCCGGGTGGTCACCGGCCAGCGGATGATGCAGGCGGCGAGCGACATCTTCCTGGGCTGGACGCAGGGGGACGGCTGCGACTTCTACGTCCGCCAGCTCTACGACATGAAGGGATCGGCGACGGTGGCGACGATGGACGCGCCGGCCCTCGCGGACTACCTCGCCCTCTGCGCCTGGACTCTCGCGCGCGCCCACGCCCGTTCCGGCGACGCCGCGGAGATCAGCGGCTATCTCGGCACCGGCGAGCAGTTCGACGACGCGGTCACCCGGTTCGCCGTCGAGTACGCGGACCAGACCAGGCACGACCACGCCGCGCTGGCCGAGGCGGTGAAGTCGGGCCGGGTGGTCGCG
Source organism: Candidatus Dormiibacterota bacterium (assembly GCA_035544475.1). Classification (GTDB taxonomy): domain Bacteria; phylum Chloroflexota; class Dormibacteria; order Aeolococcales; family Aeolococcaceae; genus CF-96. The sequence goes on along the minus strand of DATKEY010000398.1, from coordinate 6,275 downwards.
CAGACCGACGCCTGAGTGCAAGAATCCCGCGGCATCCGCGTTGCCCTGATGCGTCCCTCCCGGCATGGGTGGGAGCGACTGGGACGGATGGGAGCATGGAAGGGACGGCCACCCACCAGAGGGTGGGCTTCGAGGTGTGTGGCATCCGCGTCGTGGTGACCCGGACGTCGCACGAGATGGCGGGTGGCTTCGCCTATTCGGCGCAGCTCGTCCGCGACCGCGACGTCGCCCACGGCCGCCTGGTGCGCCACGGCAACGCCTGCTGCCTCGAGGTGGTCGCGGCGCCGGCCTGGCTGCACGAGCTCTGCTCGTCCTGCTCGCCCGGCCGCTGCACCAGCGTCACCGACGGCGACACCCTGTGGCTCGAGGTGCCGCCGCTCGTGCGCGCCGAGCTCCTCCTGCCCTGGCTGGAGCGGCATCTCCACGAGCGCCGCCTCGCCGCCCGGACGGCCTAGCCGGGCAGGTCACCCCTCCCGGCGAAGCGACGTACCGCCCAGGCGGTCGCGCCCACCAGTCCGGCGTCGGTGCCGAGCGCGGCGGGGACGATCCGGCAGCGGCGCAGCGGCACCTCGAAGGCGATCTCCGCGATCGCGGCGTGGAGCGGGGTGAAGAGCAGATCGCCGGCGCCGAGCATCCCGCCACCGATCGCCACCACCTCCGGGCTCAGCACGTTGAGGATGCCGCCGATCGCCCGGCCGAGGGCGCGGCCGGCCTCGTCGAAGAGGCGGCGCGCGAGCGCATCCCCGGCCTCGGCGGCGGTCTGGACGTCGCGGGCGTCGAGGGCGCCGCCGGCCGCGGCGAGGCGTGACGGCTCGCCGGCGGCGAGGGCGGCGCGGGCGCGCTCGGCGATCGCCGTCCCCGACGCGATCCCCTCGAGGCAGCCGGGATGACCCTGCCCGCAGGGCGGGCCGTCGATGTCGGCGGGCACGTGCCCGAGCTCGCCCGCGGTGCCGGCGGCGCCGGTGTAGAGCTCGCCGTCGAGGACGAGGCCACCCCCCACCCCGGTGCTCACGGTGAGGAAGACGAAGTCCCGGGTGCCCTGCCCCGCCCCCGCCGTCCACTCGGCGAAGGCCGCGAGGTTGGCGTCGTTCTGGATCGCCACCGGGCAGCCGAGGCGGTCGGCGAGCAGGCGACCGGCCTCGATCCCCTCCCAGCCGATGAGGTTGGGACACGCGTAGACGAGGCCGGAGCGCGGATCGACCGGCCCCGGGATCCCGACCGCCACGCCTGCGGGGACGGCTCCGCCGGTGGCCTCGAGGACCGACGCGGCGACGGCGTCGAGGACCGTGGGCGCCGCGACCGGCGGGGTCGGATGGCGGACCGGCTCTCCGTGGGTCGCGGTCCCGGTGGCGACCGCAACCCGGATCAGAGTGCCCCCGAGGTCGACCCCGACCAGGGGGCGGCTCACCGCTTCGGGTTCTCCGCCGTCGCCGTGGCGGTCGCGGGGGTGTCGTCTTCGAGCGAGTGCCAGTGAGCGCGGCCCGCGAGCCGAGCGGCCTCGGGCGGCCCCCAGCTCCCCGCCGGGTAGGGGTGCACCGGGCCGGGGTCGCGGAGGACGGGCTCGACGAGCGCCCAGCCGCGCTCGACCTCGTCCTCGCGGATGAACAGCGCGTGGTCGCGATGGAGCACGTCGTGGAGGAGGCGCTCGTACGCCTCCGGCGGAGAGGTCTTGAAGGAGCTGCCGTAGGCGAAATCCATCCGCACCCGCTGGGTGCGCAGCTCCGGCCCCGGCTGCTTGGCGACGAAGGTGAAGGCGATCCCCTCGTCGGGCTGGACCCGGATCACGAGGTGGTTGGAGTGGACGAGGTGGGTGCGCCCATCGTCGGCGGCGGCCGAGAAGAGGTGGAACGGGACGTCCTTGAAGGCGATCGTCACCCGGCTCTCGCGGGCCTGGAGCCGCTTGCCGGTGCGGAGAAGGAAGGGCACGCCCGCCCAGCGCCAGGAGTCGATCTCCATGCGGAGCGCGGCGTACGTCTCGGTCGTCGAGTCCGGCGCCACCCCCGGCTCCTCGCGGTAGCCGGGCACCGGCCGTCCGTCGATCGTCCCGGCGGTGTACTGGCCGCGCACGACGTTGGCGGGGTCGACCGGCTTGCAGGCGTCGAGCACCTTCACCTTCTCGTTCCGCAGCGCCTCGGCGTCGTAGGTGACCGGCGGCTCCATCGCGGTGATCGAGAGCACCTGGAAGAGGTGGTTCTGGACGATGTCGCGGATCGCGCCGGTCTCCTCGTAGAAGGCGCCGCGCTGCTCGACGCCGAGCGACTCGGCGACGGCGATCTCCACCTGGGTGATGGAGTCGCGGTTCCAGACTCGCTCGAAGACGGCGTTGCCGAAGCGGAAGACGAGCAGGTTCTGCACCGTCTCCTTGCCCATGTAGTGGTCGATCCGGAAGATGCGCTGCTCCGGGAGCACTCGGTGGAGGTCCTCGTTGAGCGCCCGCGCCGACTCGAGGTCGTGGCCGAAGGGCTTCTCGATGATCAGCACCGCACGCTTCGCGATGCCGCTGCGGTCGAGGTCGGCGACGAGAGAGACGAACGCCGAGGCGGGGACGGCGAGGTAGACGACGCACTCGTCCTCGCGCAGGCGCGCCGCGAGCGCACCCATGCCGTCGGCGGTGCTCACGTAGTCGAGGCGCTTCTCGAAGCGTTCGAAGACGGTGTCGTCGAGACCGGTGCGCGAGTGCGCCGCGACCGCCTCACGGGCGCGCCCGCGGAAGTCGTCCGCCGACCAGTGCTCGGTGGCGTAGCCGATCACCTGTCCACGGGTCGGGAGCAGGTGCTCCGCCTCGAGGTTGTAGAGCGCGGGGATCAGCTTGCGGGCGGAGAGGTCACCGGACGCGCCCACCACCACGATGTCCTGGGGGTCGCTCCGGCTGAGCCTCACCGCCGGTCCCCGTCGCCTACCGCTGCTGCAGGTGGCGGACGGTGGAGTCGAGCACCTTGACGACGGCGGCGAGCAGGAAGAGCGCGAGCACGGTGTAGAAGAGCGGGAGCTCGGCGTCGGGCGTCGTCCAGTCGTAGATCGCGAGGATGCCGCCGAGGACGAGCCCGACGGTGGTGAGCACGAGCAGGGACACCACCACCCGGGTCGCGCCGTCGAGCTGGGGCCGTCCGCGCAGCGCGACCGCCGGGCTCGGCGAGAGCTCGCCGCCCGGGAACCAGTGCCGCAACACCGCGTCGAACACCTGGACGCCGACGCCGCCGAGGAAGATTCCGAGAACCGTGTAGAAGAGCGGCAGCTCGGCGTCGGGGGTCTTCCAGTCGTAGATGGCGAGGATCCCGCCGATCACCAGCCCCACCGTCGCCGCGGCCATGCAGAGGACGGTGAACCAGGAGGCGAGGCCGTACGCGGGCAGACGGGCGGCGAGCCGCTCGAGCACCGGCTCCGGCTCGGCCTCGTCCGCCGGGCGCTCGTAGTACTTGAAGTAGATGTCGGGGGTGGCGCTGAGCCCGGACACGCGCACCTGGGTGCCGAGCTCGGCCTGGGCGGTCACCTCCTCGGGGACCGCCTCGGCGATGAGACCCGGCTGCGGACCGGGATAGAGGCGCCGCTCCTCGCGGCGGCCGTCGGGGTACTCGAGGCGGAGCAGGCCGCAGCGCGGGCAGTGCCACGCCTTGATCGGGAGCCCGCCGACCACCGGCCCGTAGTACATGGTGGTGCGGCGCGGCCCCTCGGGACCCTGCGCGCCCTGGTAGGGAGCGAACTCGTGCGCCATCACCCCCACCACCGGGGCGGGGTGCTCGCACTCCTCGGGGGTCGGGGGCGAGGTCGTCGCGTCGGTGAGGGTCATCGCGGGCGATTGTACCGAGGAGGCCGCGGGGGTCAGGGCCGGCGTGCGCCGCGCGGTCGCGCGACCGGGCCCCTCCCCCGCTCCGCCCGGGCGATCTCGACGGCGCGGGTGTGGGCCGCGGCCTCGAGGCGGTCGTCGAGCGGGGGCAGCAGGGTGGGCGTCGACTCGCCGTCGCGGTGGGCGACGGCGGCGGCGAGCAGCCAGTCGGCGAGGGCGGGGTTCTTGGGGAGGAGGGCGCCGTGGAGGTAGGTCCCCACGACCCGACCGGCGACGACCCCCTCGCCGCCGTCCTCCCCGTTGTTCCCTCCGCCGACGACGACCCGGCCGAGGGGGCGCAGCCCGGGCCCGAGGTGGGTGCGTCCCCCGTGGTTCTCGAAGCCGACGAGGGTCGGGTCGGCGAGCCCCATCGACGGATCGGACTCGACGAGGACGTTGCCGATCCAGCGGTCGTCCCCGGCGCGGCTGCGCAGGTCGAGCAGCCCCAGGCCCTCGAGGACGCGACCCTCGGCGTCGACGTAGTCGTGGCCGAGGAGCTGGTAGCCGCCGCACACCGCGAGCACCGCCACCCCGCCCGCGACGGCGCGCTCGAGCGAGGTGCGCTTGTGGTCCGCGAAGTCGGCGAAGACGGCGCTCTGGTCGCGGTCCTGGCCGCCACCCATGAAGAGGAGGTCGCACGCCTCGAGGTCGGCGGGACCGGCCTCGATCGGCACGACCTCGACCTCGATGTCCCGCCACTCGGCGCGGCGGACCAGGCTGCAGACGTTGCCGGAGTCTCCGTAGATCGTCATCGCCCGCGGATAGAGGTGGCCGATGCGCAGCGGCCGGCTCATCTCGTCTGCTCCCAGAAGGCGCCGACCGCCCCGGCGCGCTGGGCGACGGCGCGGAGCTCGAGCATCGCGGTGTAGGTGGGCACGACGACCGCCTCCTCGCCGGGGCCGGCACGGGAGGCGAGCAGCCGAAGCGCCGCCTCCGGGTCGGGCTCGACGGTCACCCGGTCGGCGGGCATCCCCGCGTACTTGAGCCGCACTGCGAGGTCGTGGGCCCGCCGCCCCGAGGCGACGACGTGGGGCCGGTGCGACGAGCGGGCGAGGCGCTCGAAATCGACGTCCCAGAGCCAGGAGACGTCCCGCCCGTCGGCGACGAGGTCGTTGATCGCGATCAGGTAGTTGTGGGTCGCGCCGAGCTCGTCGGCGGTTCGCAGCACGACGTCGAGCCCGGCGGGGTTCTTGGCGAGGAGCATGCGCAGCTCGCGGTCGTGGAGACGCAGGCGCTCCATGCGGCCGAAGCGCGGCCGGAAGCGCGCGACCGCCCCGGCCACGGTCGCGGCGGGCACGCCGAGGGTGGTGGCGGCGGCGTACGCGGCGACGAGGTTGTAGGCGTTGTAGACGCCTCCGACCGCGGCGTCGAGCACGGTCCCGTCGTCGAGCTCGAGGCGCTGGCTGTCGAGCGAGGCCGCGGTGATCCGCCGCACCGCGACCGCCGTGCGGGGGCGCGCGAAGTCGCAGCGGGTGCACCGGTAGCTGCCACAGTGGGCCAGAACGACCCGGTCGAAGTGGAGCGCCGCCCCGCACCGCGGACAGGAGCGCGCGTCGGCGGCGTGGGGGACGCCGTCGAGGAGCTGCTCGTCGGCGTCGATGCCGACGTAGACCACGCCGTCGATCCCCTCGCACTGCGCGACCACCAGCGGGTCGTCGGCGTTGGCGACGACGCCTGCTCCCCCGGGGAGGCGCCGCAGCCCGTCGCCGATGCGCCGCGCCGTGGTCTCGAGCTCGCCGGAACGGTCGAGCTGGTCACGGAGCAGGTTGAGCACGACCGCCAGCCGCGGGCGCAGCTCGAGGACCGCACGCTCGAGGGAGAGCTCGTCGACCTCGAAGACCGCGCGATCGGCGCGCGCCCCGCCGAGCGGCCGGGCCTGCGCGACCGCCGCCGCCACCAGCCCGAAGACGAGGTTGGCGCCGCTGGGGTTGGTGAGCACTCGCTCGCCCGCGGCCTCGAGCGCGGCGGCGACGAGCCCGGTCGTCGTGGTCTTGCCGTTGGTGCCGGTGACCAGGGCGCTCCCCCGCGGCAGTGCGGCGCCGAGCTTCGCGAGCACCCCCGGGTCGATGGCGAGAGCGACATCGCCGGGGATCGTCGTCCCCCCGCCGCGTCGCAGTCCCCGGCTCGCCGTGGCGGTGAGCTTGCCGGCGAGAACCGCCGCTCCGAGCCGCGCGTCCGGTCTCATCGCCCCTCCGCGTGGACCGGGAGGGTGCGGCATCCCCGGGCGGGGAAGCCGGCCGCCGCGGCGGCGGCGGCGAGCTCGGCGGCGGCCTGCGGGGAGGCGGCGATGGCGAACGCCGCGCCGCCGCTGCCGGTGAGGTGCCAGTCCGCACCCACCCGGGCACGCAGCCTGCAGAGCTGCTCGCCGAGGAGCGGGTTGGCCCTCGACGCGGCCGCCTCGAGGGCACTGCCACAGTCGTCGCCGGCGGGTGGCCGTCCGGCGGCGAGCCGC
>DATKEY010000397.1:0-3203 GCA_035544475.1 Candidatus Dormiibacterota bacterium | reverse complement strand
AGGCCGCCGGTTCCCGATGCATGCGGTCACCAAACGTGACCTCCGCACGGCTCTCACGTGAATTCCTTCCCCAGGCCGGCAGCCCCCGCCCGGTGCTCCCGACTGATCCAGTATGCCATGGGCCCCGGCGACCCCCTCCTCAGAGGGGGTAAGAGTTCCATAAGACTTCCACAGGGACGTCGAGACCCAAGATGTCAACGCCCGTCCTGGGGAAATCCGTCGCTTAAGGCAACATTCGCGCCCCACCAGGGGAGCGGCTCGCCGGTCCACCCCGGGTCGCGGTGGACGGCGCGGACCACGGTGTGAATGTTCCCGCGCACGTTGAAGTCGCCGACCACCTCGCAGAAGCGCGGCTCGAGCAACGCCACGAGATCGTCGAGAACCACGTTCACCACGTCCTCGTGGAACACCGGCCGGTCGCGGAAGCCGTTGATGTAGAGCTTGAGCGAGCGCAGCTCGACGCACCGTGGCCCGGGCACGTAGCGGATGTAGAGGGTCGCGAAGTCGGGGAAGCCCGAGCGCGGGCAGAGGCAGGTGAACTCCGGGATGGTGCAGTGGACGGTGTAGTCCCGGTCGGGGCGGCGGTTGTCGATGGCCTCCAGCCGCGCCTCGCGGATCATCCGTGTGCCGTGGGGCTCGTCGTGGTCGGTCGTGGGCATGGGCAGCCAGATTGGCAGGTTTCCCGCTGCAGGCGGTGCCCCGCCGGACGGACCGCACCCGGACTCGCCACAATCGCCCCCGATGCCGGTCAGGCGCGGGGTCTCCCGACTCGCCCCACGTCCCCCTCGGCGGCGGCTCGCCCTCCTCGCCGGAGGTCTGGGCCTCGCCGTCATCGTCGCCGTCGGCGGCGGTATCCGGGAGGCGGTCGTCGGCCGGCCCGCCGCTCTGCCCGACACCGCCGCCGCCCAGCCGCCGGCGTCGCCTCCCATGGACGAGGAGGCCCCGGACCCGTCGCTGCCCCCGCTCACCCCGGACCAGTCCGCCGGCGGGCTCATCGCCGCGACCGAGGGCCACGGGTTGGCGAGCCGGGTGCGGCCGGCGCCGACGGGACCGCACCTCGCGGTGCCCATCCTCCTCTATCACTATGTGCGGACCAATCCGAAGCCCTCGGACCGTGCGGGCTACCGGCTCTCCGTCACCCCGACCCTCTTCGCGGCCCAGGTCGCGCTGCTCCGCACCGGCGGCGCCCACACCGTCTCCCTCGCTCAGCTGCTCCTGGCCCTGGAGGGACGTGAGGCGCTGCCCCCTCATCCGGTGATCCTCACCTTCGACGACGGATACAAGGACTTCGCGACCACCGCCGCCCCCGTCCTCGCCGCTCAGGGGATGACCGCCACAGCCTTCGTCGTCGGCGACTTCGTGAACAGCCCGGGCTACATGTCCGCGGCCCAGATCCGGCAGGTGCGCGGGCTGGGGATGACGATCGGCGCTCACACCATGGACCACGTCGACCTGACCCGGCTGCCCCCGGCCCTCGCCCGCGCCCAGATCGAGGGGTCGCGGCGGGTGCTCCAGGAGCTCACCGGGGCGACGGTCGACGACTTCGCCTATCCGTTCGGCCGGCACAACGATTCCGTCGACCGGATGGCGGCCGAGGCGGGCTTCCGGGATGCCGTGACCACCGCCGGCGGCCAGCTCCAGTACCTCTCCGAGCGCTTCGACCTCCGCCGCACCTCGGTGACCGGCTCCGACACGCTGGCGAGCTTCGCCGCGAAGGTCCGGCTGCCGCTCCCGTCTCACCGCCTCTTCGGCCCCGCGCGAGCGGGCGACCCCGATCCGGTGTCGCTGGGCGGTCCCGACCTGCTCGGGCTTCCACCTCGCCGTCGCTGACCGACGCCCGGCGCACCAATGATGGCCAGATCGTTCTGTTTGCGGCGTTCATGGCAGCATTCCGGGTGTGACGATCCGGTGACCTGGGGCAGGGGGGATGCGCTGCGGGCAAAGTTCGCGACATAATCAGCACAAACGACGGGGGAACGTCCGAGCCGGAGGGGAGGGGCTCGGGTTCCGGGGCCCGCCGGCCCTGGACAGGCAGAGGAGGCGTTCGCATGGCAAGGGCATCCCAGGCAGCATTGACGGTCCAGGCAGTGGTCTTCGGCTTCGACCCCGACCCGGGCACTCCGTCGAATCGCGCGCTGCAGGTCCTGACCTTGCGCTCCGGGGTGCCCACCGCCGACGTGGAGCGTGGCGAGACCTGCGCCGAGGCGGCCCAGAGGGCCGTCACCGAGGCCGGGCTCGACCTCGATGGTGGCCGGCGCGGCAGCCGGGGCCATCGCTCTGCGCTCCACCTGGTCGGCCTCGGCGACGAGCCGGGACGCGGCAACCGGTCGCTGGTCGTTCAGTACTACGGCACAGCGCCGTTCGGCGAGTTCGAGGGACCCGGCCGCTGGGCCGCGATGGGCCGCTCGCTCAAGCTCGACACCGTCGCCGGCGCGGCGCTCAAGCAGGCCGTCGAACGGCTGCGGGCCGACACCAAGAACGTGGCCGGCGCTGCAGCCCTGCTCGGGGACGTCTTCACGGGCGACGACCTGCTCCGGCTCCACATCGCCCTCCACGGGGGCCCGAAGAGCAGCGAGCGGACCTTCCGCCGGCGCGTCCAGGAGCTCCGCGACAGCGGTGTCCTGCGCCCGGTCCGCGACAGCGAGGTGGCGGCCCTGCGGCTGCGGGTGCCCCGCTTCCGGTCGCCGGCCGGCACCGGCGGACGTCCTCCGGAGCTGCTCCGCTATTCGGGCAGCGGGGGAGAGGAGGAGCAGCTCGCCGGCCTGAGGACCCGCCGGAGCGCCTGATCCGGGGCGCGGCCAGGCCTTCTCTTCCAGCGCCCGCGGGCGCCGGGCTCTCCACGCCGGTGTAGTTGCGAACACATGTTCGACTATACTAGAATGTGGTGGTCATGGCAAGCGCCGCCGCGGTCCTGCCCCACCCCCTCCCCGCCTGGGCCGAGCTCATCGACCGCGGGCTGCGGATGGCCGAGGCCGAGGACCTCGGCGGCACGGGGGCGCTCGGCGAGGACGTCGAGATGCTCAGCCGCTTCGCCGACCGCCAGCAGGCCGAGGCCGCCCGGCGGCTGCGGGAGTTCGAGCTCCGCCACGGGCCGGCCGACGACGGCGCCTCGTCGACGGTCGCCTGGCTGATCTCCCGGTGCCGGATGGCGCCGGGACGGGCCGCCGACATGGTGTGCGTGAGCCGGCAGCTGCCCGAGCTCC
>DATKEY010000396.1:0-5301 GCA_035544475.1 Candidatus Dormiibacterota bacterium | reverse complement strand
CATGATCGTGTCGGCGCCCCAGCGGGTCGCCCAGGTCATCTTCTCGACCTCGTCCTCGATCGAGGACTTCACCGCCGAGTTGCCGATGTTGGCGTTGATCTTCACCAGGAAGTTGCGGCCGATGATCATCGGCTCGCTCTCCGGGTGGTTGACGTTGGCGGGGATGATCGCCCTCCCCCGGGCGACCTCGTCGCGCACCAGGGTGGGCTCGACGCCCTCGCGCAGCGCGACGAACTCCATCTCCGGGGTCACCCCGCCCCGACGCGCGTAGTGCATCTGGGTGACCGCCGCGCCGGCGCGCGCGCGCAGCGGCCGGGCGGTCGCCCCGGCGCCGCTGTACTCCTCGACGTCCCCACGCTCGCGGATCCAGGCGCCGCGCACCGAGGGCAGTCCCACGCGGACGTCGGTGCGGACCTCGGGGTCGGTGTACGGCCCGCTGCTGTCGTAGACGCGGAAGACGCCGGCGCCGTCCCCGTCCTCGAGGAGGATCTCGCGGACCGGCACCCGGAGGTCCGGACGCGAGCCCTGGAGGTGGGCCTTGCGGCTGCCCCGGATGGGGGCGCCGAACGTGGTCTGTTCGGCGGTGGGGGCCTCGGCCATCGTCGCGCCTCCTGGTGGTGACCCGCCGGAGACGCGCGGGCGGACGCGGACGGCGGCGCGCACACTGCGCCCGCTCCTCGGCCGGCCCGCTTTCCCTTCGCTCGTACTAACGAGATCAGGTTCCAGGAGTTGGTGGTCCTGATACCACCTCTCAGCTGCTCGCTCCCCCAGCGGGACGTTATTCGGTTGTGTGGACTCGGAAGGATACTCCGGGCCGCCTGCAGCGGGCCCGAGCCGTCGACCTGCCATCATCGACCGAGCCGGCCACGGGGCGCCGGGGGGAGGAGGCCATGAACTTCGAGCTGAGCGGGGAGGACGCCGCCTTCCGCGACGAGGTGCGGAGCTGGCTCGCCGATCACAGAGAGCAGATCGAGCACACCCACGCCGTCGACTGGGAGGCCGGCGGCGAGGCCTTCGAGCGCTACCGCGCCTGGGAGCGCGCCCTCTTCGAGGCCGGGCTGGGGGCGGTCGCCTGGCCGGTGGAGTACGGGGGCCGCGGCGCCTCGACGGTCCAGCAGGCGATCTTCAACGAGGAGTACACCCTCGCCGACGCGCCGAACCGCATCAACCGGCTCGGGCTCGGACTGCTCGGTCCAACCCTCATGGTCTACGGCACCCCCGAGCAGAAGACCCGGCACCTCCCCCGCATCCTCGCCTGCGACGAGATCTGGTGTCAGGGATACAGCGAGCCCAACGCCGGCAGCGATCTCGCCTCGTTGCGCACCCGCGCGGTCCGCGAGGGCGAGGAGTTCGTCGTCAACGGCCAGAAGATCTGGACCTCGCTCGGCCGCTTCGGCGACTGGATCTTCACCCTGGTGCGCACCGACCCCGCGGCGCCGAAGCACCGGGGGATCACCTTCCTGCTGATCGACATGCACAGCCCCGGGGTCGAGGTGCGGCCGCTGGTGCAGATCGACGGCAGCGCCCGGTTCGCGGAGGTGTTCTTCACCGACGTCCGGGTGCCGATCGCCAACGTGGTGGGACGCATCGACGACGGCTGGACCGTCGCGATGGCCCTGCTCGGCTTCGAACGTGGCGGCGGTCTCTACGGCCCCGCCCTCTTCAACCGCATCTTCCGCGACGTGGTCGAGCTGTCCCGCCACGAGCCCCGCGGCGACGGCGTCGCCGCCGACGATCCCGACATCCGCCGGCGCGTCGCCCAGTCCTACATCGAGACCCGGGTGTACGAGCTGACCGTCCAGCGAGCGCTCACCCGCCTCGCCCGTGGCGAGGCTCCGGGCCCGGAGGCGTCGCTCAACAAGCTCTACTGGTCGGAGATGAAGGTCCGCCTCGACGAGCTCGCGCTCGACATCCTCGGCCCGCGCGCCGAGCTCGGCCCCGGCTCGGCGGAGGCGGAGAACAACGGCGGCTGGTACGGCGACTACCTCTACGCCCGGGCCAGCACGATCTTCGCCGGCACCTCCGAGGTGCAGAAGAACATCATCGCCCAGCGCGTGCTGGGCCTCCCCCGCGAGTAGGCGAGCGCATGGACTTCGACTTCTCCCCGGAGCAGTACCTGCTCCGCGACACGGTGCGCGACCTGCTGCGTCGCGAGTGCACCCCTGCGGCGATCCGCGCCTCCTGGGCGTCGGAGACCGGCCGCTCTCCGGAGCGCTGGCGCAAGCTCGCCGACCTCGGCGTCGTCGGCCTGACCGTCGCCGAGGAGCACGGCGGCGCCGGCATGGACGAGGTCGACCTCGTCCTCATCCTCGAGGAGGCGGGGCGCTCGCTGCTCCCCGAGCCGCTCCTCGAGACCACGGCGGTGGGCGCGCCCCTGATCGCGCGGTGCGGCTCCGAGGCGCTTCGCGCCGGCTGGCTGGCGCGGATCACGGCGGGCGACGCGACGGTGACCGTCGGCCTGGCGGGCTCGCCGTACGTCGCCGACGCCACCGCCGACCTGGTCGTGCTCGAGCGCGACGGGGCGCTTCACGCCGTGACCCAGGACCGGCTCACCGTGCGCCCGCTGCGCTCCGTCGACGGCGCCCGGCGGATCTTCTCGGTGACCGCCGAGCTCGGCGACGACACCGTCCTCTCGACCTCCGCGGCGGATGCGCGCTGGGCCTTCGACCACGCCGCCGCCGCCACCGCCGCCGAGCTCGTCGGCATCGCCGGGGCGATGCTCGACATGACCGTCGCCTACGTGAAGCAGCGCGAGCAGTTCGGCCGCCGGATCGGCTCCTTCCAGGCGGTGCAGCACAAGCTCGCGGAGACCCTCCTCCTCGTCGACTCCGCGCGGTCCGCCGTGTATTACGCCGCGTGGGCGCTCGCCAACGACACACCGGACGCGAGCATCGCGGCGAGCGTCGCCAAGGCGTACGCGAGCGACGCCGAGCGCCGCGCCAACGCCGAGGCGCTCCAGCTCCACGGCGGGATCGGCTTCACCTGGGAGCACGACCTCCACCTCTGGCTCAAGCGCGGCAAGGCGCTCGAGCTCCAGTACGGGGACGCCGACCTCCACCGCCGCCGCATCGCCGACTGGATCTACGCCCCGGCGTGATGGGGCGGACCCGGCCGCGGGTGGTGGTGCTCGGCGCGGGCTTCGGCGGCCTCGCCGCCGCCCGGGCGCTCCGCGACGTACCCGTCGACGTCGTCCTCGTCGACCAGCACAACTACCACCTCTTCCAGCCGCTCCTCTACCAGGTGGCGACCGCGCTGCTCGATCCGTCGGAGATCGCCTACCCGGTGCGCGCCGCGGTCCGGCGTCACCGCAACGTGTCCTTCCGGCTCGCGCGGGTGACCGGGATCGATCTCGCAACGCGCCGTCTCGACACCACCGCCGGCGACGTGGAGTACGACCACCTCGTCGTCGCCGCAGGGGCCGTCAACAACTACTTCGGCGTCGACTCCGCGGAGGAGCACGGTCACGGGCTCAAGTCGCTCGGAGAGGCGCTCGCGGTGCGCAACCACCTGCTCTCCTGCTTCGAACGGGCCGCCTGGACCGACGACCCGGTGGCCCGGCGGCGGCTCCACACCGTCGTGCTGGTCGGCGGCGGCGCCACCGGCGTGGAGCTCGCGGGGGCGGTGAGCGAGCTCGTCCACCTCGTCCTGCGCAAGGACTTCCGCGACCTCGACCTGGCCGAGGTGGAGATCGTCATCGTCGAGGGTGGCGACACGGTGCTCTCCGCCTTCGCACCGTCCCTCCAGCGGTCCGCGATCCGCAGCCTCCAGCGCAAGGGGGTCCGGCTGACGTTCGGCGCGACGGTGGCGGACGTCGACCCGAACGGGGTGACCCTCCGCGACGGCCGCCGGATCGAGGCGGCGACGGTGGTCTGGACCGCAGGGGTCAAGGGGTCGCCGATCGGCTCCTGGCTCGCCGAGGTCGACCGTCAGGGACGGGTGGCGGTGGGGCCGACCCTCCAGCTCCCGGGGCACCCCGAGGTGTTCGTGATCGGCGACCTCGCCAAGGTCCTCGACGGCACCGGTCATCCCCTCCCCCAGCTCGCCCCGGTCGCGATGCAGCAGGCGAGGCACGTCGCCCACACCATCGCCGGGTCGCTGCGCGGCGAGAGGCCCGGACCCTTCCGCTACCGCGACAAGGGGACGATGGCGACGATCGGGCGCAACGCGGGCATCGCCCAGATCGGCCCGCTGCGGTTCGGTGGGTTCCTCGGCTGGGTGACATGGCTCTTCGTCCACCTCATGCTTCTGGTCGGGTTCCGCAGCCGCGTCGTGGCCCTGCTCAACTGGGCGTGGGACTACGTCGTCTACGACCGGCCGGTACGGCTGATCGCGGCCCCGACCGGACACGACCCGGAGGACGTCGGCGACGCCTGAGGCGCAGGCTTCGCCCCCCTTCCCCGTTGCACCCTCGTGAGGGTCCCGTTCGTCCCCGCGTACCCGCTGGAGGCGCCGCGTCGGTGACAATGGCCCGCGAGATGAGTGCTGAGGTCACGCCTCGCCCTGCCGCCAATCCCGAGAAGACCGGGTTCCGCATCGGCAAGGGCGACGTCGCGTGCGTCGGGCCGATCCTCGGCCACAACCTCTGGCTCCTCTTCTCGACGCCGATCGGCCCGACGCTGCTCGGCCCCCACCCGCTGCTGCTCTCCTTCCTCCGTGGAAGCCTGCCGGCGATGATCACGACCGGCGCCGTGGCGCACCGGGGTGACTTCCCGCTCCCGCTCGCCGTGATCGCGCCGCTCTTCATCCTCTGCTTCTCCGATCCCTTCTACTACTGGGCCGGGATGCGCTACGGGCGCCCGATCATGGAGTACCTGACCGGGCCGAGCCCGCGGGCACAGCGCCGGATGGCCTGGGCGGAGCGCATGTTCGCGAAGTACGGAGCGTGGATGATCTTCCTCGCCTACTTCATCCCCTTCCTGCCCCAGTGGCTGTGCCTGATCGCCGCAGGCGAGATCCGGATGAAGATCTGGATGGTGGCGCTCGCCGACGGCATCGGCGCCATCTGCTTCGTGCTCTGCTACGTCCTGCTCGGCTGGTTCATCGGCCACCCGGCGATCGAGCTGGCCAACACCATCTCGCACTACGGCCTGTGGCTCACGATCGGGCTCATCGTCGTGGTGTTCGTCTTCAGCTTCCGGCGCGCCCTCGCCCAGCAGCAGCTCAACGAGCCGCCGGCCTGATCAGTCGTCGGCGAGTCTGCGGACCAGGGCGAGCGCGTCGACGGTGCCGAGGCCGGTGGCGAGGTTGTAGCCGGCGGTCGAGTCGTAGCCCTTCACCGTCAGCATCACCGGCGCGGCTCCG
>DATKEY010000395.1:0-4588 GCA_035544475.1 Candidatus Dormiibacterota bacterium | reverse complement strand
GGTCGCCGGGACCGCCGAGACCGCGACCCAGCAGAAGTGGATCGACGTCGGTGTCGTCGCACTTCTCCTCGCCACCGTCGGTGATGTCGTCTACCTCCTCGCGGGCCGGCGCAGCGTGCGCGGCCGTCAGCGGTCGCTCGCGCTGCGGATGGCGCGGTTCGCCGATGCGGGCCTGCTCGTCGAGGACGGTGACACGGACTCGGGCACCGGCACGGTCGTCACCGCGGCGCGGATGACCCGGTATCACCGCAGCGACTGCCTCCTGGTCCGGGGCAAGGCGGTGTCGCGTGGCTCGGTCGCGGAGAATGTCCGCGCCGGGCGGCGTCCGTGTGGGGTGTGCACGCCGTGAACATCCTGCCCTTCATCGTCGTCGGCATCACCAGCGGATCGATCTACGCGCTCGCGGCGACCGGCCTGGTGCTGACCTACAAGACCAGCGGCATCTTCAACTTCGCCCACGGCGGCGTCGCCGCGGCGACCGCCTACGCCTTCTACGAGCTCCACGGTCACGTCGGCCTCCCCTGGCCGCTCGCCGCGGCGCTCTGCGTCCTCGTCTTCGCACCGCTCGCGGGACTCGGCATCGAGCTCCTCGCCCGCGGCCTCGCGACCGCGACGCCGACCGCGAAGCTGGTGGCGACGATCGGCCTGCTGCTCGGCATCGAGGGGCTCGCGGTCGTCATCTACGGCGAGTCGGTGAAGGAGTTCCCGCAGTTCCTCCCGACCCGGACCTTCACGGTCGACGGCGTGTACGTCGGCGTCGACCAGCTCATCGTCGTGCTCGTCGCCGCGCTCAGCGTCGGTGCGCTCTTCGCCTTCTTCAAGCTCACCCGCATCGGCGTCGCGATGCAGGGAGTGGTCGACTCCCCGGATCTCCTGGGGCTGACCGGGACCAGCCCGACGGTGGTGCGGCGCATCGCCTGGGTGATCGGGTGCTCCTTCGCGGCGCTGAGCGGCCTTCTCATCGCCCCGAGCCTCGGCCTCAACCCGCTCCTCCTCACCCTCCTCGTCGTCCAGGCGTACGGCGCCGCGGCGATCGGGCGGTTCTCCAGCCTCCCGCTCACCTACGTCGGCGGCCTCGTCGTCGGCGTCGGAGCGGCGCTGGCGACGCGCTTCACCACCGACTATCCCCCGCTCCAGGGGCTTCCCTCGAGCGTCCCCTTCCTCATCCTCTTCGGGGTCCTGCTCTTCCGCGGGCGGGTGCTCACCGAGGTGGGAGCCCAGGCGACCCGCCGTGTGGTCAGCGCCGCACGGCTCGGCGCCGGACAGAGGCGCATCGGCCTCGGCGTCGCGCTCGCGATCGCCCTGGTCATCCCCAGCCTCGTCGGCACGAAGATCCCCGTCTACACCAGCGCACTCGCCTTCGTCGTCATCTTCGCCTCGCTCGGGCTGCTGGTACGCACCTCGGGCCAGCTGTCCCTCTGCCACATCGGCTTCGCCGCTGTGGGAGCGGCGGCGTTCGCCCACCTCGCCAGCGACCACGGCGTGCCCTGGATGCTCGCCGTCCTCATCGCGGGGCTCGTCGCGGTGCCCGTCGGCGCCGCGGTCGCGATCCCCGCCATCCGCCTCAGCGGGCTCTACCTCGCACTCGCGAGCTTCGGCTTCGGCATCCTCCTCGAGCGGCTCGTCTACACCCGCGAGGTGATGTTCGGCACCCAGGGGGTGCTGAACGCGCCGCGTCCGGGGATCGCCACCGGGGACACCGCGTACTACTACGTCGCCCTCGCCGCGGTGGTGGCCTGCCTCGGGCTCATGGTGCTCGTCGAGCGCGGGCGCCTCGGGCGTCTGCTCCGCGCGCTGGCGGACTCGCCGCTGGCGCTCAGCACCGCCGGGACCAGCGTCAACGTCACCCGGGTGCTCGTCTTCTGCATCTCGGCCTTCTTCGCCGGGGTGGGCGGCGCCCTCTTCGGTCCGATCACGGAGTCGATCAACGGAACGTCGTTCCCGGCGTTCACCTCGCTCATCCTCGTCGCGGTGCTCGTGATCGCCGGCGCCGGGCTGGTGCGCTCGGCGGTGATCGCCGCCGCCGCCTACGTCGTGCTCCCGGCGTACATCGACAACCCGACCTTCCAGCAGGCGCTGCCGGCGATCTTCGGCGTCGCGGCGATGCTCACCGCGGTCGCCCAGTCGGGTGGCTTCGACGTCGCCTCGCGGCTCGCGCGCTGGGCACAGGCGCGGGCGTGGCGGAGCCGGCGCAGCCCGGTCACCGAGCGGCTGCGCGGGCTGGTTCCGGACGAGATGCTGCCGCGGCCCGACGCCCGGCTGGCGGAGGGAGTGCAGCGATGACGACATCCGAGGGCCTCGTGGTCCGCGACCTCACGGTCCGCTTCGGCGGCCTGGTCGCGGTCAGCGGGCTGTCGTTCGACGCCCCGGTGGGCCGGCTCACCGGCCTCATCGGACCCAACGGGGCCGGCAAGACGACGACCTTCAACGCCTGCTGCGGGCTGGTGAAGCCGAGCGGCGGAAGCGTGCACCTCTTCGGCACCGACGTCTCCCATCTCAACCCGGCGCGGCGCGCCCGCCTCGGGATGGGACGCACCTTCCAGCGACTCGAGCTCTACGACACCCTGACGGTCGCCGAGAACGTCCGTCTCGGGCGTGAGGCGGCGATCAGCGGGCAGCGGCTCACCGGCCAGCTCTTCAGCTCTCCGCGCGAGCATCGGGAGATCGAGATCGCCACCGCGCACGCGATGGAGCTCTGCGACATCGGCCACCTCGCCCAGCACCAGGCCGGCTCGCTGTCCACCGGGCAGCGCCGGCTCGTCGAGCTGGCGCGCGTGATCGCCGGCCCGTACCGCCTGCTGCTCCTCGACGAGCCCTCCTCCGGGCTCGACTCGTCGGAGAGCCACCGGTTCGGCGAGATCCTGCGCAGGGTGATGCAGGAGCGCGAGGTCGGCATCCTCCTCGTCGAGCACGACATGGCGCTGGTCAGCAGCATCTGTGAGTACGTCTACGTGCTCGACTTCGGAAAGCCCCTCTTCGAGGGGACGATGGACGAGGTGCTCGCGAGCGACGTGGTCGTCGAGGCCTACCTGGGGTCGGGCGCCGACCTCCCCACGGACGACGAGGTGCTCGCCGGTGTTTGAGCTTCGCAACGTCAGCGCGGGATACGGGACCACCACCGTGCTCCGCGACGTCAGCCTGGTCGTGCCCGCGGGGTCGGTGGTCGCCCTGCTCGGCTCCAACGGGGCGGGGAAGACGACCCTGCTCCGCGCCGCCTCCGGGCTCATCCCCGTTCGCGGGCAGATCACCCTCGACGGGCAGGTCCTCAGCGGCCGTCATCCCCACGACTTCGCCCGGGCCGGCATCTGCCACGTGCCCGAGGGTCGCGGCATCTTCCGCTCGCTGACGGTGCGCGACAACATCGTGCTCCAGGCGGGCGCGGGCTCGGTGAACGACGCGATCGCCCGCGCGACGTCGGTCTTCCCCATCCTCGGCCAGCGGCTCTCGCAGACCGCGGGGACGCTGAGCGGCGGCCAGCAGCAGATGCTCGCGCTCGCGCGGGCCTACGTCACCAATCCGAAGGTCGTGCTCCTCGACGAGGTGTCGATGGGGCTCGCGCCGGTCGTCGTCGACGAGATCTTCGAGTTCCTCGGCCGGATCGCCGCCGAGGGGACGTCGCTGCTCATCGTGGAGCAGTACGTGACCCGGGCGCTGCAGCTCTCCGACTACGTCTTCCTGCTCAACCGCGGGCAGGTGAGCTTCGCCGGTGAGCCCGGCGAGCTCGACGTCGACGAGCTCTTCACCCGCTACATGGGGAGGGCGGCGGAACCGGCGGTGCCGGTGTGAGCACGCAGCCGATCTACGGGATCCCCGCCTCCGTCGAGCACTGGGCCATCGCGCTGGCGGCGGTGGCCGCGGCGTGCAGCCTCCTGTTCTGCGTGCAGCGCGCGGTGCGGCACCGCAGTCCCGTCCCGCTCTACCTCTTCGCCGCGGGCGGGCTCGTGGTCCTCATGGAGCCCTTCTGCGACGTGCTCGGACGGGCGACGTTCCCCGAGCTCGGGACGCTCGGCTGGATCTCGACGCTCGGCCGGCACATCCCGATGTACGTCGGGCTCATCTACATGATGTACTGGGCACCGGCCTGGATCCTGCTCGGGGAGTGGTTCGAGGCCGGGATGCGCCCCCGCACGTTCTGGACGATCTGCGCCGTCGCCGCCGCGGCGACGTGCGCCATCGAGCTCGTGCCCCTCCACTACGACCTCTGGCGCTACTACGGCTCGCAGGGCGTCGAGCTCGGCGGCTTCCCGATCTGGTGGGCGTTCATCAACGGCCAGGCGGTGGTGACGTCGTCGGTCGCGGTCTGGCTGCTCTCGAGGCTGATCCCACGGGGCCGGCGGTTCCTCCTCGTCGTCGCGCTGCCGCCGATCACCTTCGGGATCCACGCGGCGGGAGCCCTGACCGGATACGCCGCCATCAGCACGACGACGGACCGTGCGACGACGTGGGCGGGGATCGCCGGCTCCATGATCGTGAGCGTGGCCCTGCTGTGGATCGTGTCGCTGGTCGCGTGCCGCCGGAAGGCGGAGCCGGTTCGCGTGGCCCTCCCGCCGGAGACCCTGGTCGGCGCCCGCGCGGCGTCGCCATACAT
>DATKEY010000394.1:0-8672 GCA_035544475.1 Candidatus Dormiibacterota bacterium | reverse complement strand
TTCTTGATGTAGAAGCCCACCTCGGTCGTGCCCTCGGCCGGGGCCGGGGTGTGGAAGGAGTAGGCACGGCGAACCCCACTGTCGCGCGCGCCGATCGAGCCCCACTGGCCCGGCTGGAAGCGGAACGGGGTGTCGAGGCGCAGCCGGAGGTCGATGACGTCGCTGCCGATGAGTTCGGCGCTCGCGATCACCCCGTGGATGTTCTGGACGGCGATTCCTCCGCCGCGCCCGATCGGCACCTCGACCTCGATGTCGGAGAGCACCTTGGACTGGCAGGCGAGGATGTAGCCCTCCTTGAGCTCCTTCGCGGTGAGCGGCGAGAGCGCGAAGTCGATGAGCGGGCGGATCCTCCCGCACGTCAGTTTCGTCTTGCAGCTCCCGCAGGTCCCGACCCGGCAGTTGTGCGGGTAGGCGACGTCCTGCTCGAGCGCGGCGCCGAGGAGGAGCCGGCGGCGCGACACCTCGAACGAGAAATCGGCATTGGTGACCCGAACCGTGCAGGTCTCGGGTGCGGGGGTGCGGTGGAAGAGCCTCACGACCGTGGCCTCACGCGGTGGTCAGGCGGGCGGCGGGGGCCTCGACCCAGCCGGCCTTGACGTTGGCCTCGTGGGCGAGCACCCGCTCGCGGGGGGTGGCGAAGCGGTCGTCCCAGTCCTGGAGCAGGGGCCGGATGATGAAGCGGAACCAGATCGGGGGGAGGAAGGAGGTGATGACGCAGAGCAGGAAGTGGGGCTGGAGCGGTCCGGTGCGGTCGGGCTCGAGCTCGTAGAAGGGCGCGTAGCTGTCGGCGTGGTGCCCGGCGTGGTTGGTGATCTCGAGCGCGAGGATGCGCACGAAGGGGGTGAGGTGGTTCCAGGTGTGGCGCTTCTGGAACTGCCCCGGGGTCTCGGTGACGAGCCCGTAGTGGTTCACGTAGTTGAAGCACTCGAGCAGCAGGCGCGGGCCGAGGAGGACCGCCGCCGCCGTCCAGAGCATCCCGGCGAGCCCGCCGGTCCAGAAGAGCAGGCCGTAGAAGACCGCCATCCCCGCGGTGCAGCGCACCCAGCGGTTGCGCGGGTGCCACCAGGCGCGCTCGCGCTTGGTCCACATCGTCCGCTCGAGGTCGTAGGCGTCCTTGATCTGCCCGGGGAAGGTGCGCAGGAAGTGCCTGTAGATCGTGTCGCCCCGCTGGGCGGTGTCGGGGTCGTCGGGGGTGCAGACCTTGAGGTGGTGGGTGACGACGTGGGTGATCTCCCGCCAGGGGTCGCCGACGAGGGCGAGGCCGAGGCGGCCCATGGTCCGCTGGAAGAGCTGCTCGCGGTGGAAGAGCTCGTGGACCGGCGGCGCCGAGACGACGAACCCGTACACCAGGGTGCCGACGAAGGCGCCGGCGAGCCCGCCGTTGCGGAAGTGGTCGTGGCCGACGAGGTACGCGAAGGTGAAGAGCAGCGCGAAGCCGGCGAGCATGTTGATCGTCACGCAGACGTCGTAGATCCACACATGGCGGCTGTCCCGCATCGAGAAGTCGCGGGGCAGGAACATGTCGACGAGCATGATCAGACCGAGAACGCCGACCCCGAGCCACGTCCATCCGCCGCCGAGCCACATGCCGTAGATCTGCAGGCCGAGCAGCGCCGGGCCGAGCAGGTACTTGAAGTAGTCGAGCATTCCTCGCCGTCCTCGGTGGGCATCCGTCCGATGGACATCACCCTAGAGGGGGCGGCGGCGGCCCACACCAACCGAAAGTCTGGCTCCGGTCAGCCGGAGTCGGAGGGGCTAGCGGCGGGCGATGTAGGCCTCCCGGAGCAGGACGACCTCCTGCTCGAGCTCCTCGAGGCGGTTCTTGACCATGTCGCCGATGCTGACGATCCCCACCAGCCAGCCGTCCTCGACGACCGGGATGTGCCGCTGGCGGGTCAGGGTCATCTGCCGCATCACGTCCTTCACCGAGTCCTCGGGCCCGCAGACGGGGACCCGCTGCACCATCAGCCGCTCCACCGGCATCCCGAGCAGCCCCGGCCCGTACCGGGAGAAGCCGCGCACGATCTCCCGCTCGGAGATGACGCCCTCGACCCGGTGGCCGTCCGGGGAGACGACGAGGGCCCCGATGTCGAGGGTCCTCAGCGCGTCGATCGCCGCGGCGATCGTCGTGCCCGGCGGCGTCGTCTCGACGTTGCGGCCCTTGATCCGGAGGATGGCGTCGACCTTCATGACCGGTCCTCCCCTCAGCTCGCTCTGAGTGCCTCGCCCGTGCCCTCATCATCGGACGCCGGCGGGCACCCGGCAAGGGTCGCTGGTGGCCTCAGTGGCCGAGGATGTGGATCGAGATGCCGTTGAGGCTGTCGTTGCCGACGTCCGAGCAGTGGACGAGGCCGCCGCCACCGTCCCCGGTGGCACAGGGCTTGTCGGCGACCGCGGGCCCGGCGGCCGGGCGCGCCACCGTCGAGGCTGCGGCGACGGCGAGAACGGCGATCAGGACTCCCACACCCCTCGAGCGTCCCGCCGGACTCATGGCGTTTCCTCCCTTCCTGACCGAGGGTCACATGGTAACGGCCGGATCCGGCCGAATCCAGTCCCCTGTCAATACGGGGGAGGAGGCGGCCCGCCGAAGGGCACCCAGCGCCGCCCGTCCCAGGTCCAGCGACCGTCCGGTGAGACCATCCCGATGTAGGAGCCGGAGCCCTGGAACATCTCCTGGCGCGGGCGGCCGGCGATCGCCCAGATCAGGGTGCCGAGCCAGACGATCCCCGTCCACCCGAGGAACAGGTTGAGGAGGAGGATCACCCAGGGATGACGGTGCCCCCGGGCGAAGGCGACGATCGCGGGCAGGAGGGCGAACGCGAACAGGATCAGGAAGCTGATCGGGTGGGCGACGAGGAAGAAGAGTGCGGGCGGCGCCATGCACCGATGATGCCACCGCCCGGCGTCACCGGGGTCGGGGACGCAGCGTCGAGAGCAGCAGCTCCACCTGCCGCCGCGCGAGCTCCGCCTCGCCGACACGACCGCGCAGCGCCCAGCCCTTGAGCGCCGGGAGGTGGCCGAGGACGACGAGGTCGTAGGCGACGACGAACGCATCGACCGCGCGGAAGCGGCCGGCGGCGACCCCGGCCTCCACGAGGCCGCCGAGGAGCTCTGCGATGGCGACCTCGCGCTCCATGTAGCGGCGCCGCGCCGCCACCGGGAGACGACCGTACTCCCGATAGGTCATGAGGATCCGGCGGCGGTTCGCGGCGCAGGCGGCGAGGTAGGCCTCGACCGCGGCGACGAGCCGGTCCTCCGGATCCTCGTGCGACGCGGCGGCTTCGGTCATCTCCTCGAGGACGCCGCCGTAGATGCTCTCGCAGGCCATGACCAGGACGTCGGTCTTGGTGCGGATGTGGCGGTACATGCCGCCGACGCTGATCCCGCAGCGCTGGGCGAGCTCGTTCACCGACAGGCTGTCGAACCCGCGCTCGACGATGAGCTCGCCGGCGACGGCGGCGAGCCGCTCGCGACGGGCGAGGCTGCGCTGCTGGGTCCGGCGGCGCGGCGGATCGGCCGGCGAGCTCGGCGCAGCCGGGACGGTCACGGGACGCGAACCCGGCCGTCGAGCAGCCGGGCGACCTCGGCGACGATCGTCGCGAGCGGGGTCCCGGTCCCGAAGGCGGCGCTCACCCCCATCTCGCGGAGCGCGGGGACGTCGATGGGCGGGATCGTCCCCCCGACGACGACGGCGACGTCGCCGAGGTCGGCGGTGGCGAGCCCCTCCATCACCCGGCGGCACTCGGAGAGGTGGTTGCCGGAGAGGCTGGAGAGACCGAGCAGGTCGGCGTCCTCCTGGGTCACGACCGCGACGAGCTCGTCGGGGGTCGCATGCCCGAGGTAGACGACCTCCATGCCCGCGTCGCGCAGACCGGTCGCGACGACGATGGCGCCCCGCCAGTGCGCGTCCATCCCGAGCTTGGCGATCACCCCGCGCCGGCCGGCGAGTGGCGCTACCACAGAGGGAAGACCCAGCGGCCGAGGGTGTCGCGGAAGGTGCGTCCCATCTCCCCGAGGGTGCAGCCGGCGGCGGTCGCGGTGCAGACCGCGGGCATGACGTTGACCCCGTCGCCGCACGCCGCGGCGAGGGCGGCGAGCGTGTCCTCCGCCCTGGCCGGGTCGCGGCGGCGGCGCACCTCGGCGAGCCGCGCGCACTGCCGCTCCAGGGTGCCCGCGGGGAGCTCGAAGACCTCGACCGGCGCGTCGGCGGCGTCGAGGTCGGTGGTGAGCCCCACGACCTGGCGGCGGCCGTCCTCGAGGGCCCGCTGATCGCTCGCGGCGATGGCGCCGAGCCGGGCGTGGACCCACCCCTGCTCGGTGGCGGCGACCACCCCGCCGAGGCCGTCGATCCGCTCGAGCAACTCCGCGGTGCGAGCTTCCATCTGGTCGGTCAGATGCTCGACGAGCCAGCTGCCGCCGAGTGGATCGGCGCACCCGGTCACCCCGGTCTCGTGGAGGATGACCTGCTGGGTCCGGAGCGCGGTGAGCGCCGCCTCCTCGGTGGGGATCCCGAGTGCCTCGTCGTAGCCGTTGACGTGGAGCGACTGGGTGCCACCGAGCACCGCGGCGAGCGCCTGGAGCGCGCTGCGGGCGATGTTCACGTGGGCGTGGCGCGCGGTGTTGCTGACCCCGGAGGTCTGGACGTGGAAGCGCAGGCGCTGGGCCGCGGGGTCGTCGACGCCGAGGACGTCGCGCACCCATGTCGCCCACATCCGCCTCCCCGCCCGGTACTTCGCCACCTCCTCGAAGAGGTCGCTGCAGGCGTCGAGGAAGAAGGAGATCCGCGGCAGCACGCGGGTCGCCGGGACTCCGCGCTCGATGAGCGCCTGGGCGACGGCCTGTCCGTGGGCGAGGGTGAGCGCGAGCTCCAGCGGCGCGTCGGCACCCGCCTCGCGGTAGTTGTAGCCGCTGATGCTCACGGGGTTCCACCGCGGCAGCCGGGCGAGGGCGAACTCGGCGAGGTCGCACTCGAGCCGGAACGAGCCCGCCGGTGGGAGCGCCTCGGGGGCGATGGTGATCGCCGTCTCCATGAGGAAGTCGTTCTGGCTGGTGCCGGCGAGCGCCTCGGGGGCGACGCCCTGGCGCTCGGCGGTGCCGAGGAACATCGCGAGGTGGACGACCGCGCCGATCGGCTGGGAGGAGACGAGCGACACGCTGGTTCGGTCGAGGGGGATCCCGGCGAAGAGGTCGTCGAAGTCGCCGGCGACGTCGACGGCGACACCGCCCCGCCCCACGTCCGCGGCGGCGCGGGGGTCGTCGGAGTCGAAGGCGCGCAGGCTCGGGTAGTCGAAGACGCCGTTGACCCCGGTCGCGCCGCGCTCGAGCAGGGTGCGGTAGCGCAGGTTGGTGTCGGCGGCGGAGCCGAAGCCGGCGAGCTGGCGGATCGTCCAGGGCCGGTCGCGATACATCCGCGGCCGGATGCCCCGGGTGAAGGGGAAGGCCCCCGGATCGCCCACCCGCGCCTCCCACCCGGGGCGGAGCAGCTCGGGGCCGGCGACCTCGGGGACGGGGATGCCCGAGGCGGTGGTGACCTCGTCCTCCATCGCGGGCAGTCTATCGATGCGAGCGGTCGCTCGCAATCGTGGGGGCCCGCGGGCGGCGTCGTACGCTGCGCTCGTGGGATCCGACCCCTCCGCACCGCGCCCGCCGGACCGCATCGACGCGGGGCCGATCCTGCTCCGCCGCTGGGCGGCGGAGGACGCGACGGCGCTGCTCGAGGCGGTCGCGTCGAGCCATCCCCACCTCCGGCCCTGGATGCCGTGGGCGCTCGAGGAGCCGACCCTCGACGCCGAGGCGGCCTTCATCGCCTGGAGCGAGCGTGCCTTCGAGGACGGGACCGAGTTCGTCTACGGGATGTTCACCGCGGACGGCACGATCGTCGGGGGCTGCGGCCTGCGGGCCCATGCCGGCGCCGCGATGCTCGAGATCGGCTACTGGGTCCATGCAGGGCACACGCGGCGCGGCTACGCGACCGCGGCGGCGCGGGCGCTCACCGAGACGGCGCTCGCGCTCCCCGGGATCGCCTCGGTCGAGATCCACTGCGACGTCGCCAACAGCGTGAGCGCGTCGGTCCCCCGCCGGCTCGGGTACCGGCTCGACCGGGTGGTCGAGGACCGGATCACCGCCCCGGGCGAGGCCGGCCCGCTCATGGTCTGGATCATCGAGGGCTGAGGAGGAATCGGGTACCTCGGGGGTCCCGGGCGTTCTAGCTCTTTGCGGCGGGCAGTTCCCTTCGGTATGTACACGAGGTTCCCCCCAATGCTCGATGCGTCCAGGCTTCTGCGCCTCATCTCCTCCAAGACGGCGACCGGCATCTGCGTGGCCGCCCTGGCCACCGGCGCCGGCACCATCGGGGTGATGGCCGCGGTGGGTGGCTCCGCACCGTCCCCCTCGACCACGACCGGCTCGTCGACCACGACCACGACGTCGCATTCGGAGACGTCCGAGAACGAGACCGAGACCTCGGAGACCGAGACGTCGGAGACCCACACCACGGTCACGAGGACCGAGACCGAGACCAAGGAGACCGAGAGCTCCGAGACCGGCGACAAGGACGCCCACGGCGACGCCGTCGAGCAGGGCGTCAAGGACTGCAAGGCCGCGGCCGCCAAGGCGGGTGAGCATGGGATCGGCCACTGCGTCTCCCAGATCGCCCACTCCTCCCACCAGGACGGCGACTCCCAGGGCCACGACGACTGACCTCACACCGAGAGGGGGGGCGGCCGACACCGCCTCCCCTCCTCAAATCCTCGGCGCGATCGATCCCCCGGTTCAGCACCGACCGAACACGAGAGGGGGAGGCGGCTCACCGCCTCCCCTCCTCTCCCTCTCCTCGACCCCCCTGTCGTCAGCCCTGGGGGGAGGAGTTCGGTCCCGGGGAGTGAGCGGCACCCGAGTTGCCGCGGTCACCCTCTCCGTTGTTCCCGTTGCCGTTGCCGGACACGCCGTTGGGGGTGTTCGCCGGGGTGGGATGGGGTCCGTTCCCCTTCGCCTCGCCGTTCCCCTTGTCCCCGCCGTCGCCCTGCCCGTGGCCACTCTGGTCGCCCTGGCCGTGCTGGTCGTTCTGACCGCCGGCCGCCGGCGAGGCGGAGGGATCGGACGAGTCCCCGGAGTGAGCCCGCGGAGGGGTACCGGACGGCGCCGAGATCCCCGGGGTGGGGTGGGCCGGAGGCGCCGAATGGTGGGTCACCGCGACCCCGGCGAGCGCGCCCGCGGCGAGCACCGCCGCGGCGCCACCCATCAGCGCCTTCGCCCCGGCCGCGGCGACGACGGGCCGCAGGATCATCCCCGGCCGCCAGCGCGGTCCCGCCCCGGCGACGCGCGGGGGCGCTGGCTCGCGGGTCACCGCCGCGAGGCTGTGGTCGAGCTCCAGCTCGAGCCAGCGGTCGAAGTCGTCGTTCACGGGGTCTCCGGGTCGGGCGCTCATGGCGCGTGCTCTTGAAGAACGCGGCGGGCACCCGATCTACCCGATTCCCCGTCAGGACCGTCGCCGATCCCGGTGTCGACCCAGCCGAGATCGGTCCGCAGGCGCGCCTTGGCGGCCGCGAGCCGCGACGCGACGGTGCGCTCGGGGACGCCGAGGCTCGTCGCGATCTCGCGGTTCGTGTAGCCGTGGAGGTGGCGGAGGACGATCACCGCGGCCTGCCGCGGGGGCAGACGCCGCAGCGCGTCGAGGAGCTCTCGGCGGGTCCCGTCCGAGGGATCCGTGACCGGCGCCGCGCCGCCGAGGTTGCGGACCCGCTCGCCGAGCTGGTGGAGGGTCTGCCGCCGCCGCGCGCTCACCGCGACGTTCACCGCGATGCGGTGGACCCACGCCTCGGGCGGGGCGTCCGGACGCCACCGCGACCAGGCCCGGAGCGCCCGGGTGAAGGTCTCCTGGGCGCAGTCCTCCGCCACGGCGCGGTCGCCGAGCATGCCGACCAGGGTGGCGAGGATCTTGGGATGGCTCTCCCGGTAGAGGCGCTCGAAGTCCTCGCTCGATCCGGGCCGGAAGGGCACGGGCGGAACGTCGTCGGACACCCCGACACGATGAGCCAGGGGGGATGGCGGGCCCATGCCGACGGGATCGCGGATCGGTGACGATGGGGAGGATCTGAGATGGCCCGCATCGTGATCTCCGTCCAGGCGCTGAGGGCCTTCGTCTACGGCTTCGGCACGGTGATCCTCGGGACCGCGCTCGCCGCCGAGGGTCTCGGCGACGCGGCGGTCGGCGCGATCTTCACGGCGATGCTCGGCGGGATGGCGCTCACGTCGTCGGCGATCGGACGCTTCGGCCACTCGATCGACCGCCGGGTCCTCTACCGGGTGCTCCTCGCGACGATGGGGATCGCCGGCGCGGTGTTCGCGCTCACCTCGTCGCTGCCGCTGCTGCTGCTCGCCGCGGCCACCGGGACGCTCTCCACCGACGCGAACGAGTCGGGGCCGATCACCTCGATCGAGCAGGCGATCCTCGCCGGAGCTCCGCCCGAGACCCGGGCGCGGGTCTTCGGCCGCTACAACGCCACCGCCTACCTCGCCGGGTCCGCCGGCGCGCTCTGCGCGGGCGGACCGGCCGCCTTCCGCCACCTGCTCCCGCGCCTGCCGGCGGACCAGCGCTTCCTCCTCGTCTTCCCGGTGGTCGCGATCGCCTGCGTCGCCGTCGCCGGACGCCTCCCGGCGACGCCCGCGCCCGC
>DATKEY010000393.1:0-2681 GCA_035544475.1 Candidatus Dormiibacterota bacterium | reverse complement strand
TCCATGTCGACGCGCAGCTCGCCCTCGCCCTCGACTTTCCAGTACGTCCCGAAGTCGTGGATCGCGACGTCGGGATACGTCGCCTCCATCACCTCGATGGTGGCGTCGGCCTCCTCGCTCTTCATCAGCCCCAGCGCGACCTTCCCGCTCATGCGACGCCCGTCGGCACGATGCCGAGCGCCTCCACCACCTGCGCCTGGGCGCGTAGCGCGGTCGCGAGGGCGTCGTCGAAGGTCACCACCCCGACCTGCGCCCGCTCGAACACCGGCCGCAGCGCCCGGGTGGCCTCGAGCACCGCCGGCGTCCAGGCCTCGATCCACTCCCCGATCACCGCGCGGTTCTGGGCGCCGGCCTCCACCTTCTCGGCGGTGACCATCCGCACCAGCTCCTCGGTCCAGGCGAGGTTGCGCCGCCGGTCGCGCTCGGTCGTGCTCACGATGAACGGCGTCACCGAGTCGCCCCGGTGGGGGCCGCCCCGGCGCACCAGCTGGCTCAGCATCACCTCGCTGAGGATCGGCGCCACCACCAGGTTCACGGCCACCGCCATCTCCGCCCAGTCGTCGGTGCCGAGCATCAGCTTCTCGGCGAGCGCCCGCATCGGCTGGTATTCCGGAGCCTCCAGCCAGCGCTGCTTCGCCCCCTGGTCGCGGAACCCCTCGATGTTCTCCTCGAGCGTCATCAGGTAGAGCACCACCGCCTGGGCGTGGCGCATGTGGTCGAACCCCTGGAAGCAGAGCACGTTCCCCAGGGTGTCGCTCAGCGCCTCCCGCGACGCCACCGCGAACGCCCGGAAGAGGGCGTACTCGAAGAAGGACCAGATCCGGTAGTGGCCGGCGATCACGTCGTCGAGCCACCCACGGTCGAGGTCGGCGTAGGCGCCGGCAGCGGCCGCGTCCTCGGTCGCCCGCTCGATCGCCCGCTCCTGCTCCGCCTGCATCCGCACGTAGGTGCGCTGCCACTGCTGGGCGGGGTCGCGAAAGTCCCACCAGTGGTGGTGAGTGAGCCGCGTCGACTCCTTCCGCCAGGCGGTGCGGTGCTCTGGGCCGGGGCCGAGGGTGAACCAGCCCTCGATGTCGAAGGCCTCGGGGCCCGGCTGGGTGTAGCAGGTGACCGCCTCGTACTCGGAGAGACGGCGCTTGCGCGGCGGGATGTAGAGGTGATCGCGGGGCGCCTTGCCGAAGGCGGATCCAGGCCCGGTGGTCATCTGCTCATGTCCCTCGTGCCGCCGGACGCTGCCCGGCACCCTCTGATCCTCTGTTCGCGGGAGCGTACGCGCCGCACGACGCGTCCCGCCACCCTCCTTTTTCCGTGTGGTCGGGAGATCAGGTCACCGCCTCCACCGTCACCGGCACCCCGTTGAGGACGGCGTCCCCGGAGAGGGGGTCGACCGCCTGCTCGTCGGCGAGGAGGTTGGTGTTCACGCCCGCGTGGGCGGCCGCCACCCGCATCGCGGTGCCCTCGTGGCCCCACCCGTGGGGGATGCTCACCACTCCGGGCATGATCGCCTCGGTCACCTCGACCACGATCTCGACGCTTCCCACCCGGGAGCTCACCCGTGCGCGACCGCCGTCGACGAGGCCGAGCTCGGCGGCGTCGTCGGGATGCACCTGCAGGGTGCAGCGCTCCCTCCCGCGCACGAGCACGTCGACGTTGTGCATCCACGAGTTGTTCGAGCGCAGATGGCGGCGGCCGACGAGGACCAGGCCGCCGGCCAGGCGCGAGAGCGATGCCCGCAGCCGCTCGAGGTCGGTGACGAGCGGCGCGGGGGCGAGCTCGACCGTGCCCGACACGGTGCGCAGGACCTCCGGGATGCGCGGCTTCAGCGGCCCGAGGTCGAGGCCGTGGGGATGGGCCGCGAGCCGCTCGAAGGTGAGCCCGCCGGGGTCGGCGCCGAAGGCGTCACCGTAGGGGCCGACCCGCAGGTGAAGGTCGAGGAGGCGCTCCGGGCCACGCCGCGGGCGGAGCATGGCGAGGAGCTCGGCGGGGTCGCGACCCTCGACGCGCGACCCGCGCAGCGCGATCGCGCGCTCGACCTCCTGGGCGGCGATGAGATCGTCGAACGCCTCGAGCGGCGCCGACGCCCCCTGCCCGGCGAGGATCCCGGCGAGCCGCAGCAGGATCTCCCACTCGTCGGGGGCGCCGGCCTCCAGCGGCAGCACCGGCGGCGAGTAGTGGGCGATGTTGCGGACCGCGAGCTGGAGCAACAGCACGTCGTAGTGAGAGCGGGAGAGCGGCGGCGGTGCGGGAAGAATGACGTCCGCGTGCCGGGTGGTCTCGTTCACGTAGATGTCGACGCTGATCATCGCCTCGAGCCCGCCGAGGGCCCGCTCCAGGCGGCCCGCGTTCGGGGCGCTGAGCACGGGGTTGCCGGCGCAGGTGATGAGCGCCCGCACCCGGCCCTCGCCGGGGGTGTCGATCTCCTCGGCGAGGCAGGCGGCGGGGAGCTCGCCGAGGACCTCGGGAAGCCCCCGGACCCGGCTGCGCCAGCGCCCGGTGGCGAACCCGCGGCCGCGCCCCGGGGTGCCCAGGGTGTTGCGCGCTCCGACCGCGGCGGCGGGGAACATCGCCCCACCCTCGCGGTCGAGGTTGCCGGTGAGGGCGTTGAGCACGTCGACGAGCCAGCTCGCCAGGGTGCCGAACTCCTGGGTGCAGGTCCCGATCCGCCCGTAGACCGCGGCCCG
>DATKEY010000392.1:0-4589 GCA_035544475.1 Candidatus Dormiibacterota bacterium | reverse complement strand
GTGGCGCTCACCTCCGGGTCGAGCCAGTGCCAGGCCTGGGCGCAGGTGACGACGTCGAACGTCCGCCCGGCGGGGTCCCAGGCCTCGAACTCCGCCACCTCGGTCGGGATGCCGTGCCGCCGGGCGATCTCGGCCATCGCGGGGTTGAGATCGATGCCGAGGACCCGAGCGCCCCGTTGCGCGAACTGCCGCGACGCGATACCGGTGCCACACGCGACGTCGAGCACGGACAGCCCGCGGGGGGATGGGCCGAGGACCTGGTCGATGAGAGCGGCGGGGTAGGCCGGTCGAGCGCGGTCGTACCGCTCCGCCTCGCGATCGAACAGGCGCGCGCGGTCCCGGTCCACCGCGCCGATCCTACGGCGTGCGTCGGCGCGCCCGTGGGACCATCCCCCGACGTGGAACCCCTGTCGAGCACCGGTGGCCCGACGGCATCGCTGTCCACCGAGGAGCTGCGCCGGCTGGTCGGACGCGCCGTCGAGGACGAGCTCGGCGCCTGCGCGCCGCGCCGGGTGCTCATCGTCCCCCCCGACCGCACCCGCCCCCATTCGCGGGCGGGCGAGATCACCGCGCTCGTGTACCGGTCCCTGGTGGCGTCGGGGTGCGACACCCGTGTCCTGCCGGCGGTCGGCACCCATCACGCGATGACCGGCGGCGAGATCGCCCGCCTCTTCGACGGGCGGGTGCCGCCAGAGCGAGTCCTCGCGCACCGCTGGCGCGACGACCTCGTCGATCTCGGAGAGATCGACGCCGAGGAGGTGCGCAGGATCTCCGGCGGCCGGACCGGTCACGCGATCCCGGTGGCGGTGTCCCGGCTGCTGCTCGACGGCTGGGACCTCGTCGTCTCCGTCGGGCAGGTCGTGCCCCACGAGGTGGCCGGGATGGCGAACTTCACCAAGAACCTCGTCATCGGGCTCGGCGGCGCAGGGACGATCCACGGCACCCACTGGCTGAGCGCGCTCTGCGACATGGAGACGATCATGGGGCGCGCGCAGACACCGGCGCGCCGCGTCGTCGACGCGGCGTTCGACCGGTTCCTCGCCCCCCGGTTGCGGGTGCTGTGGATCCTCACCGTGGTCGAGGACACGGGTGACCGCATCGTGCTGCGAGGGCTCTTCACCGGTCGCGGGCGTTCCACGGAGTCGGGGGGCGCCGCCTTCGCCGCGGCCGCGAACCTGTCGGCCGCGTGCAACATCACCACGGTGCCCGAGGCGCTGGACCGCGTGGTCTGCCGGATGGATGAGGGGGAGTACACGAGCACCTGGGTCGCGAACAAGGCGATCTACCGGACGAGGATGGCGCTCGCGACCGGAGGTGAGCTCGTCGTGCTCGCCCCGGGCGTCTCCCGGTTCGCCGAGGATCCCCTCGCCGACCGGCTCGTCCGGGCGCACGGCTATCACGGCACCGGGTCCACTCTGGGTGCGGTCGACGCCGATCCCGACCTCGCGGGCAACCTCTGTGCCGCGGCGCACCTCATCCACGGCAGCGCCGAGGGGCGGTTTCGCATCGTGTACTGCACCGCTCCGGACCGCGGGGGACTGTCGAGGGACGAGATCGAGTCGGTCGGGTACGAATGGCGCGACCTCGACGGTGAGATCGGCGGGCTCGGCGTGGACGCGGCGACGCCGACCGGGCCGCGCGCCGACCGCGCCGGGAGGCCCTTCCACTTCGTCGCCAACCCCGCGCTCGGTCTGTGGACCGGTGCGTGGTCAGAGACCGGCCGCCGCTGAGAACCCGCCGTCGACGGGGACGACCGCTCCGGTGACGAACCGGCTCGCGTCCGAGGCGAGCCACACGGCGGGACCGGCGAGGTCGTCGGGATCGCCGAACCGGCCCATCGGGGTCGCGTCGACGATCCGCCGTCCGCGATCGGTGAGCGAGCCCGCGCGGTCGACGACGAGGTCGCGATTCTGCGCGCCGAGGAAGAACCCGGGCGCGATCGCGTTCACCCGGAGCCCCGCGCCGAATCGTCGAGCCACGTGATCGGCGAGCCAGCGCGTGAGGTTCTCGACCGCGGCCTTCGCCGCCCCGTACCCGGCCACCCGCGACAGCGGCCGGGTCGCCGCCATCGACGAGATGGTGATGATCGAGCCCCGCCCGGTTTCCGCCATGGTGCGGCCGAACTCCCGGATCGGCAGGAAGGTGCCCATCAGGTTGAGATCCACGACCTCTGTGAGCGCATCGGGGTCGAGGTCGAACACCGTCCCCTCGGGCGGCACCGTCGCGGCCGGTCGGTTTCCTCCGGCCGCGTTCACGAGCACATCGATTCTTCCCCAGTCGTTGATCAGCTCTTCGCGAGCGGCGCGCAGTCGCGCTGCGTCGAGGACGTCGGCCACGAGCGCGCACACGTCGATGCCGTCGTGTCGCATGCGATCGGCGACCACGTCGAGCGTGTCGCGACGACGCGCCACCAGCGCGACCCGTGCGCCGTTGTGCCCGAGGCCGCGAGCGATCGCGGCTCCCAGCGATCCGCTCCCTCCGGTGACGACCGCGACGCGTCCGGAGAGATCGAACATCGAGGTCGTCACCGTGGACACCGGTGGGTATGCTCCGGCTCGTGAGCCATCCCCTCCATCTCCCGCATGGTAGCAGTGCAGATCACGTCGACCCGGTGGTCGTGACACCCGAGTCGGCCGGTTGGATGTACGCCGGATTGCGCATCGTCGAGCTCGCTCCCGGCGGTTCGCGATCGCTCCACACCGGAGCGGACGAGGTCCTCGTGCTCCCGCTCGCCGGATCGGCGACCGTCGAGTGCGCCGGCGAGCGCTTCGAGCTCGCGGGGCGCGACGACGTGTTCAGCGGTCCCAGCGACTTCGCATACGTCCCGCCCGGAACCGGCGTGGTGATCTCCTCCCGCCCCGGCGGGCGGTTCGCGCTCCCGAGCGCCCGCGCGACCGCCTCGCTCCCACCCGCATACGGTCCCGCCGAGTCGGTGCCCGTCGAGCTCCGCGGCGCGGGCGCATCGAGCCGGCGACTGAACAACTTCTGCGCTCCGGCGGCGTTTCCCGCCGACCGGCTGGTGTCGGTGGAGTGCATCACGCCCGCGGGGAACTGGTCGAGCTGGCCTCCGCACAAGCACGACGAGGTGGGTCCCGGCGAGGCGATCCTCGAGGAGATCTACTACTTCGAGACCTCTGCGGCGACTTCCGCCCGGCCGCGACGGATGGGCGAGGGATTCGCGATGCTGCGTCTCTACACCGCGGACGGCGGGATCGACCTGTGCGAGCAGGTCCGGCACGGGGACGTCGTCGTGATCCCCCGCGGCTACCACGGCCCGACGGTGACGGCTCCCGGCTACGACCTGTACCACCTCAACGTCCTCGCCGGCCCGGCGCCCGAGCGGACGCTGGCGTTCTGCGACGACCCGGCCCACCACTGGGTCCGCGAGAGCTGGGAGGGACAGGCGGTCGACCCCCGGCTGCTCACGTGACCCAGCGGGCACGGACGACGACCGACGCGCCGGCCGGCGAGCAGGTGAGCCGGCCGGCATCGAACGACCACGGCGCGTCGACGTCGACCTCCAGTGGCGCCTCCGGAATCCATGCCGTGACCTCCCACGCGAAGGGACGGGGCGCGGAGAGCTCGAGGCTCCACGACCCCGGAGCGGTCTCGGTCCGGCAGGCGATCTCCGGACCCGGCGATCCGGCCCAGTGGTCGCCCGGATCGCCCGCGACGGCGAGCACGGTGCGGCGGTCCTCGAGGTCCGCCGCATGGGGGCTGAGGGAGTCGACGCCGTCGGGGAGCAGCGACAGGACGGCTCCGGCGCGGACGAACACCGGGATGTCGTCCGGTCCCACCTCGACGTCGATCTCCGCGGGCCCGCCGAACGACCGCCGGGGATCGAACAGGTCGACCCACCGGCCGGAAGGCAGGACGACCCTGCGCGCGGTGCAGCCGGGTTCGAGGACGGGCGCCACCAGCAGGTGCTCGCCGAGGAGGTACTGGTCGGACACCGGCCCGATGTCCGGATGCACGAGCTCGAGCGCGCACATGATCGGCCGCCCGGTCGCGCGGTAGGCGTCGTGCGCCGCCATCAGGTAGTCGTTGAGGCGGATGTGCCAGCGGGCCCAGCGTCGCCATGTGGGGAGCACGTCCTCGTCCCAGATCTGGGGTCGCTCGTAGGGCGGGATCTCGATCCCGCCCGCCTTGGTGCGCATCACCGGACAGAAGGCCGAGAACTGGATCCACCGGCGCAGCAGCTCGGGGGTGAGGCGGTCGAGCGTCGACATGAATCCGCCGGTGTCGCTGCCCCACATGGCGACGCCGCTCGCGCCCATCGAGAGCCCCTCGATCAGCGCGCTGGCGAGCCCGTCGAATCCCCAGGACGTCGTCGGATCGCCACCCCACACGATCGGCACGACCGCCGCCGTTCCCGTCCATCCGGAGCGGGCGAACCGCGCCAGCGGCCGCGCATGCCGCTCCTCGAGCGCGGCGGCGGCCGTCGCCGAGGCGCGGTGATAGTCGGTGGGATACCGGTTGTGCAGCGCCGTCCCGGTCGCACCGTCGGATGCGACGGCGTCGAGCGGGGTGTACTCGCCGAAGTCCTCCATCCATCCGTCGTAGCCCGCCGCGAGGATCCGCCCGGCGAC
>DATKEY010000391.1:0-15265 GCA_035544475.1 Candidatus Dormiibacterota bacterium | reverse complement strand
GACGAGGACCGGGAGAACGAGGGCGACCTCGCGATCGCCGCCGACCGCATCACCCCCGAGCACATCAACTTCACCCTCACCCACGCGCGGGGGATGATCTGCGTGGCGATGGAGGGCTGGCGCCTCGACGAGCTCGGACTTGCGGCCATGGTCGACGTGAACACGTCCCACCACGCCACCGCCTTCACGGTGAGCGTCGACGCCATCGGCCGCGGGGTCACCACCGGGATCAGCGCCTACGACCGGGCCACCACCATCCGGATGCTCTGCGACGAGCACGCCACCCCCCGCGACTTCGCCCGCCCGGGTCACACCGCGCCGCTGCGCGCCCGTCCCGGCGGGGTGCTGGAGCGCGCCGGCCACACCGAGGCGGTGGTCGACCTCTGCAAGCTCGCCGGCCGCTTCCCGGCGGGGGTGATCTGCGAGATCCTCAACGAGGACGGCAGCATGGCGCGGCGAGACGACCTGGACTCGTTCGCGAAGCGCCACGGTCTGCGCACCGTCTCCATCGACGAACTCATCGCCTATCGCCGCCGCACCGAGCGCCTGGTGGTGCGCGGCGCGAGCACCCGGCTCCCGACCCCGCAGGGCACCTGGACGATCCACGGCTACGAGGACCTCATCACCGGTGCGGTCCACGTCGCCATGGTGCTCGGCGACGTCGGCGACACCCGGCCGGTGCTCGTCCGGGTGCACAGCGAGTGCCTCACCGGCGACGTCTTCGGCTCCCAGCGCTGCGACTGCCAGGCGCAGCTCCACAAGGCGATGGAGATGATCGGCGACGAGGGCCGCGGCATCATCGTCTACCTGCGCCAGGAGGGGAGGGGCATCGGCCTCATCGACAAGCTCCGCGCCTACGCCCTCCAGGACGAGGGGCTCGACACCGTCCAGGCGAACGAGCGGCTCGGGCTGCCCGTCGACAAGCGCGACTACGGCACCGGTGCGCAGATCCTCGCCGACCTCGGGGTGAGCGAGCTGCGCACGCTGACGAACAACCCGAAGAAGTACTTCGGTCTCGCCGGCTACGGCCTCAAGGTCGTCGAGCAGGTCCCGCTCATGATCCCGCCGACCCCCCACAACGAGCGCTACCTGCGGGCCAAGCGCGACAAGCTCGGCCACCTGCTCAGCGCCCTCGACCCCGACTCCGGACCCCCCGTCGGATGATTAGGATCGCGCTGTGAAGGTCATCGCGGGCAAGCTCGACGCCAGCGGGATGCGGTTCGCGATCGTCGTGGGACGGTTCAACGACTTCGTCGCCCAGCGCCTCCTCGAGGGCTCGGTCGACGCGCTCGTGCGCCACGGGGCGTCCGAGGACGACCTCACCGTCGTCTGGGTGCCGGGGAGCTTCGAGATCCCCCTCGCCGCCCAGGAGCTCGCCGACCACGGCCGCCACGACGCGATCATCTGCCTCGGGGTCGTGATCCGCGGCGAGACCCCGCACTTCGACTTCGTCGCCGGCGAGGCGAGCCGGGGGGTCGGCGGCATCGGGCTGAAGGCGCGTGTCCCCACCGCCTTCGGGATCGTCACCACCGAGACCCTGGAGCAGGCGATCGACCGCGCCGGCGGCAAGCACGGCAACAAGGGCGCCGACGCAGCCCTCGCCGCGGTCGAGATGGTCTCCCTGCTCCGCACCCTGCGCGCCGAGGCGCCGGCGACGCGGCGGGTCGCCGCGAGCTAGCGGTCGACGGCGGTGCGCATCGCCTCGCTGCTGCCGAGCGCCACCGAGCTCCTCTTCGCCATCGGCGCCGGCCCCGAGGTCGTCGGCGTCACCCACGAGTGCGACTTCCCTCCGGAGGCGGAGCGGCTCCCGCGGCTCACCTCGAGCTCGATCGACCACACCGGGCAGAGCTGCGCCGCCATCGACCGGCACATCCGCGGGGCGCTGCACAGCGGCTCGAGCATCTACCGCCTCGACGAGGAGCTGCTCGCCCGGCTGCACCCCGACCTCATCGTCACCCAGGAGCTCTGCGAGGTCTGCGCCGTCGCCTATCGCGAGGTGGAGGGGGCGGCGCGGCGGCTCGGGGGCGACGTCCCGGTGATCTCCCTCGAGCCGGAGAGCCTCGAGGGGATCGTCGCCACGGCGCAGGTGCTCGGCGAGGCGACCGGCCACGAGCGCGAGGCGGAGGCGCTGGCGGCGCGGATGCGCGAGACGATCGCCGAGGTCGAGGCGCTGCCGCCCGCCGGGGTCGTCCCCCCGGCGACCGCCTGCCTCGAGTGGACCGACCCGATCTTCGCGGGCGGGCACTGGGTCCCGGAGATGGTCCGCCGCGCCGGCGGGCGCGACGTGCTCGCCGCCGAGGGGGAGCGGTCCAGGGAGGTGAGCTGGGAGCGGGTGCTCGAGGCGGCGCCGGAGGTCATGGTGCTCATGCCCTGCGGCTTCGGGCTCGAGCGCAGCCTCGAGACCGTTCACGACCTCACGCCGCGTCCGGGCTTCGCCGGCCTCGGGTGCCGGATCGCCGCAGTCGACGGCTCGAGCTACTTCAACCGGCCCGGGCCCCGGATCGTCGAGGGCCTGCGCCTGCTCGCCGCGGTGCTCCGGGCGGAGCCGGGGTCACCCCTGCCCGAGGGCGCGGGCTGGGTGAGCCCCCCCTAACGCACCTTCGACTGGGTGCGGATGCAACGGGTGCAGACCAGGCGGCGAACGGAGCGGTCGGAGACGACCACGTGGACGCGCTGCAGGTTGGGCATGAAACGCCGGCGCGTCCGCACCTTCGAATGGCTGACGTTGTTGCCCGACATCGGGCCCTTGCCGCAGAGCTCACACCGCTGTGCCATCGTTCGTCCCCGTGCGCCAGGGCCCGGCGTGCCAGATGCCATACTGGAATGGCGGGTACCTGCGGCTGGCCGCGGTCGTGTGCACCGGCCCTCGTGCACCGGCGGCCGAGGATAACACAGCGCCGTCCGGCGACTTATGGGGATACCGTGCCGACCACCAAGGTCAGGGCGAGGGAGGCCCTCACCCGTACCGACAACCTGGGCCGGATCGAGGTCTCGCCGCGCGTGGTGGCCTCGATCGCCGGCCACGCCGCCAACGAGTGCTACGGCATCGTGGGCATGGCCGCGCGCGGCCTCCGCGACGGCATCGCCGAGCGGCTGAACCGGGACAACCTCCATCGCGGCGTCGAGATCGAGGTGGGGGAGGGCGGGGTCGTCATCGGCCTCTACGTGATCGCCCAGTACGGGACCCGGATCAGCGAGGTCGCCCACAACCTGATGAGCGCCGTGAAGTACGAGGTCGAGCGGATGCTCGGCCTCCCGGTCCTCTCGGTGAACGTCAACGTCCAGGGCATCCATCTCGAGGGCGACGATGCCCGGCGCTGAGCACGACGCCGCCCCGGGCGGCTTTACCGCCACCGAGCGCCAGCCGCTGCGGGAGATCGGCGGGCGGCAGCTGATGGCGGGGCTCAGCAGCGCGCTCGCCTGGCTCCAGGCGAACCAGGAGGTCGTCAACGACCTCAACGTCTTCCCCGTCCCCGACGGTGACACCGGGTCGAACATGTACCTGACGCTGCGCAGCGCGGTGGAGGACGCCGCCAAGGCGCCCGACGGCGGCTCCGCCGCCTCGGTGATGCAGGCGGCCGCGCACGGGTCGCTGATGGGGGCGCGCGGCAACAGCGGGGTGATCCTCTCCCAGGTGCTCCGCGGCTTCAGCCAGGGGCTGCAGGGGCGTCAACGGGTCGACGCCGCCGGCATCGCCGTCGCGCTCGGGGAGGCGTCCACGGTCGCCTACAAGGCGGTGATGAAGCCGACCGAGGGGACCATCCTCACGGTCGTGCGCGAGGCCGCGGCGGCGGGCAAGCGTGCGGCGGAGGCGTCCGACGACATCCGGACGGTGCTCCAGACCGCGGTGGCCGAGGCCCACGCGGCGGTGGAGCGCACCCCCGACCAGCTGGCGGTGCTCCGCGACGCGGGCGTCGTCGACGCCGGCGGGCTCGGGTTCGCGGTGGTTCTCGAGGGGTTCGCGAGGGCGCTCGACAGTGACGCCGGCGCCGCCGACGACGGGCTCGCGGTCGCTGCTCCGCGCCGGGTCGGCGAGCCCGAGCTGCGCCGCCCCGCCGGCGGCCCGGCGCTCGCCGGCGGCGCGGCACCCGGCGAGCGCCGTGGGGCCGCCGCGGTCGCGGAGCGCCACGAGGGGTGGGGATACTGCACCGAGTTCCTCGTCGGCGGGCCCGGTCTCGACGTCGACGCGCTTCGCGAGGAGCTCGGGGCGCTCGGCGACTCCTCGCTCGTGGTCGGCGACGAGGAGCTGGTGCGGGTCCACATCCACACCCACGACCCCGCGGCGCTCATCACCCGCGCCGCCGAGCGGGGCCGGCTGAGCAAGCTCAAGGTCGAGGACATGTCGAGCCAGCACCACGACATCCTCGAGCGCGCCGCCGCCGAGGAGGCGAAGCGCCCGCCGGCGCCGCGCAAGGCGCTCGGTGTGGTGTCGGTGGCACCGGGCCAGGGCTTCCGCTCCATCCTCACCGGGCTGGGAGCCGACGGCATCGTCGAGGGGGGGCAGACGATGAACCCCTCCATCGAGGCGCTGCTCAACGCGGTGCGCGCCGCCAACGCCGACTCGGTGATCATCCTGCCGAACAACGGCAACGTCATCATGACCGCCCTCCAGGTCGACGCCCTCGCCTCCGAGGTCGCGGTGCGCGTCGTGCCGACGCGCAGCCTCCCCCAGGGGATCACCGCGCTCCTCGCGCTCGACCCCGCCGGAGACATCGAGTCGAACTGCGCGCGGATGGAGGAGGCGATCGCCGGGGTCGTCACCGTCGAGATCACCCATGCGGTCCGGGACAGCACCGCCGACGGCAAGGACATCCACGAGGGGGACGTCATCGCCGTCGTCGACGACCGCATCACCCAGGTCGGCCAGGACCATCTCACGGTGGTCGAGGCGGTGCTCGACGACGCCGGCCGCGAGCCCGAGCTCATCACCGTGTACCGCGGCGCCGGAGTCGACGAGGACACCGCGGAGAGGTTCGTCGACGCCCTGCGCCGCGGGCACCCCGACGTGGAGTTCGAGGTCCACGACGGCGGCCAGGAGCACTACCCCTACATCCTCTCCCTGGAGTGACCGTGCTGCACATCGTCACCGACAGCACCTCCGACCTCCTCCCCGCCGAGGCGGCGACCCTCGGCGTCCGCGTCGTGCCACTCACGGTGCGCTTCGGCGACGAGCAGTTCCGCGACGGCGTCGACCTCGACGCCGACGCCTTCTACGCGCGGCTCGCGAAGGGCGGGACGACACCGACCACCTCGCAGCCGTCGCCCGAGGACTTCGCGGCGGTGTACCGCGACCTGCTCCGCGAGCCGGGCGACCGGGTCCTGAGCATCCACATCTCCCAGAAGCTCAGCGGCACCCTGCAGTCGGCGACGCTCGCCGCCCACGACCTCGAGGGCCGGGT
The DNA here is from genome assembly GCA_035544475.1 of Candidatus Dormiibacterota bacterium. GTDB lineage: Bacteria > Chloroflexota > Dormibacteria > Aeolococcales > Aeolococcaceae > CF-96. Next base: position 9,866 of record DATKEY010000391.1, on the reverse strand, counting down.
CAGCACCGTGGACTCCGGCAGCGTCAGCATGGGGATCCAGTTCCTCGTGCGCGCCGCGCTCCGCGACGTCGCCGCCGGCGCAGATGTGGACACGGTCGTCCGCAACACCGAGGCGCGTCGCTCGCGGGTGGTCGTGTACGTGCTTCTGGACACCCTGACCTACCTCCACCGCGGCGGGCGCATCGGCGCGGCCCAGGCCTTCCTCGGCGGAGTGCTCAACGTGAAGCCGCTTCTCCGCGTCGCCGACGGCGAGGTGCACCCCCAGGCACGGGTCCGCAACCGCCGCCAGGGCATCGACCGGATGCTCGCGCTGCTCGCCGAGGCCGGCCCGCTCGAGGCGGTGGGGACGATGCACAGCGGCGCCCCCGAGCTGCTCGACGAGATCCGCCCGCGGCTCACCGCCGCCTACCCGGAGCTCGACCTCGGCACCGGCGAGATCGGCCCGGTGGTGGGCACGTACGCCGGGCCCCGGGGGATCGGCGCCGCCTGCCTGCGTGCCGGCTGACCCGGTGGCCGAACCCCTGTTCGGCCTAGACTGGAGGCGGTGACCTCGCACCCTGCCCCGCCCCGCGCCGGGCCGGTGTTCTCGGCCCGGCTGGACACGCCGGTGGAGCGGCTCGCCGGCGTCGGCCCGCGCCAGGCGGTCCGGCTGGCGAAGCTCGGCCTCCACAGCGTGCGAGACCTCCTGCTCCACCTGCCCCGGCGCTACGAGGACACCCGTGAGGTGATCCCGCTCGCGAGCCTGGTGCCCGGGAACGAGGTGCAGACGGTGCGCGCGCGGCTGGCGCGGGTGTCGTCCCGGCGCACCCCCTACAAGCGGATGGCGCTCGTCGAGGCCACCCTCGACGACGGCGAGACCACCGCGTCCGCGGTCTGGTTCAACCAGCCCTTCCTCGTCCGCCAGCTCCGCGAGGGGGAGGAGCTGCTCCTCAGCGGCAAGGTGAAGTGGGAGCGGCGGGGGCCGGTCCTGCAGAATCCGGAGTTCGAGCGCGTCTCCGACGACCAGCTCCACGTCGGCCGGCTCGCGCCGGTGTACCCGGAGACCGGCGGCCTCACCTCCCGCTACCTGCGCGAGCGGATCGAGCCGCTGCTCCCGCTCCTCGAGCAACTCGGCGACCCGGTGCCCGAGCCCGTCCGCGAGGAGGAGGGGCTGCTCACCCTCGCCGAGGCGCTCCACACCCTCCACGCGCCGGAGACGCCCGAGCTCGTCGAGCGTGGCCGCGAGCGGGTCGGGTTCGAGGAGCTCTTCCTCCTCCAGCTCGCCGCCCAGCGCGCGCGGCGGCGGAGGCTGAGCGGCGAGGGCGTGGTGGTGCCCTACGACCCCGAGCTCGCGCGCGGCTTCGCGGCCTCGCTGCCCTTCCGCCTCACCGACGGGCAGCGGCTCGCCGCCCACGCGATCCTCACCGACATGTCCCGCCCGGGGCCGATGAACCGGCTGCTCCAGGGCGACGTCGGCAGCGGCAAGACGGTGGTCGCGGCGATGGCGGCGCTGATGGCTCACCACGCCGGCTTCCAGACCCTGGTCATGGCCCCGACGGAGATCCTCGCGCGGCAGCACCACACCACCCTCGACCGGCTGCTCGCGCCCCACGGGGTGTCGGTGCGCCTGCTCATCGGCGGGACCCCGATCCGCGCCCGGAGGGAGATCCTCGGCGGCGTCGCCTCCGGTCACGACACCCTGCTCGTCGGCACCCACGCCCTCACCGAGGACGAGGTGAGGCCCGCCGCCCTCGGGCTCGTCGTCGTCGACGAGCAGCACCGCTTCGGCGTCGCCCAGCGCCAGAAGGTGCGGCAGAAGTCGGTGGCGATCCCCAACTTCCTGGCGATGACCGCGACCCCGATCCCGCGCTCGCTCGCGCTCACCCTCTACGGCGACGTCAACCACTCCGAGCTGCGCGAGATGCCCCCCGGCCGCACCCCGGTGGCGACCCACGTCGTCGGTCCCGAGGGCCGCGAGACCGCCTACACCTTCGTCCGTGAGCAGGTCGCCGAGGGGCGCCAGGCCTTCGTCCTCTGCCCGCTCGTCGAGGAGTCCGACACCCTCGGGGTGCGCAGCGCCACGTCGGAGCACGAGAGGCTGAGCACCGAGGTCTTCCCCGAGCTGCGCGTCGAGCTCCTCCACGGGCGGATGCCGTCTCGGGAGAAGGAGGAGAGGATGGGGCGGTTCGCCTCCGGCGACGCGGACCTGCTGGTGACGACGAGCGTCGTCGAGGTCGGGGTCGACGTCCCCAACGCGACGATCATGCTCGTCGAGGGCGCCGAGCGTTTCGGGCTCGCCCAGCTCCACCAGTTCCGCGGCCGGGTCGGCCGCGGCGAGCACGCCTCCTTCTGCCTCCTCTTCCAGGGCTCGCCCGACCAGGCCGGCCGCGAGCGGCTCGACGAGGTGGCGCGGACGAAGAGCGGCTTCGACCTCGCCGAGCTCGACCTGCGGATGCGCGGCCCGGGCGACGTCATCGGGCTGCGCCAGCACGGGCTGCCCGAGATGCGGGTCGCCGACCTCCTCGACCAGGCGCTGATGGAGCGCGCCCGCGCGGCCGCCGAGCGCTGGCTCGATGTCGACCCCACCCTCGACCGCCACCCCCCGCTCGCCGAGGCGATGGACGCCTTCCGCGCCGTGTTCGACCTCGACTGATGGCGGCGGCCGCCTCGACCCGGATCACCGCCGGCGCCTGGCGCGGGCGGCAGGTGGACACCCCCACGGGGCTCGCCACCCGGCCGACGACGTCCCTGGTGCGGCAGGCGCTCTTCAACATCCTCGGCGACGTCGACGGCGCCGCGGTCGTCGACCTCTTCGCCGGCGCCGGGACGGTGGGGTTCGAGGCGCTCAGCCGCGGCGCCGCCCGGGTGACCTTCGTCGAGCGCGACCGTCCGACCCTGCGCCTCGTCGCCCAGACCGCGGAGCGCCTGGGGTGCGCCCAGCGCTGCCGGCTCGTCGCCGCCGACGCGCTCGACTGGGTCCGCCGCCGCCCCGCCGAGGTGAGCGGCGCCGATCTCGTCTACCTCGACGCCCCCTACCGCGACCGCGGGGCGATCGCCGTCCTCGACGCTCTCGGCGCGCAGTCTCCTCCCCTCGTGGTGTGCGAACATCACCGCGCCGCGATGCTCCCCGACGCGGTTGGTGGCCTGGAGCGTGTCCGGGAGGCGACCTACGGCACCACCCGGCTGACCTTCTTCCGCCGGGTCGGCGCGGCGGACGCGGCCGACGACGCTCTGGACCAACGGGAGAGAGGATGACCCGCATCGCCGTCTACCCGGGGAGCTTCGACCCGGTGACCCTCGGTCACCTCGACGTGCTCGAGCGGGCGACGCTGATCTTCGACCGGGTGATCATGGCGGTGCTCGAGAACCCGGGCAAGAGCGGGCTGTTCACCGTCGAGGAGCGTGTCGAGCTCATCCGCCAGAGCGTCAACGAGAACCCGCGCGTCGAGGTCGACACCTTCCACGGGCTCACCGTCGAGTACGCGCGCCGCGTCGGCGCAGCGGCGATCGTGCGCGGCCTGCGCGCTGTCAGCGACTTCGAGAACGAGTTCCAGATGGCGCTGATGAACCGCCGGCTCGCACCCGAGATCCACACCGTCTTCCTGATGACCTCCTTCTCGAACGTCTACGTGTCCTCCTCGCTCATCAAGGAGGTGTACCGCTTCGGCGGCATCGTCGAGGACGTGCTCCCGCCGCCGAGCGCGCGGGCGATGCGGCGGCGTTTCGGGAGGGCGGAGGAATCGGAGGAACAGGGGGAAGGGCCGTGAAGGACATCGCCGCAGAGAGCCCCTCGGTGATCGACCTCCTCGACCGCCTCGAGAGCCTCGTGGTCAACGGCAAGCGCATCGTCTTCACCCCCAACGTGGTGGTGAACGAGGACGAGGCGCTCGACCTCATCGACCGCGCCCGCATGCAGCTCCCCGAGGAGATGAAGCAGGCGCACTGGGTGATCGAGGAGCAGGACCGGCTGATCGGCCAGGCGCGCGAGACCGCCGAGCAGCTCGTCGAGGAGGCACGCGAGGCCGCCGAGCGCACCGGCGGCGATGCGCGTGCGGAGGCGGAGCGGCTCGTCGCCGCCGCGCGCGAGGACGCCGACCGGATGGGACGGGACGCGGCCGACCACGCCAACGCCCTCGTCTCCCAGCACGCCGTCACCCGGGCCGCCGAGGAGCGTGCCCGCGGCCTCGTCGACGATGCCGAGGAGCGTGCCGCCCGGGTGGCGACCGAGGCGGACGCGTACGCCCGCCAGGTGATGGAGGACCTCGACGCCCAACTGCAGCGCACCGTGCAGACCGTGCGCAAGGGAATCGAGACCCTCCCGCCGCCGGAGTCACGACGCCGAAAGCGCTAGCGGACGCGCCACTGCCGCTATACTCGGCCGCCGGTGCGCGGCACGATGCGCGCCTGCGCACACGGAGAAGTCCATGGCAGTCCCCAAGGAACGCATTCCCAAGGCGCGTCGTGACCGGCGCCGCGCCCACCTCGCCCTCGCCCGGCCGGCGCTGGTCCCCTGCCAGCAGTGCCGGCGGCCCAAGCGGCCGCACCACGTCTGCCAGAACTGCGGCACGTACCACGGCCGCGAGGTGATCGTCACCGAGTGACCCGGGTCGCACTGGTCTTCCCCGGACAGGGCAGCCAGGCGGCCGGCATGGGCGCCGACCTCCTCGATGTCGCCCCTGCGCCGGACCTGCTCGACGTCGCCGCCGCTGCCGGGATCGACCTCCGCGCCGCCCTCGGGGGCGACGAGGAGGGGCTCCGCCCCACGGAGATCGCCCAGCCGGCGCTGCTCCTCGTCGAGTCCGTGCTGGCGCTGCATCTGCTCGCCGCGGCCCCGGATGTCGAGGTGGTCGGCGTCGCCGGGCACAGCGTCGGCGAGTACTCCGCGCTCGTCGCCGCAGGGGTGCTCGACCCCACCGTCGCGATGCGGCTCGTCGCCGCCCGCGGGCGGGCGATGGCGGCGATGCGTGAGGGGGGGATGACCGCCCTCCTCGGCGCCACCGAGGAGGTCGCCACCGCGATCTGCGCGGAGGTCACCGCCTCCGGTGGCGGCGTGGTCGTGGTCGCCAACCTCAACGGCCCCGGCCAGGTGGTCATCAGCGGCGAGCGCGCCGCGCTCGACGCCGCGGCCGCGGCTGCGAAGGCGCACGGGGTGCGCAAGGCGATCCCGCTGCGGGTCGGCGGCGCCTTCCACTCTCCGCTCATGGCGGCCGCCGCCGAGGAGGTGGGCGCGCTCATCGATGCCGCCCCCCTCGCGCCGGCCGCCGTGCCGGTGGTGTGCAACGTCGACGCCGTCGCGGTCCGCGACCCCGAGGCGCTGCGCGAGCGTCTGCGCCGCCAGCTCGCCTCGCCGGTGCGCTGGAGCGACTGCGTCGCGACGCTCGCCGGGCTCGGCGCCGAGGTGGTCGTCGAGGTCGGCCCCGGCTCGGTCCTCAGCGGCCTGACCGGGCGGATCGACCCCGGGCTGCGCACCCTCCGGGTGGCGAGCGCCGCAGCGGCCGGCGAGCTCCCTGCGGCGCTCGCGGGGGTCCTCCGTGGCTGAGCGCCGGCTCGAGGGACGGGTCGCCCTGGTGACCGGCGCCTCGCGCGGGATCGGCAGGGCGATCGCGCTCCGCCTCGCCGCCGAGGGCGCGGCCGTCGCGATCGCCTACGGGGCCTCCGAGGCCGCCGCCCGGGAGGTCGCCGAGGCGGCCGCCGGCCACGGGGTCGCGACCGCACTCCTCGACGCCGACCTCGGCGACGCCGCCGCGGCGACGGGCCTCGTCGCCCGGGCCGCGGAGGCGCTCGGGAAGGTGGACGTCCTCGTCAACAACGCCGGGGTCACCCGCGACCAGCTGGCGGTGCGGATGAGCGACCGCGACTGGTCGGACGTGCTCGCCGTCGACCTCACCGCAGCATTCATGCTGTGTCGCTCGGCGTTACGGGGGATGCTCCGCGCCCGGTGGGGGCGGATCGTCAACGTCTCGAGCATCGCGGGGGTGGTCGGCAACCCGGGCCAGGCCAACTACTCGGCTGCGAAGGCCGGACTGATCGGGCTCACCAAGGCGCTCGCCAAGGAGGTCGGGGGCCGCGGGATCACCGTCAACGCCGTCGCTCCCGGCTTCGTCGAGACCGACATGACCGCGGGACTGCCCGCAGATCTCATCGAGCGTGCGCTCACCGTCGTCCCCGCCGGCCGTCTCGGGACCGCCGAGGAGGTCGCCGCCGCGGTGGCGTTCCTCGCCGCGCCCGAAGCCGCGTACGTGAACGGGCACGTCCTCCACGTCGACGGAGGCCTGGCGGCCTGATGCCCAGGGCCCCGCGAACGGGGCTCGACCTGTGCCATCGCTAGAATCGACCACGATCGTGTCCCCGACGCCGGAACCCGGCCCTCCCGACGCAGCCTCCGGCGCACCTCCCGAGCAGGTCTCGGCATCCGGCCCGCCCGCCCGGCGGCGCGCCTCGAGCCGGCGCCCCCGCAGCGCAGCGGCGGCGACCCCGGCCGAACCGGACGCGCCCGTCGCCCTGCCCGCGGTCGAGGCGGCCGCCGTCGATGCCGGCTCCGCGGAGGCCCCCGCGGACGGTGACGCGCCCGAGCGGACCCGCCGCAGCCGCCGTGGACGCCGCGGCGGGTCCCGGCGCCGGCCGGCGGCCGCCGCGGCCGAGCCCGCCGCCGTGGAGGTGGAAGCGCCCCCCGCGACGCCGGCCCCGCGCCGGCGCAGCAGCCGGCTGCGCGCCGCCACCGCCCAGGCGGTCGCCGAGGCGGTGGCCCAGGTCGAGGCGCCGGCTCCCACCGGCATGCTCGCCACCGACCGCGAAACCCCTTCGCCGCTCGTGAGTTCCATCGTGGGGGAGGAGCCGCCCCCGGTCCTGGACGGGGCCTCTGGTCCGTTCGCCTGGACCGCCCCGGCACCCGTCGACTACGGTCACACTGAAATCCCCGCCGAGACGGCGGACGCGTCCGACACACACCAAGGGAGCACCGATGCCAGACACCAGCTTCGAGAAGTTCAAGTCGATCGTGGTCGACCAGCTCGGCGTCGAGGCGGATCAGGTGACCCTCGAAGCGTCGTTCGTGGAGGATCTGAACGCGGACAGCCTGGACCTCGTCGAGCTCATCATGGCGTTCGAGGAGGAGTACGGGATGGAGATCTCGGACGAGGACGCGGAGAAGATCGGAACGGTGGGGCAGGCCTGGGACTACGTCCAGGAGAAGCTGGGGATCGCGTCCTAGTACCGGAGGCCCTGGAGGCCGGCGAGGAGGCCCGCCTCACCGCGCTTCAGGAGCGGATCAACGTCCGCTTCCGCCGGCCGGAGCTCCTCCGCGAGGCCATGACCCACGCCTCGTGGAACAACGAGAGGGGCCGTCCCAGCGGCCCGGGTCACGACAACGAGCGTCTCGAGTACCTCGGCGACGCCGTGCTCGAGCTGGTCGTCGGGGAGTACCTCTTCAAGCGCTTCCCGGGCTATGACGAGGGTCAGCTCACCCAGCTGCGGGCCGCGCTCGTCAACACGATGTCGCTCGCAGGCTTCGCCGAGCGGCTCGGCCTCGGCGACGCGCTCCTCCTCGGCAAGGGCGCGGCCAAGACCGGCGCGAACCGCCTCCCGTCGTTGCTCGCCAACGCCTTCGAGGCCCTGATCGGGGCGATCTTCCTCGACCACGGCTACCGGGTGGCGACCCGCGTCTTCCTGCAGAACATCGGCGACCTCGCCGACTGGAGCGACGAGAACCACAAGGGCAAGCTCCAGGAGGTGGCCCAGGAGAAGCTGAGCAGCACCCCGACCTACCGGGTCACCGCAGTCGGCGGGCCGGGGCACCGGCGCATGTACAGCGCCGACGCGGTGGTCGCCGGCGAGGTCTACGGGACCGGGACCGGGACCACCAAGCAGGCGGCGGAGCAGTCGGCAGCCCGGCAGGCGGTGCTGAAGCTCAGCGCCAAACGGCGCCGGACCGGTCCTGCCGCACGTGCCGCCGGAGCCGCCCAGAAGGCGGCGGAGGACGCCGCCGCCCAGCCGGTCCGGGTGCGCCGCCGGATCGCCGAGGCCGCCGCCGAGACCTCGAGCGGCGCCGGGACGGCGACCCGCCGCCGCCGCCGCGTGCCGGCGGCGACCGCCGCAGCCGAGCCCGCCGGAGCCGCGCCGGGCGCCGAGACCGCGCCGCCCACCGAGGTGGGCGCGCCGCCGGTCGCGCCCCCCGCCCACGGCCGCCGCCGCGGCCTGCTCTCGACGCTGCGGTCCGCCGCCGAGGCGCTCGTCGGCCGCCCCGGCCGCGAGGAGCCCGAGCCGGCCGCGCCGCCGGCGCCGCCCCCGCCGCTCGCCGTGATGCCGGATCCCGTGGTGGTACCGGATCCCGTGGAGGAGACCGGCTCCCTGGTCGACGAGGGCGAGGCCCCCGCGCGTCGTCCCACCCGGCGGGGCCGCAGGGGCGGGCGCGGCCGCCGCCGCAACGGCGCCGAGACGACCGCCGCGCCCGAGCCGGCGGTCGTCGAGCCCGCGGCGGCGGTCGACGTCGCCGAGCCCCCGGCCGTGCCGGGCGCGGCGCGCCCCCGGCGCTCGCGACGCCGCACGGCCGCGAGCCTCGCCGCCGAGGTGGCCGAAGCGGCCTCGGCCGCCGAGGCGCAGCCCCCCGCCGTCATGGCGGAGCCCGAGGCCCCGGCGGCGGCCCGTGCCCGGCGGTCGCGCAGCCGCCGTCCCGCCGCGAGCACCGAGAAGGCCGCGCCGGCCAGGGCGGCGACCCCCGGACCGAAGCAGGAGGCGGCCGGACCCAAGGCGCACGCTCCGCGCCGTCGCTCCCGGCCGGCCTCGAAGGCCGCGGCGCCGGCCTCGGCCGCCGGGGAGGCGGGGGCCTCGCCACCGCCCGCGCCCCCCGCCCGCGCCCGCGGGTCACGCCGCCGCCCGGCGGCGACCGCCACCGACGGGCCTCCCGCCGAGTGAGGGCCTGGCCACCACATCTTGTGGACAGGCGGGATGGTGGGCCCAGCATGTGGGAGGGTCCGGTTGACGCCCACGGGGCCGCCGCCCGAGAATCGACCGGATGAGGTTGAGCCGTGTCCGCCTGAGCGGTTTCAAGACCTTCGCCGCTCGAACCGAGGCGGTCCTCGACCCGGGCGTGACCGCGGTGGTCGGACCGAACGGCAGTGGGAAGAGCAATCTCGTCGACGCCATCCGCTGGGCGCTCGGGGAGACCAACGCGCGCGAGCTGCGCGGCGCCCGGATGGACGAGGTCATCTACTCCGGCGGCGCCGGCCGGGCGCCGATGAGCGTCGCCCACGTCGAGCTCGTGCTCGACAACCAGGAGGGCAGGCTCCCGGTCCCCGACGTCGAGGTCGCGATCTCCCGGCGGGTCACCCGCAACGGCGACAGCGAGTACCGCCTCAACGGCTCCCGGGTGCGCCTGCGGGACCTCGAACGCCTGCTCACCGCGACCGGCCTCACCCAGAGCGGGTATTCGGTCGTGGCCCAGAACGACGTCGACGGGGTGATCGAGGCGACCCCGGCACAGCGTCGCAGCCTCGTCGAGGAGGCCGCGGGAGTCCGGGGCCTGCGCGCCGCGCGGGAGGATGCGCTCGTCCGGGTGGGCGCGACCGAGACCCGGCTGCTCCGGCTCACCGACCTCCTCGCCGAGGCCGAGCCGCGCCTCGCCGAGCTGGAGTCCCAGGTCGAGGCGGCCCTGGAGCAGCGCCGGCTCGTCGCCCGGCTCGGGGAGCTCCGCGGGAGCCTCGCGCGGGAGGCGTGGCGGGCCGCCCGGGCCCAGGCCCGCCGGGCGCGCGCCCGGGTCACGGCGGCGCTCGGCCGCGCCGAGGCGGCCAGCCAGGCGGAGGCGGGGTTCGCCCGGAGGCTGGCGACCGAGAACGAGCGGCTCGCCGCCGCTCGCGCGGGGCAGCGTGAGGTCGGCGAGCGCCTCGAGGAGA
>DATKEY010000390.1:0-3371 GCA_035544475.1 Candidatus Dormiibacterota bacterium | reverse complement strand
CCCGGCCTCGCGTGAGCCAGGCGGGTGTGAGGTCATAGCTCGAGCGCCGTCGCCGGCGCGTGGTGTCTGCCATGAGTGGGACGTCTGGGGAGGGCAACTCGGGCCGTGACGGCCGCACGGGCTGTGGTGGTCCGTGCCGGTTCCCCGCCGGCGACGGCTACGAACTGCCAAACGCCGGAGGGCCACCGTTTGTTTCACCCCGGCGCACGACAGGGTAGCGCACCCGGGCATCCCCCCCGGCGACGCTGTCACACCGCCGTCACATCCGGTTCAGGATCCTGCCGGAATCTAGCCCTGCAACAGGTCCCGGGCGATGACCACGCGCTGGATCTGGTTGGTGCCCTCGTAGATCTGAGTGATCTTGGCGTCGCGCATCATCCGCTCGACCGGGTATTCGCGGACATAGCCGTAGCCGCCGAGGATCTGCACCGCGTCGGTGGTCACCCGCATCGCCGTGTCGCCGGCGAAGAGCTTGCAGATCGCCGCGGCGTGGCCGACGTCCGGGCTCTTCTGATCGATCAGCGCGGACGCGTGGTAGACGAGCGCGCGGGCGGCGGCGGTCTGCGCCTCCATGTCGGCGATCATGAACTGGAGCCCCTGGAACTCGGCGATCGCCTTGCCGAACTGCTGCCGCTCTCGCGCGTAGCCGACCGCGTAGTCGAGCGCACCCTGGGCGATCCCGAGCGCCTGCGCCGCCACACCGGGGCGCGAGCGGTCGAGCACCCGCATCGCGATGCGAAAGCCCTCCCCCTCCTCGCCGAGCCGGTTCTCGGCCGGGACGACGACGTCGTCGAAGTGCAGCTCGGCGGTGTTGCTGCCCCGGATCCCGAGCTTGCCGTGGATCGTCGTCGCGGTGAGCCCGGGCGCGTTCTTCACGTCGACGATGAAGGCGCTGATCCCCTTGCTGCGAGTACCGGGTTCGGTGCTTGCGAAAACGACGATGGTGTCGGCGACGCCGCCGTCGGTGATCCAGATCTTCGAGCCACGGAGGATGTAGTCGTCGCCGCGGCGGATCGCGCGCGTGACCATCCCGCCCGGATCGCTGCCCGCGCCGGGCTCGGTCAGCGCGTAGGCGGCGAGCTTGCGACCGCTCGCGAGGTCCGGGAGCCACCGCTCCTTCTGGGCGTCGGTGCCGGCGAGGATGATCGGGTAGCTGCCGAGCGCCTGGACGGCGAGGATGAGCGCGCTCGTGGCGCAGACCTTGGCGATCTCTTCGATGGCGACGTTGAGGGTCAGCGCGCTGCCGCTCAGCCCGCCGTACTCGGGGGGGAAGGGCAGGGAGAACAGGTCCTGCTGGCGGAAGAGCTGGACCACGTCCCAGGGGAACTCCTCGGTCTCGTCGATCTCCGCCGCCCGGGGGGCGATGCGCCCGCGCGCCAGCTCGCGGACCGACCCCTGCACCATCTGCTGCTCCTCGTTGAGGCGGATGTCCACGGCCGGTTCCTCTGCAGTTCTCTAACGCTTGTCCGATTATGCCCGGAGGAGCTCGCGGGCGATGACGACCCGCTGGATCTGATTGGTGCCCTCGTAGATCTGGCACGCCTTGGCGTCCCGCAGGCGCACCGCCGCGGGGTGGGTGTCCGCGTCGCTGGCGGGGGCGCAGATCTCCACGGCGGCGTGGGCCACGGCGACGCAGATGTCGGTCGACACGAGCTTGGCGATCGCCGCGTCGCGGGTGAAGGGCCCGCCGGCGTCGGCGAGCGCGGCGGCATGCATCGTCACCGCCCGGGCGGCGGCGACCTGGACGGCCATGTCCGCCAGCCGTGCCGCGGCGGCGGGGAGGCGGGCGGCGGCGGCCTCGTCGAGGAGGCCGGGCTCGGGGAGGTCGGCCCCGAGGCCGCGCAGCTGCTCGACGGCGGCGTCGAGGGCGCCCTGGGCGATCCCCGTGGCCTGGGCGCTGATCCCGATCCGCCCACTGTCGAGGCCGGCCATCGCCAGCCGGAAGCCGGTCCCCTCCGGTCCGATCCGGTTGGCGACCGGGACCCGGACCGACTCGAGCACGAGCTCGGCGGTCGACGACCCCCGCAGCCCGAGCTTGCGAAGCGGGCGCGAGGGCCGCACCCCGGGCCAGGCCGCCTCGACGAGGAAGGCGCTGATGCCCCTCGCGCCGGGTCCGCCGGTGCGGGCCATGACCAGGTAGAGGTCGGCCTCGCCGCCGTTGGTGATCCACATCTTGGTGCCGTCGAGGACATAGTCGTCGCCGTCGCGGACCGCCCGGGTGCGCAGGGATGCCGCGTCGCTTCCGCTTCCGGGCTCGCTGAGGGCGAAGGCGCCGAGCCATTCGCCGGAGGCGAGGCGCGGGAGGTAACGGCGCTTCTGCTCCTCGTCGCCGAGGATGGCGAAGGGCTCGCTGGCGACGCTGACGTGGACGTCGTAGATCACCGCGCTGCTCGCGCACTCGCGGGCCACCGCCTCGACCGCCTGGGCGAAGGCGACATGCCCGGCCTCCTGGCCGCCGTACGTCGCCGGGGTGAGCAGGCCGGCGAGCCCGCGGCGGGCCGCCTCGGCGATCAGCCGGCGGGCGTGCCGCTCGCCACCGCGCGCCATGACCGGGGCGAGGGGACGGACCACCTCGGTCGCGTACGCGGCGATGCGCTCGGCGAGCGGGGCCTCGACCGAGACGGACAAGCGCTCAGCCGACGTGGACGAGCGTCGCCTCGCCCTGGGCGACGCCGCTGCAGATCCCGGCCGCGCCGTATCCGCCGCCGCTGCGCCGCAGCTCGTAGACGAGGGTCATGAGGATGCGGGCGCCGCTCGCCCCGATCGGGTGGCCGACGGCGATCGCGCCACCGTTCACGTTGACGCGTTCGGGGTCGACCTCGAGCATCCGGGTGCTGGTGATCGCGACCGCGGCGAAGGCCTCGTTGATCTCCACCCGGGAGAGCTGGTCGACGCCGACCCGCTCGGGGCTGCGGGCGAGCGCCGCCTGGACGGCGGTGGCCGGGACGGTGGCGAGGTAGGGGTGCTCGGCGGCGGAGTCGGCGCCGACGACCCAGCGCGCGAGCGGCTCGAGGCCCGCCGCCCGCGCCCGCTCCGCCTCCATGAGGAGCACCGCGCTGGCGCCGTCGTTCACCCCGGGGGCGTTGCCCGCGGTGATCGTGCCGCCGGGGTCGAACGCCGGCCGGAGCGAGGCGAGCTTCTCGCGGGTGGTCTCGGGGCGGGGCTGTTCGTCGGCCGCGACCTCCCCTCCACCGGCGACGGCGACCGGGACGAGCTCGTCGGCGAAGAAGCCGCCGGCGAGCGCCGCCGCGTAGCGCTCCTGGGAGCGGAGCGCCCAGGCGTCCTGCTCCTCGCGGCCGACCCCCATCTCGGCGGCGACCTGGCTGCCGTGGACGCCCATGTGGACGCCGTCGACCGGGCAGCAGAGCCCG
>DATKEY010000389.1:0-19270 GCA_035544475.1 Candidatus Dormiibacterota bacterium | reverse complement strand
GTCTCGGCGCGGCGGGCGACGCCGATGCGGCGCACCGCGGGCAGCCGCTCACGGAGCGCGGCGAGCAGCGACGCGCCGATCAATCCCAGCCCCACCACCGCGACGCTGCCGGGCGGATCCGCGTCCGCGGTCACCGTGGGGCCCTCCCCCACCGCCACGGCCTATCCGGCAACGGCGGTGTCGGCGCCGGTGCGCACCGGCTCGGCGAGCCGCTTCCCCACCGCCGCCGCCACCCGGCGCAGCTGCGGCACCAGGGCGGCGAAGTTCTGCGGGGTGAGCGACTGCGGGCCGTCGGAGAGGGCCTCGTCGGGACGCGGGTGGACCTCGATCATCACCCCGTCGGCGCCGGCGGCGACCGCGGCGCGGGCGCAGGCGGCCACCATCGACCAGCGGCCGGTGCCGTGCGAGGGATCGATGATCACCGGCAGGTGGCTCAGCTCCTCGAGCAGCGGCACGCAGCCGATGTCCAGGGTGTTGCGGGTCATGGTCTCGAAGGTGCGGATGCCCCGCTCGCAGAGGATGACGTTGTAGTTCCCCTGGGAGAGCACGTACTCGGCGCTGAGGAGCCACTCCTCGATGGTGTTGCTGAGGCCACGCTTGAGCAGCACCGGCCGGCTGTGGCGGCCGACCTCGCGGAGCAGGTCGAAGTTCTGCATGTTGCGGGCGCCGATCTGGACGATGTCGGCAATCTCGGCGACCGGCTCGACCTCGCTCGGGGTCATCACCTCCGTGACCACCGGCAGCCCGGTCTGCCGCCGCGCCTCGGCGAGGTGCTGCAGCCCGGCCCGCCCCAGGCCCTGGAAGGCGTACGGCGAGGTGCGCGGTTTGAAGGCCCCGCCCCGGAGGATGTGGCCGCCGCCGTCGCGAACCGCGCGGGCGGTCTCCAGCAGCATCTCCTCGCCCTCGACGCTGCAGGGCCCGGCCATGATCACCACCTCGTCGCCGCCGATGGCGAGCCCGTTGGGCAGGGTGATGACGGTGTCGGAGCGGCGGAACTCGCGGCCGCTCAGCTTGTACGGCCGGGTGATGCGGATGACGTCCTCGACCGAGGGGTCGTGGGTGAACGCATCCTTCACCGAGAACGGGTCGTGGCCGATGACGCCGATCACGGTGCGGTCCTCGCCCTCGCTGAGGTGGGTCTTGAGGCCGCGCGCCTCGACCCTTCCGCAGATGCGGTCGATGTCGGCTCGGCTGGCGCCGGACTTCATGACGATGATCATCGGTGGACCTCGGAGGGCCGCGGACCGTGCACCGCGGTGGCGGGTTCGGGGAGCCGGCCGGAACGGGCGCGCTCGAGCTCCTCCTTGATGGCGCGAGCGCCGCGCAGGTAGACGTGGTGCACCTCGCGCTGGCTGCGCTCGGTGTTGACGAGGATGAGGACCCGCACGCAGCGGGGGATGCTGCGGGTGTTGGCGTAGGGGACGTCCATCTCCTGGCCGCAGATGAGCGGTACGTCGACCCATCCGAGCCGGCGCGCGGCGACCGCGGGGAACTCGCTGTGGAGGTCGGGCGAGGTCGTGAACCAGGCTCCCGCCACCTGCTCGGGGTCGATCCCGTTCGCCTCGATGAGGGCGCTGAGCATCTCGGTGGTCGCCTCGACGATGCCCTCGGGGTCGTCCACCTCCACGGTGGTGGCGCCGCGAATGCCGCGGACCGCCGTCATCACGATGTCCCGAGCAGCTCGCCGAGGAAGCGCTCGGCGGCGGCGACCGGGGCGGCAGGCTCGGCGCCGATCCGGTCGATGAGCGCGGCGCCGACGACCGCCGCCTCTGCACGACCCTGCAGCGCCCGGATGTGCTCGTGCCGCGAGAGGCCGAAGCCGAGGGCGCGAGGCAGGCTGGTGACGGCCTTCACGCGCATCAGCAGGTCGAGCGCCTCCTGGGAGATGTGGGCCCGCGCCCCGGTGGTCCCGGTGACGCTGACGCAGTAGACGAAACCGGTCGCCCGGCGACAGGCGGCCTCGAGACGGGCCGCCGTCGTGGTCGGCGCCACGAGCAAGATTAGGGCAAGCCCGGCGGCGTCCGCCGCAGCACGCAGCTGCGCCGCCTCGTCGTCGGGGAGGTCGGGCACGATGATCGCCTCGGCGCCGGCCGCCGCCGCCTCGGAGCAGAAGCGCTCGAGGCCGAAGGCGAGCACCGGGTTGACGTAGGTCATGAGGGCGACCGGGATGGTGAGCCCGCGGCTGCGCGCCTCCGCGACCGCGGCGAGCGCCCGGGCGGCGGTCATCCCGTTGGCGAGCGCCTGCTGGGAGGAGCGCTGGATCGTCGGGCCGTCGGCGAGCGGGTCGCTGAAGGGGATCCCGACCTCGACGGCGAGGCAGCCGGCGCGCTCGGCGGCGGCGAGCAGGCCGGGGGTGTCGTCCCGCGCCGGGAAACCCGCGGTGACGTACGGCACGAGCCCGGGCGGGCCACCGGCGGGCCGGCGGGCGAAGGCGTCGGCGAGCCGCGACGCCGGGGTGGCGACGCTCACCGGATCATCTCCGTGCTCGAATGCTCGCGGACGGTGTCGATGTCCTTGTCACCGCGGCCGCTGAGGCACACGAGGACGATCGCTTCCGGCGGCGCCGCCTCGGCGATCCGCCCGGCGACGCTGAGCGCGTGGCTCGACTCGAGCGCCGGGAGGATTCCCTCGAGCCGGCAGAGGAGGTGGAAGGCGGCGAGCGCCTCGGAGTCGGTGGCGGAGCGGTACTCGGCACGGTCGGTGTCGCGCAGCCAGCTGTGCTCCGGGCCGACGCCCGGATAGTCGAGCCCGGCGCTCACCGAGTGGGTGGCGAGGACCTGCCCGTCGCCGTCCTGCATCAGGTAGCTGTACGAGCCGTGGAGCACGCCGGGCGTGCCCGCGCTGAGCGGGGCCGCGTGCTCGCCGCTCTCGAGACTGCGCCCCGCGGCCTCGACCCCGACGTGCCGCACCGAGCGGTCGTCGACGAAGGCGGTGAAGATCCCGATCGCGTTGCTGCCGCCGCCGACGCAGGCGACGACGACGTCGGGAAGACGCCCCCACCGCGCCATCCCCTGGGCACGCGACTCGTCGCCGATCACCCGCTGGAGGTCGCGCACGAGCGTGGGGTAGGGGTGTGGGCCCACCGCGCTGCCGATCACGTAGTGGGTGTCGCGCACGTTCGTCACCCAGTCGCGGATCGCCTCGTTGGTGGCGTCCTTCAGCGTCCGCGAGCCGGCGCGCACCTCGCGCACCTCGGCGCCGAGCAGCCGCATCTTGTAGACGTTGAGCGCCTGGCGGCGCATGTCCTCCTCGCCCATGTAGACGACGCACTCGAGCCCGAAGCAGGCGCACGCGGTCGCGGTGGCGAGGCCGTGCTGCCCCGCGCCGGTCTCGGCGATGATCCGCCGCTTGCCCATCCGCCGGGCGAGGAGCACCTGGCCGAGTGCGTTGTTGAGCTTGTGCGCCCCGGTGTGGAGCAGGTCCTCGCGCTTGAGCCAGATGCCCGCGCCGCCGTGATGGCGGGTGAGCCGGGCCGCATGGCTGATCGGCGTCGGACGGCCGCCGTAGTCCTGCAGCCAGCCCCGCAGCTCGTCGCGGAACTCGGGGTCGGCGAGCGCCTCCGTGGCGGCGGCGGTCAGCTCGTCGAGCGCGGGGACGAGGGTCTCGGGGACGTAGGCGCCGCCGTACCGGCCGAAGCGCCCCGAAGCGGTGGGCGTGGTCGTCATCGCCGTCCTCGCGCCGCGGCGTGCGCGGTGTGGCTGTCGAGCAGGTCGAAGGCGGCGCGCGCGGTGCGCACGTAGGCGCGGACGAGGGTGGGATCCTTCACCCCCGGGGCGCTCTCGAGACCGCTCGACGCGTCGACCCCGCGCGGCCGCACCGCGGCGATGGCGTCGGCGACGCTCTCCGGGCCCAGGCCGCCGGCGAGGATCGTCGGGCGGTGGCGGGCGACCTCCGCCGCCCACTGAAGGGGGATGCGGCGGCCGGTGCCTCCGGGAAGAGCGCCCGAGTCGTCGGGGGCGGCGTCGAGGAGCAGCAGCGACGCCGGCCACCAGCCGTCGGTGTACGCCTCGGCGGCGCTCCGCACGTTGAGGGCACGGACGACCGGAACTGC
Source organism: Candidatus Dormiibacterota bacterium (assembly GCA_035544475.1). GTDB lineage: Bacteria > Chloroflexota > Dormibacteria > Aeolococcales > Aeolococcaceae > CF-96. Next base: position 15,219 of record DATKEY010000389.1, on the reverse strand, counting down.
GACCTGTGAGACCAGCCGCGGATCCACGTCGCCGTGCGCCTGGACGGCCGCGAGCCGGTGGCGGCGGGCGAGATGGTCGCAGAGCGCCGCCGGGGGCTCGACGAGCACCCCGACGAGGTCCGCGCGGCCGGCGACCGCCTCGCGCACCGCGTCGGCGGCGCGGTCGTCGACGTGGCGCGGGCTGCGCTCGGCGAAGACGAGCCCGATGAGGTCGGCCCCCGCCTCGACGGCGGCCTCGGCGACCTCGGCGGTGCGCACCCCGCAGACCTTGACGATCACCGCGACGCCCGCTCCGCCGCCGCGGCCCGCGCGGCCGCGACGAACTCGGCGCACCGCCCGCCGGGCTCGCCGGCGCGCATCAGCGCCTCGCCGCAGAGCACCGCGTCGGCGCCCTCGACGACGAGCCGGGCGGCGTCCGCCGCCGTCGCCACCCCGGACTCGGCGATGCACACGCGGTCGTCGGGGACGAGCGGGCGCAGCCGCGCGAAGGTGCCGAGGTCGGTTGTCAGGGAGCGCAGGTCGCGGTTGTTGATCCCCACCAGGAGCGCGCCGGCGGCGACCGCGATCGCGACCTCCTCGGCCTCGTGGGCCTCGACGAGGGCGGCGATCCCGCATCGGGCGGCCGCCTCCAGGCACTCGTCGACGCCCACGGGGCCGAGGACGGCGACGATGAGCAGGACCGCGTCGGCGCCCGCGGCGCGCGCCTGCGCGACCTGGAGCGGGTCGACGACGAAGTCCTTGCGCAGGACCGGCAGGGTCACCGCCTCGCGGGCCGCGACGAGGTCGTCGAGCGAGCCCCCGAAGGACGGCCCGTCGGTGAGCACCGAGAGCGCGGCCGCGCCGGCGTCCGCGTACGCGCGGGCGACGGCGGCGCAGTCGAGCTCGGCCCGCAGCGAGCCGCCGCTCGGCGAGCGGCGCTTCATCTCGGCGAGGATCCGGCCGCCGCGAAGCGCGTCCTCGAGCGGGCGAACCGGCGGTGCGGCCCCGGCGGCGGCCCAGAGCTCCGCGGCGCGAGGGCGCAGCGCCTCGACCTCGGCGCGCTTGCGCGCGACGATCGCCTCGAGCGCACCCAACCGGGTCATGACACGACCTCCGCGGTGCGGGGCACCCCCGCCCGCTCCAAGAAGCGGCGGAGCAGGTCGTGGCCGCAGTGGGTGGCGATCGACTCCGGGTGGAACTGCACCCCCTCCACGCGGTGCTCGCGGTGGCGCAGGCCCATGATCAGCCCGTCGCGGGTCCAGGCCGTGACCTCCAGGCAGCCGGGGAGGGAGTCGCGCTCCACCACCAGCGAGTGGTAGCGGGTCGCGGAGAACGGCCGGGGCAGACCCTCGAGCACGCCGGCGCCGTCGTGGTGGATCTCGCTCACCTTGCCGTGCATCACCTGGGGGGCGCGCACCACACGCCCACCATACGCCTGCCCGATGGCCTGGTGGCCGAGGCAGACGCCGAGGAGCGGGGTGGTCGCGCCGAGCCGCTCGACCACCGCGAGAGAGATCCCCGCCTGGTCGGGGTCGCACGGCCCCGGGGAGATCACCACCGCCGCCGGCTCCATCGCCGCGAGATCGGCGGCGCTCAGCGCGTCGTTGCGGAAGACCACGGTGGCGGCGCCGAGCTCGCCGAGGTACTGGACCAGGTTGTAGGTGAAGGAGTCGTAGTTGTCGACGACGGCCACAACCCCACGGAGGGTCTCGCCGCTCACCGTCCCAGCCCCTGGTTCGCGCGCTCGACCGCGGCGAGGAGCGCGGCGACCTTGTTGTCGATCTCCAGTGCCTCCTCGTGGGGGTCGGAGTCGGCGACGATCCCGGCCGAGGCCTGGGCGTAGGCGACCCCGTCGCGCACCACCAGAGTGCGCAGCGCGATCGCGGTGTCGAGGTTGCCGCCGAAGCCGAGATAGCCGACCGCACCGGCGTAGACGCCGCGCGTCTCGGGCTCCTGCTCGGCGATGATCTCCATCGCCCGCACCTTGGGGGCGCCGGTCACCGTGCCCGCCGGGAAGCAGGCGCGCAGCGCGTCGAGCGCGGTCCGCCCGTCGCGCAGCGTCCCGGTGATCGTGCTGACCAGGTGCATGACGTGGGAGTAGCGCTCCACCTCCATGAACTCGGTCACCCGCACGCTGCCGGTGGCGCACACCCGGCCGAGGTCGTTGCGGCCGAGGTCGACGAGCATCAGGTGCTCGGCCTGCTCCTTCTCGCTCTCCCGCAGCTGCCTCTCGAGCTCGAGGTCGCGCTCCGGGGTGGAGCCGCGGCGGCGGGTCCCGGCGATGGGGTGGTACTCGACGTCGTGGCCGGTGACCCGCACGAGCATCTCCGGCGACGCGCCGACAACCGCGCACGCGGGGGTGGGCAGGAAGAACATGTAGGGGCTGGGGTTGATCGAGCGCAGCGCCCGGTAGAGGTCGAACGGGGCGGCGTGGAGGGGCAGCGCGAAGCGGCGGCCGATCTGCACCTGGAAGATGTCACCCGCCAGGATGTACTCGATGCACCTCCGCACGCTGCGCGTGAAGTCCTCGCGGCTGAGGTTGGCGAGGGCCTCGCGGTCGGGGGTCGCGGGCGGCTCGGCCGGCAGCGGCGCAGGCGGCGGGAGCGGCCCGCGCAGCCGGTCGCGGAGCTCGCCGAGGCGGCGCACCGCGTCGGCGTAGGCGGCGTCGACGTCGGCTCCGCCGCCGGTGTGCGCGTGGGTGATCAGCAGCATGCGGTGGAGCGCGTGGTCGAAGACGATCACCGTGTCGCAGACCGCGAACCAGCCGTGGGGGACGCCGAGGCGATCGTGCGGCGCCACCGGAACCCGCTCGAAGCGGGTCGCCGCCTCGTAGGACAGGAAGCCGACCGCTCCGCCGCTGAAGGGGACGTCGAGCCCGTCGAGCGGCGCCGCCCGCAGCCGCGACACCGAGCCCTCGATCACGGTGAGCGGGTCGGTGTACGTCTCCGTCCGCGTCCCGTCCGGACCGGTGATGGTGGCGGTCCCGTCCTCGAGGGCGATCGTCGCCACCGGGGACGCGGCGAGGAAGGAGTAACGGGCGAGCCGCTCGCCGCCCTCGACGGACTCGAGGAGGAACGCGCCCTCCTCCTCGAGGCGCAGGAAGGCGCTCACCGGGGTGTCGCAGTCGGCGAGCAGCTCGCTCACCACCGGCACGAGGTCATGGCCGGCGGCGAGGGCGCGCACCACCTCGAGCGAGGGCCGGCAGCTGGGAGCGGTGGTCACCGCCGGGGGCGAGGACACGGTGGACGCTCTACGACGCCGCGGGCTCGGCGGCGCCGAGGTGGAGGGCGATGCGCTCGAGGGCCCGCTCCAGGTTGGCCTGCGAGTTCGCGTAGGAGAGCCGCAGGAAGCCGGCGCCGTGGGCCCCGAAGGCGGTGCCGGGGAGGACCGCGACCCCGGCCTCGTGGAGCAGGGCGTGGGCGAGCGCGCGCTCGTTCCAGCCGGTGCCGGTGATGTTCGGGAAGACGTAGAAGGCCCCGGCGGGACGGTGGCAGCGCACCCCGGGGATGCGGTTGAGCCCCTCCACGACGAGGTCGCGCCGGGTGCGGAACTCCTCGCGCATCGCGTCGACGGCGGCGTCGCTGAGCGGCGACTCGAGCGCCTCGACGGTGGCGAGCTGGGTGAAGGACGCCGCGCACGAGGAGGTGTTGATCATCAGCGTGTCCATGCTCCTCGCGAGCTCCACCGGCATCACCCCCATCCCCAGCCGCCAGCCACACATCGCCCACGCCTTGCTGAGGCCGTCGATGAGCACCGTGCGCTCCGCCATCCCGGGGATCGAGTACGGCGAGGCGTGCTCGCCGTCGTAGATCAGCCTCCAGTAGAGCTCGTCACTGATCACCACCAGGTCGCGCTCGATCGCGAGCTCGGCGATCGCCAGGAGGTCGGACGCGGTGAGGACGCCCCCGGTCGGGTTGGCGGGCGTGTTGAGGATGATCATCCGGGTGCGATCGGTCACCAGTGTCCGCAACTCCTCGACGTCGAGCCGGAAGTCCTTGCTCTCGCGCATCGGCACCGAGACCGGCACCGCGCCGGTGAAGTTCGTGAGCGAGGCGTAGTTCGGATAGCCCGGATCGGGGACGAGCACCTCGTCGCCGGGGCTCACCAGGCTGAGCAGGGCGAAGTGGATGATGTTCTTGCTGCCCGGGGTGAGCACGACGTTGAGCGGCGACGTCTCCACCCCGGTGTTCTCGGTCACCGAGCGGGCGACCGCCTTGCGCACCTCCATGATCCCGCTCGCCGGGGTGTAGTGGGTGTGGCCGTCGCGCATCGCCTGCACCGCCGCGTCGACGATGTTCGGCGGGGTGTCGAAGTCGGGCTCGCCGATCTCGAGGTGGATGATCTCGCGTCCCTGCGCCTCGAGCATCCGGGCCTGGGCGAGCACCTCGAAGGCGCCTTCGGTCCCCAGCCTCGCCATCCGGTCGGCGAACCGCAACGTCATGCGGTCACCCGCATCGGCGCGCTCTCGCCGCGGGGCTCCTCGGGGCGCAGCTCGAGGTGGTCGACGCGGGCGCCGAAGGGGCCGCGGCGGAGGCTCTCGACGAGGGCGTCGACCGCCGGCCGGCTGCCCTCGGCGACGCACTCGACGCTGCCGTCGGGGCGGTTGGCGACGGTGCCGCCGATTCCCAGCGCCCGGGCGTGGTGGAGGACGAAGGCGCGAAACCCGATCCCCTGCACCCGTCCTCGCACCAGGGCGCGAACGCGGACGCGGTGCTCGGTCATGGCCCGAATTATAGGAGGGCCCCCGGTGACCGCCCGGTCAGGCCCGGTCAGGCGACCTGGGCGCCGCGGATCATCGGCAGCAGGTCCTTGATCTTCTCCAGCCGCTCGCCGCTGAGCTCGGACATCAGCGCCAGCACCCGGCGCTGGACCGGTCCCTCGTGGTCGCGACCGGGGAGGTACATGTTCAGCATCCGGCTGGTGTACTCCGGGTCCTCGAGCATCGAGACGACCGAGGGCTCGGTGATCATCGTCGGGTGCTTGGGAGCGTCGTTGGTGGTGCGCAGCATCCAGAGCGTCATCCGGAGGATGTCGGGCAGGCACTCGGGTCGGTTCCGCACCGCCTTGCGCAGGTAGGTCGCGTAGCAGGCCGCGTGGCGGAGCTCGTCGGCGGCGAGGGTCTTGAAGATCAGCCCCAGCACCGGCTCCGGCGCGTTGTTGCTGAAGGCGGTGTACCAGTGGGCGAGGCGCTGCTCGCCGACGAAGTGCATCGTCAGGGTCTCGATCGCCGGCCCCTCGGCGAAGGTGAGCCGCAGCCGCGGAATCTCGCCCTCGTCGTCGAAGGTCTGGCCGATGTGCTCGAGGTACCGGCGGAGGGTGAGGTAGTGCTTCATCTCCTCGTAGAACCAGATGGAGACGAAGCTGCAGAAGTCGATGTCCGCATAGAAGTCGCGGAGGAACATCTCGGTCGCGTACAGGGCGCTCAGCTCGGTGAGGCAGATCTGGCGGAGGTCGTGGACCCACTGGTCACTGATCTTGGAGCGCTCGATGTCGGCGAAGGGGATGTCGGTGCGCAGCTGCCACCGGGCGCGCTCGAGGCGGTCGAAAAGCTCGTTATACAGCATTGTCAGAATTCTGATCTCTACACACCGGCCAAGTCATCGGCCGGGAGTCCCCTAATCGCCCGGCAAATTTCGCCATCGTGGCCATAAGATGGGTCGATGAGCCTGGCCGAGGCCCCCCGTCTCCCCGCCGAGGTGAGCGCCACCCTGCTCGCCGGCTCCGACAAGATCGCCCGCCGCCTCGCCCGCCGCCTCAGCGAGGAGCTGGAGCTGCCACCCGAGTTCAGCCGCATCCGCTACCTGCGGGCGATCGTCGCCGCCTGCCGGGGCGGGCTCCAAGCGCTGCTCCGTCAGCTCCACGACGGGCGCAAGGCCCACCCCGCCGAGCTCGCCACCCTCGGGCTCGCCGGTGCCCAGCAGGCCGAGCTCGGGGTGCCGCTCGAGGTGCTGCTCCGCGGCTACCGCCTCGCCGCCAAGGTCGTCTGGCGCGAGGTGGTGGACGCCGGCACCCGGATGGGAGGGCTGAGCCCGGAGACGGTGGTCGCGCTCAGCGAGCAGGTGCTCGAGTACCTCGACGAGATCAGCGGGGCGGTCGGCGGCGCCTACCTCGAGACCCGCGAGCGGCTCGTCCGCCAGCGGGACCGCGAGCGCGACCGCGTCCTCGGCAGGCTCCTCGCCGGCGACGCCTCCAGCGAGCTCCGCCGCCTCGCCGCCGCCTGCGACCTCGAGCTGCGTCCGCCCTACCGCATCCTCGCCTGCGCGGTCGCCCCGGGCGCCGACGCCGACCGGCTCCTCGGAGCCGCGTGGCGCTCCGCCCGGGCGCTGCTCGTCGTCGCCGACCGGGGGGTGTGGACCGCGCTCGTCGACGGCGACGCCGAGGTGGACGCGCTCTGCCGGTCGGGCTACCGGGCGATGGCCGCGGCGGGGGACGGAGCGCTCGTGATCGGGGTCGGCCCGGTCGCCGCCACCCTCGACGAGGTCGCCGCCGCGGCGCGGAGGGCGCATCGCGCCCTCGACGTCGGCCGCCGCCTGCGCCCGGGTGAGCTCGTCCACGAGGACGTCGAGCTCGGGGTGTTCGCCGCCCTCGACGCCGACCCCGACGCGCTGCGCGCCCACGTCGGACGGCTCCTCGGCGGCATGGTCGACGGAAGCGCCCGCTCCGCCGAGCAGCTCCGCACCCTCGAGGCGGTGCTCGGCTCGCGCAGCCTCGGCGACGCCGCCGCCCGGCTCGGGGTCCACCGCCACACCGTCGTCTACCGGCTCGAGCGGATCGGCGCCCTGCTCGCGACCGACCTCGAGGACCCCCTCGTGCGCCACCGGCTCTGGCTCGCCCTCCAGGCCCACCGGCTCCTGTCGGAGCAGGGAGGCGGGCGTACACTCCCCGGGTGAGCGAGGTTCCGGACGACCTCCGCGGGGCGGCCGCGGAGCTCTTCGAGCGGGCCTACGAGCTCCAGATGGCGGGTGAGCTCGACACGGCGTTGGAGCTCTACACGCGCTCGATCGAGCTCCACGCCACCGCCGAGGCGTACACCTTCCGGGGCTGGACCCACGGCTGCCGGGGCGAGCTCGAGGAGGCGATCGCCGACTGTCACCGGGCGATCGAGACCGACCCCGAGTTCGGCAACCCCTACAACGACATCGGCGCCTACCTGATCCAGATGGGACGTCTCGACGAGGCCGAGCCCTGGCTGCTGCAGGCGACGACCGCTCCCCGCTACGAGGCGCGGGCCTACCCGTGGGCCAACCTCGCCCGGATCGACGAGAGCCGCGGCCGCTGGAGCGCGGCCCTCGACCACTACCGCCGTGCGCTGGCGGAGAATGCCGCCTACCCCGTCGCCGTCCAGGGGATCGCCCGCATGCGGGCGCGGCTCAACTGAGGGGACTCACGAGGACCCGCCGGTGACCATCGCCCTGCCCGCCTCCATCGCCGCGGCCGCGGCCGCGCTCTGCCTCGCGGCCTGCGGACCCGACACCGTCTCCGCGCCGACGGTGAGCATGACGCCGTCTCCGAGTGCGACCGCCGCCTCCCCCACCCCCAGCGCAAGGATCACCGGCAGCCCGACCCCGCCGCCGGCGACCGCGACCCCCCACCCGCCCGCGTCGACGAGCGGGGCGATCGGCCAGACCCTCACCCTCGACCCGGGAAGCGTCCCCGCCGGCTCGGCGGTGCGGGTGAGCGGCTACGACCCCAGCAGGAGCTGCGGCTCGATGACCATCCTCTCCAACGCCTTCCCGGGCCCGCAGGAGTTCGCCGGGGTCCATGCGGTCACCGCCCCCGTCGACGCCACCGGCCACTTCGGAGTGACCGTCACGATCGCGGCGTCGACCGCCCCCGGCCAGTACCCGGTCACGGTGCGCGCGTGCGGAGGCAACTTCGGAGCGCAGCTCACCCTGACCGTGACCGGCTAGCGGAAGAGCGCCGCGAACTCCTCGGGATCGAGGGGTGGGCGCGCCGCGAGGGCGAGGTTCTCCTCGACGTGCTGGGGCCGGCTCATCCCCACCAGCGCGGTGGTGAGGCCGGGGGCGGAGCGGGTGAACTGCAGCGCGCTCTGGGCGTCGGTGGGGCCGCCGAGGACCTCGCGGAGCGCCGCCGGCAGCCGGCCGATCACCCGGCCCTGGAGGAGCGAGCCGCTCGCCATCACCGTCATCCCGCGCTCCGCGGCAGCGGCGAGCAGGGGCACCGCGCCGCCGGCGCCCCGCTGGGTGGGGCGGACCGCCGCCTCGGGCATCGCGAGATTGAGGGGAAGCTGCACCGCGCGAAGGTGGTGGCCGTCCCCCGCCACCTCGACCGCGCAGGCGACGAGCTCCTCGAGCGAGAGGTGGCCCTGCGCCGAGGGATCCGCGCGCAGCCCGTCCCAGGTGGCGACCCCGTAGACGCCGATCTCGCCGGCCTCGACCGCGGCCTCGAGGGTCGCGAAGGCGTCGCGCACCCGGCGGAGGAACTCGGCGCGGTCGACCTCGGAGAGCTGGGTCTCGGGGTTGTGGAGGTAGTGGATGTCGATGCAGTCGACCCCGAGGTTGCGCCGGCTCTCGGCGAGCTGGTGGCGCAGGTACGCGGGGGTCATGCAGTGGCAGCCGCCGGCGATGTCGGAGGCCTCGATCACCCCGGGGCCGAGCAGCTCGTCCTCGACCCAGCCGCGCATCCCGCCGGGGTGGCCGCTGTCGCCGGGGAGGAACCCCGCCTTGGTCGCCACCACCACGGCCGCGCGCTCGACCCGCCCGGAGGAGACGAGGTCGGCGAGCGTCCTCCCGACCACCCGCTCACTGCGCTGGTAGCGGTAGTTGGCGGCGGTGTCGACGACGTTGCACCCGCGCTCGAGGGCCCCGGCGAGGGCGGCGGCGTAGCCGGCGTCGGTGGCGTCGTCGTCGGGCCCGAGGTAGGTGCCGAGCCCCACCGAGGAGACGGTGAGGTCACCGGCCCGGCGCCAGTGTCCGGCGGCGGAAGGGCGGTCCGCGGCGTGGGCGGCGGTGGCCTCGGCGGTGGCCCGGCCGCTCAGAACGGCGGTCATTTCTCGGTGATCGCGCCCTGCTCGGCCTCGCGGGCGAGCATGAAGAGCAGGTCACTGCAGCGGTTGAGGTAGCGGAGCACCTCGGTGTTCTCGAGCTCGCCGGCGCGGCGGAGCGCCACGGCGCGCCGCTCGGCGCGGCGCACCAGGGTCCGGGCCATGTCGACGGCGGCGGCCGACGCCGTCCCCCCGGGGATCACGAAGGCCCGGGGCAGCGGGACCCGCGCCTCGAGGGCGTGGGTCTCCTCCTCGAGCGCGTCGACCATCGCGGCGTCGACGGTGGGGAAGTGCTTCTCGAGGAGGTGACGCGAGCCCTTCCCGGTCGCGAGCTCGGCGCCGACGGTGAAGAGCTGGCGCTGGAGCGCGAGCAGCCGCTCGGCGCGGGCGGGGTCGGTCTCCGTCGCGCGGGCGAGACCGAGGGCCGAGATCGCCTCGTCGAGCGCGCCGTACGCCTCGGTGTGGAGGTCGTCCTTCGGCACCCTGCCTCCGTAGAGGAGGCTGGTCTCGCCCCCGTCTCCGCCCCGGGTGACGATGCTGCTCACCCGACCCAGCCTCCGTCCTCCGCCGCCTTGAAGAAGGTCGCGAACGGGTCGGGGTTGCCCTTCGCCCGCTCCTCCACCCACTTCGTCGCGGCGAGCGCCGCGGTGGTGGCGTCGCCGACGGCGGTGGTGATCTGCCGGGTCAGCTGGGAGCGCACGTCGCCGGCGGCGAAGATCCCGGGGACGCTCGTCATCATCGAGTACGGGTCGGTGAGGTAGTACCCGCCGTCGTCGTGGGCGACGTGGCGGTCGACGAGACCGGTGTTCGGCAGGAAGCCGACGAAGATGAACACGCCGCCGACGTCGAGGGTGCTCTCCTCCTCCGTCTTGCAGTTGAGCAGGCGGAGGTGGGTCACCTTCCCGGTGTGGTCGCCGGTGTCGAGCGGGGTCCCCTCGATGCTCGTGACGACGGTGTCGAGGATCATCGTGAGCTTGGGATCCCTGCGCGCCTCCTCGACGAGGATCGGTGAGGCGCGGAACTCGTCGCGGCGGTGGATGAGCGTCACCTTGCTCGCGTAGCGGGTGAGGAACATCGCCTCCTCGACGGCGGCGTCACCGCCACCGATCACCGCGAGGTGCTCGCCCTTGAAGAAGGCGCCGTCGCAGACGGCGCAGTAGGAGACGCCGCGGCCGGCGTACTCCTCCTCCCCGGGGATCCCCAGCTTGCGGGGGTTGCCCCCCGCGGTGATGATCACCGCCGGGGCGCGGTACTCGCCGGCGTCGGTCTCGACGACCTTGGTGCCGTCCTCCTCGACCCGGATCCGGGTCGCGGGCGCGTACACCATCTCGGCGCCGAACCGGCTCGCCTGCTCGGTCATCTGGGTGGCGAGCTCGTGGCCGAGGATGCTCATGAAGCCCGGGTAGTCCTCGATGAGCTCGGTGTTCAGCAGCTGGCCGCCGGGCGCCTTGCCCTCGATGACGACGGTGCGGACCAGGCTGCGGCCCGCGTAGAGGGCGGCGGCCAGCCCCGCGGGGCCGGCGCCGATCACGGCGATGTCGAAGGTGCGGTCGTCCACGGCGCTCCCGATGGTGCGTGGTGAGGGTGGATGGGTGACACCCGAGGATCGCCCCGGCAGCCCGACTCCCAAACCCGACGCGATTGTTCCCTACGACGCCGGGTTGCTGCGCGCGGCGTAGGCCCGCAGCTCGCCGGCCACCCGGACGATCGGGATCGCGAAGGCCTGTGGCGTCGACTGGCTGGCGAGGGTGACGATGCCCACGACCCGGCCGTAGCTGTCGAGCACCGGCCCGCCGCTGTTGCCCCGGTAGATCTTCTCGCCGTGGAGGACCATCATGTCGGAGTAGGTGATGCCGCCCGACTCGGGCGTCCCCGCCTGACCGTCGCCCTGCACCGGGATCGACTGGTGGAGCATGGCGAGGGTCTCGACCGTGCGATCACTGTTGTTCGTCGCCTTCGTCGACGCGAGCACGACGACCTGCTCGGGGACGGGCGCGTTCCCGTCGGCGGCGAGCGGGAGGGGCGAGGCGGCGAGCCCGTCGAGGGAGCGGAGCATCGCGATGTCCTGGACCGGATCGCGCCCCAGGATCACGCCGCTGTGCACCTGCTTGTTGCCGTCGACGAGGCGGATCGTCGACCCGCCCTCGATGACGTGGTTGTTCGTGACCACGTCGCCGCGGGTGTCGAAGACCCAGCCGGTGCCGAACTCCTCGCCACCGGAGGTCTGGACCTCGACGGTGACCACCCGGCTCAGCGCCTGGTCGGCGACGACGTTGAGCGGCTGGGGGGTCAGCGAGGACGACGGGGTGGCGAAGGGCCCCGGGATGAAGCGAGCCACCACCTGCGGCGCGAGGCTGGCCGAGCGGTACCCGACCGCGAAGGCGACGCCGAGGACGACGAGCAGCGCCAGCCCGGTCGCGGTGATCGTCGCCGCGACCGAACGCGGTCGGCGGGCGAGGACGGGGCTTGGCGCCGGCCCCCACGCGGCGGCCTGCTCGCGCCCGCAGGCGGCACAGTAGCGGTGGTCGGCGAGCAGCGGCTCCCCGCAGACGCAGGTGGGCACGTGCGGGCAATTGTGCCCCATGCCCGGGCTGAGCGCGGATGACCGCTCCCTGACCCCCTACACTGCCGCGGATGAGACCCGACGGCCGCCGTCCCGACCAGCTCCGGCCGACCTCGATCGAGATCGGCGCGGTGCCCTATGCCGAGGGCAGCGCCCTCATCACCGTCGGCGAGACGAGGGTGCTCTGCGCCGCCAGCGTCGAGGAGCGGGTCCCGCCGTACCGCAAGGGCAGCGGCCTCGGCTGGGTGACCGCCGAGTACGCGATGCTCCCCCGCTCCACCCTGACCCGCAGCGACCGCGACGCGCGCAAGGGACGCATCGACGGCAGGGTCCAGGAGATCCAGCGACTGATCGGCCGCGCCCTGCGCGTCGCCGTCGACTTCCGCGCCCTCGGCGAGCGCACCGTCATCCTCGACTGCGACGTGCTCGTCGCCGACGGCGGGACGCGCACCGCCTCGATCACGGGCGCCTGGGTGGCGCTCGCTCTCGCCGCCGCGCGGCTGCGCGAGGCCGGGCTGCTCGCCGCCCACCCGCTGCGCCATCAGGTCGCCGCGGTGAGCGTCGGCATCGTCGGCGGCACCCCGCGGCTCGACCTCGACTACCTCGAGGACTCCGCGGCCGACACCGACATGAACTGCGTCGGGACCGAGGACGGCCGCTACGTCGAGCTCCAGGGCACCGCCGAGCGCGAGCCCTTCGACCAGGCCCAGGTCGAGGCCCTGCTCGGGCTCGCCCGCAGCGGCCTCGACGAGCTCTTCCCCCTCCAGCGCGAGGCGGTGGCCCGGGGAGGCGGGTGACGGCCACGGATCCGAGGCCGCCACTCGTGGTCGCGACCCGCAACCGCGGCAAGCTCACCGAGTTCCGGCGCCTGCTCCGCCACCATCCCTGGACGCCGATCGGCCTCGACGAGGCGGGCTTCGCCGGCGACGTCGCCGAGCCCGGCCCCGGATACGAGGAGAACGCCCTCGCCAAGGCACTCGAGGTCTGCCGGGTCACCGGACTGCCCGCCCTCGGCGACGACAGCGGCATCGAGGTCGAGGCGCTCCGCGGCTGGCCGGGGCCGCACTCGAGCCGCTGGCTCGGCGACGCGGCCTCCGACGCCGACCGGCTGCGCGGCCTCCTCGACGAGGTCGAGCGACGCTCCCCCGGGGACCGCCGGGTCCGCTACGTCGCCGTCCTCGCCCTCGCCCGGCCCGACGCCGAGCCGGTCGTCGCTCACGGCACCTGCGACGGCGTGCTCGTCGAGCCCCGCGGCGACGGGGGCTTCGGGTACGACCCGTCGTTCCTCTCGACCGACCTCGGCCGCACCTTCGGCGAGGTCGCACCGGAGGAGAAGGACACCGTCTCCCACCGGGCCCGGGCGGTCGCCCGGCTCGCCGAGTCCGGCGTGCTCGCGGGGATCCCGGAGTGGGCGCGTAACCCCGGGGGGTAGGAGACTCAGGTGGCGCGCTCGACGCGGCGCCCTGGGGATGGCGCACCGGAGGATCCCGACGCGATGGAGCCAGGCAGCCCGGCCTCGCAGCTGCGGGTCGTCGGCGAGGAGGACGCCACCGGCTGGGAGGCGCTCTACCGCGCCCACGTCGTCCCCGTCTACCGGTTCGTGTTCTCGCGCTGCGGCAACCGCCCCGACGCCGAGGACATCACCGCGGCGGTCTTCGTCCGCGCCCTGCCCCGGCTGCGCCCGACGGCGTCGGAGAACGAGGCCCGCGCCTACCTGCGGGCCACCGCCCGCAGCCTGCTCGCCGAGCACTGGGCCGCCCACTACGGGGTCGAGATGGCCGAGTACGCCGAGGACCTGCTGCCCCCGGCGCGGGCCGCGAGCGGCGACGAGGGGGCCGCCAACCGCCGGCGGGTGACGCGGCTGCTGAGCCGCCTCCCCGACCACTACCGCCGGGTGCTCGAGCTGCGCTTCCTGCGCGGGCTCTCGGTGAAGGAGACGGCGAAGGAGATGGAGGTCAGCGTCGCCAACGCCAAGGTCCTGCAGTGGCGGGCGCTGCGCTCCGCCGCCGCCCTCCCGGAGGAGCGGCCGTGATCCGCCGCAGCCGCACCCGCCGCTTCGTCGACGCCCTCCTCCGCGACCGCCGGCCACCGCGCTTCGAGGCCGCGGGGACCGACGACGCCGCCATGCTCCAGGTCGCCGCCGCGCTCCGGGGGGCACGAACCGCATCCGACCTCCCCTCCGCGGAGTTCGTCGCGACGCTCGAGGAGCGGCTGCGCGACGAGCTCGACGCTCCGCCGCGCCCGGCGGCGCGGCCCAGCCGCCGCGGCTTCCTCATCGGCGGCGGGGTCGCCGCGGCCGCCGCGGCCGGGGTCGCCGTCGACCTCGGGCTGCACCACTCCGACAACGATCCGGTCACCACCCAGGGCGAGCTGGTCCCCGTGGCGGGCACGTGGCTGCAGGTGGCGACCCTCGCCGACCTCGCCGACGGCCGGCCGCGCCGCTTCAGCGCCGGGTCGATCGAGGGGGTGCTGGTGCCCCGGCCCGACGGCACCGTCCACGCGCTCTCGGCGGTGTGCACCCACATGGGATGCCTGCTCGAGGCCCGCAGCGACTCCCTGCTCTGCCCCTGCCACGGCGCCTCGTTCGACCTCGGCGGCGTGCCGCGCGACCACGAGTACCTCACCACCCCGCTCCCCCGGCTGCGCTCCCGGGTCGTGGGAGACAGCGTCCAGGTCCTGGCGGTGTGAGGCGGGGTGCCGCGGTCCCCGCGGTGCTCGGGCTCGGCCTGGCCGCGGCCGGGTGCGGGACCACCGCGGGCGACAACCCCGGCGGGTACCAGCTCCACATCACCGCCCGGGACTTCCGCTTCGACCCTGCGACCGCGACGGTGCCGGCGAACTCCCTGGTGACCGTGACCCTGACGAACGCGGGCGGCGTCGAGCACTCCTTCACCGCCGACTCCGTCCACGGCAGCGCCGACGCCGATCCCGGCGAGGTGAACACCATCCCCTTCACCTCGCCGGACTCGGGAACGATCGCCTTCCACTGCCGCTGGCACCCGCAGATGACGGGAACGCTCACCGTGCAAGGTTCGACCCCCTCCGCGCGTTAACGGATACGCAGGAGCACAGCCGCGCCCCGGCGTGGCGGCTCCGAAAGGAAGGGAGGACGGATGATGCGCTCGATGCGCCTGAGGTTTGCAGTTGCCTCGCTGACCCTTGCGTTCGCCGCGTGCGCAAGCGCGCTCGCCGCAGGGAGCGGCCCGGCCGCCGCCAGCTCCGGATCCGGCGGGGTCTGGATCCAGACGATGGACTCCTGCAAGCAGGCGCTCGGCGGGGCCGCCTACGCGGTCAGCGGAAGCGGCGGCTCGATCACCGTGACCACCCCCTCGGGGCCCGGCGGCAGCGTCGCCGCGGCGGCGGGCTGCCCGCTCCAGCAGGGCAACTGCGCCGGCCTGTCCCACGGCTGCGTGAGCTTCGCGGTCCCCGCCCCCGGGACGTACACGATCCGGACCACGGTCACCCCGCCGCCGAACGTGACCAACCCCGAGGGCTATGCGCCGTGCGAGGGGGGGAGCGCCTGCCGTTCCGAGGAGGCGACGCTCACCGTGAGCCCGGGCGGAGGGGTGAGCGCGACGGTGAGCGCCGTCTATCCCGACGGCAGCACCGTGACCTGGCCCTCGAGCGGCAGCTACTCCGGCTCAGCCTCCGACCCGATCGTCTTCCACGACTT